>JAHFAE010000065.1 GCA_023250675.1 Oligoflexia bacterium | reverse complement strand
AAAAGTGCTACCAGGCTAATACAGACTAGATTTTTGAAATTTTTGAGAAAAAAGTTTGGTTTAGGAAAATAGCCGCATCACTAAAGATACTACGAGGCAATAGACGTATATTTTAGGGTGATCCGAGGAAATTCACCAAAAACCCTCCAAGAGAAATATTTTAAAGAATGAAAATAATTTTTCAAATTCAAAAATCACTCACCAATCGGAAACCAAACCGAAATCCAACTACCGAACTCCTTAGATGGGTCGAGTTTCATGTTCTAAAAAATTGCGATTTGCCTACGATTCAATACGCCTCAAAACCAGAAATCTTCGAACATCCACAAATCCCTACGAATAGTTTATTGGGCGGCTGGCCGGGACCTCCTGAAAGGTCCCACGGCCGCCGCCCCCAAAAAAATGAACACGGAAATTTCTAAGGAATGGTTTTTACCAATTCCGTTGTCTTAAATGCCAGCTGCTAGAGCAAATTGTTTAGAAGCTAACCGGTATATCCCAGCCCTTAAAACTAAACCGCTATCGATTGACATTACTTTTATGATCTGACTGCCTTGCCAATTTTGTAGAGTATAAACGCATTAATAAAAGCAGGTACAACTCCCATGACAATATATCTTACTGCGGCCGGGGTATCACCATTCATCTTACAGATATATGGAGCAATTAGAGACCAAGGAAAACCCGGTAAAACTACGAATACTCCCGAAAGATTCGCCTCTACGGGAGCCAAAAAATAGACGTAATAGCTTAAAGCGAAAAATACACCTAGGAACAGGAGGCTAAAAATCAAACCTATGGGTGAAAATTTTGGCACCTTCCTTATCAGCATAGTTTAAAACGAAAAAGAATCAATGCCTGTCGATCACTGTTCAAAATATCCGCGTCCTACTGAAAATATGCCGACTTTATGACTATCCACTTTTAGATTAGCCATCACAAATAGGTCACTATACTAGTGTCTTCCATGGCGGGCCCTGATTCTTAGCCCGCCCGCCACACGTTTGTTAATTCCAGACATCAAACTATCTCGTCAAACATTCCGCCACAGCATACATAACTAAAGCGAGTCCCAAGCCACAATGAATGACTCCCTTGACTGTTGTCATGGGGCCAGACTTGCCTTTTAAAGCATTAAACTCTAATGCCGCAATAATCACAGCCACAACAACAGCATAAATTGTCAAATCCGTTTGGGGTGAAACTTGAAGTCCTAAATGGGATGCAGCGCCCATAAAAAATAACATGGGCATAGAAAATAAAACATTTGTTCGCGACGCAACTCCGGCGCGCGCTCCACGAGCTGCAGCTTCAGGAATTGCTTGTCCACCAGCTGCAACCTGCTGGGCTGACTTGATAACCACTTTTTGAGCAGGCCAAATCACAAACCAAACATTACCCCACATCACAACACCAAGAGAAGCACCCGTGAGAATGCAAACCCCCCAGGAATTATGGTAGTCATGGCCCATCATACCAATGTAACAAACACCAGAAATGATTGTAAACATGGCTCCCCAGCGAAACCACCAAAGTGCCCGGGGAACTAATTTTTGAACAACATTTGATTTTGTCGTGGGATCCGTCTCGCCAAAAAAAGATCCTTGAACAAAATTAAAATAATAGAGCATTCCAATCCATGTAACGCCCGCCATAAAATGAATCCAACGAAGCAAAAATAAAGCTCCGCCGTAGGTGAATAGAACCGGTGTCGATGACATAGAAATCCTCCAAGTTGTGGTTTTCTAATATTTCAACTTGGAGGCTATCTCAAAAATCCCCATGGCTCACCTAAATTCTAACCATAGCTCATGGCGTCAATTGCTGCTCAGAATTTATCTGAAGAATGCTTTCACTACGAGGTAACCAATCCAGGAATATCTGTTTACACTCACAAAAGGGCGGGCTAGAAAAAACCTATGCTTCAACTTTTTCCAGAAATTCAACCCCACAAGATTCATAGACTTCGAGTATCTGAAATCCATGAACTTTATATAGAAGAAGCCGGCAATCCCCAAGGGCAACCAGTTGTATTTCTCCACGGCGGCCCAGGGGCAGGTCTTTCAGAAAAGCATCGCCGTTTTTTTGATCCAAAACATTATCGAATAATACTTTTTGATCAAAGGGGATGCGGAAAAAGCACTCCCCACGCTTCACTAGAAGAAAACACCACATGGCACCTTGTCAACGATATTGAGAAAATTCGAAAACACTTTCAAATTGAAAAGTGGCAGGTTTTTGGAGGCTCCTGGGGAAGTACTTTGGCATTGGCGTATGCAGAAACCCATCCCCAACGAGTTACTTCGCTCGTTTTAAGAGGAGTATTTTTATGCCGCCGAGAAGAACTCCTTTGGTTTTATCAAAAAGGTATTGATCTTATTTTTCCTGATGAATTTGAAAAGTATATCGAGCCCATTCCCATGGAAGAACGAGGTGATCTCATCAAAGCATTTTACAAACGTCTCACCAGCCAAGACGAGAAAACCCGTGTCACTGCGGCAAAACACTGGAGCGAGTTTGAGGGGGCAACAATAAAATTAGTTCCTGACAAAGAAACCATTGATGCGTTTGGCTCAGAACATATGTCAGTTTCTATTGCGCGTATTGAATGTCATTACTTTATTAATAATAGTTTTTTCACTGCAGACGATCAGCTCATTAAAAATGTCCAAAAAATTAGGCACATCCCGGCAGCCATTGTGCACGGGCGCTATGATGTAGTCTGTCCCCTTAAAAATGCCTGGGATCTTTCGCGCGCCTGGCCCGAAGCAAAACTTGAGATAATAGCCGACGCAGGTCATGCCGCCGATGAGGTGGGCATCACCGATGCTCTGGTTCGAGCGACAGAAAGATTTAAACTTCCACTCTAGATTTTAGATTCTGATTCTTCTCAAAGCACGTCCCAAAGGCAAGCCCAATAGCCCTTTAGACCTAAGCCGCGAATTAGATTTCATTTAAAACTTTTAGATTGGTAATTTGTCTAGGTGAAATTTTCCATTAAGGACTACAGGTTAATAAAATAGCTAAAGAACAATCGAAGAGACAACTTTTTTGCCTAAAATTCCGATAGATTATATATGAATCAACAACGGATTGGCTGGTTCATCCCCTGTTATAATGAAGCCTTAACCATCCAAAAGGTTATTGCCGATATTAAGCATCACTGTCCTGGAAAACCCATTTTTGTCTTCGATAATAATTCAACAGACCAAACGGCCTCCCTAGCTCAGCGCGCCGGTGCCCATGTCATTTCCGTACCGATTAAGGGTAAGGGTAATGTGGTGAGAAGAATTTTTGAAGCCGTCGATGCTGATGCCTATATTATTATTGATGGCGATGACACCTATGAAGTCGGCGATTGGAAAAAACTCAGCGACCCCGTTTTAAATGGTCAAGCTGATATGACTGTTGCAAATCGCATCGAGAGAACACAGAATTCATTTAGAAGATTTCACCATTGGGGCAATCGAGCCCTCACAGGATTACTCAATCTTTCGTTTAGGAGCCAATTGAGCGATATATTAAGTGGGTATCGAGTTATTGGTAGCAACATGGCAAGAGGAATCGCCATTGACGCCAAAGGATTTGAAATTGAAGCTGAACTTACCATTCAGGCTCTAGAAAATAATTTTACAATTTTAGAAATTCCAGCAAATCTTCGTTCTCGGCCAAAAGGGAGTTTTTCAAAACTCAGTACTTACAAAGATGGGGCCATCATCGCCTATACTATTCTAAAACTTTTAAAAGACTATAAACCCCTGACATTTTTTGGGTCTTTTTCTATTTTCGCCTTTGGACTATTTATGGCCATGCACCACTGGCTACCTGAAATAAAATATCACTCTCAATTAGAGTACTTTCTCATTACAACTTCAGTAGTATCCCTATTTAGTGGATTCATTCTCAATTCCATTTCCCAGAGAACAAAAGAGATGTTTCAAATTCTAAGAAAAAACAACAACACTAAATTACCGGTTCAGCACCATGAAGAAAAAACAAAAGCTGCTTAAGGCAGCACCTGAAGTTATCAAAACGCAAAGCCTCGTTTTTATTTTTTTATTGGCTTTCGTCGTAAGGGCAGTATTTATATTTCAATGGAACTCTATGCCCTATGCCGGGTTTCCTCTCATTGACGCCCAATCTTATGATAAATGGGCCCAAGATGTTTTGACTCAAGGCTTTATTGGTAAATCGGCATTTTACCAATCGCCAGCCTACCCCTATTTACTTGCCTTTATTTATAGAATATTCGGACATAGTTATTACGTAGTTTCTTGGATTCAAGTGCTTCTAGGGTCATTGACTTGCTCAATGATCGCACTCATCGGATCAAAATGCTTTTCAACAAGAGCCGGATTATCAGCAGGCATTCTTGTCGCCTTGTATAAACCACTGATCTTTTTTACCGCGCCCCTGATGAAAGAAACAATCGGTGTTTTAACTTTTGCCTGGTTTTTACTAGCTTTTGTTATTCTTGAAGAAAAAAACCAAAAATGGAATTTCTTATGGGCAGGTATTCTCTTTGGTCTAGCAGCACTTTTTAGAGGAAATATTTTACTTCTTGCTCCACCTCTGTTTCTATTTTGGTTATTTCAACATAAGAAGTTTGCCTTAAAAAGAATAGCTCTGTTTGCGGCGGGAATGAGCCTACCATTGTCTCTAACTCTAGCTCACAATCTCTACACAAGCGGAGATTTTGTCTTAATCAATTCATGTGGAGGATTTAATTTTTTTATAGGAAATAACGAGGCATCAACGGGATACGGAATATATCCCGATGGAATCTCAACGGATCCAGCCCGAGAAGAAATTGACGTTTCGCGAATTGCAGAAAATTCAGTAGGCCGTAAATTACTACCCTCTGAAGTCTCAAAATATTGGTCAGGTCAGGCATGGAATTATATTGCTAGTCATCCCATGGCCTGGTTTCAAGTTTTTCTTAAAAAAGCTGCGATTTTTTGGAATGATTACGAGGAGCCTGATAACTACGACCAGGGATTTATCACCAAAAACTTCACGTCCATTTTATCGCTCCCCCTTGTCACATTTGGACTCCTCGCCGCCCTAGCGTTGTGGGGAGCCATCATCGGTTTGAAAAACTATAAACATGGATTCATTTTAGGCTTATTCACCATTGTTTTCATGATTTCGGTCATCATGTTTTACGTTACTGATAGGTATCGATTGCTAGTGGTAGTTCTTTTGTTCCCTTTTGCCGGATTAGCTGTTGATAACCTTATTACTAAAATCAAAAGTCGCAACTGGGCTAGTCTAGCAGTACCCGCTTTCGTTATTTTTTCTTTTTTTTCTCTCTCTACATTTCCTCAAATTACTGACAAGAGTTCAGGGCGGTCTTCTTCTTGGGGCCACCTGGCTTCAATTTATTTTTCTATGGGTAAATTTGAGGAATCAATCCTAAGCATTGAAAAATCAATGGATATTCTCCCTAGGGCACCGGGTTGGTATGCCCTCATCGCAGGGGCAAGATCCTTTGAAGCTCTCGGAAAATTTGGAGAGGCCGAAAGTCTATATAATAATGGACTTCTGTTATACCCAAACTCAGCTGAACTATTAAACGCTTTTGGGGTATTCTTACTGCCAAGGGGCAGAACCCAAGATGCAGTCGACAAATTTGAACGAGCCATTGCCTCGGGTACTGATTTGCCAGAACCATTTAAAAATCTCTTTGTTATTTATTCCAGAATGGGCAAAAAGGACCTGGCCGAAAATTACGGTAACAAGGCCTTAGCCCTTTCTCCTGACGATGAGAAATTCAAGCTGATCTATCAAAAGTATTCTCAAAGGTAAAATACCTTTTTAGTCTCAGTGCTCTAGATTCAAATGCATACCAACTCAAAGTAGAAATGACGATGGTTAAAGTCGATGTCAAAACAAAAAATCCCGTTCGAGCAAAAACTTGATGATTTGTCCATTGTAGGAGTATGTCAGGATTGTAATAAGCACCGACTACTCTCATGATAGGCCAATGAAAGACATAGATGGCGTAACTGTATTTTCCTAAAAAACTCATGAAATCAGATTTAAAACATTTTAGAAATGGCAAGTACAGGTCATCTTGTATCACTGAAAAAACCATACACGTAAATAGGAGTTCTAATATCGTCAATCCAACTGTAATGATCGCCGGGGAATAGCCATAAAGATTGCCCTGAAAAGCAATGACTCCGATCAAAAACAATACCGTAGCTGGAAAAACAAATTTAATGATCTCTCCCAAACGTGTTATGTCTTTCTTGTCTTCAAAAACTAATGCCAGGTAGGCCCCTAACATAAGGCCATCTAATCTAAACGGGGTGCCCACAAAGATTTGCATGGGTTCACGGCCAAGCAACCAGAAATAGCATCGAGACAAGAGCGTCAAAAGGACAATCCCTACACAAAGTCTCTTTAGATTGGTGCGATTTAATAAGAATATTAGAAACGGCCAAAGAACATAAAACTGTTCTTCTACCGCCAACGACCAAAAGTGGTTGAGAAAATCTGACGTCTCATGGGGCCAAATGCCCATAAACCACCAATTTTGAAGGTAGGTCCAAAACCAAAACTGATGGGCGTAAAGCCAACGGTCGCCAGGTCCATTGAATCCATGAAAAAACTTAGGAAGAACAAAAAAGAAAATCACTAAAAAACCATAGTAGAGAGGAAAAATTCTTAAGATCCGCCGACCGTAAAAATTTCTAAAATAATTTGGGTTGGATTTCGTGAAAAAAAGTATTCTTGTAATCAGAAAACCTGAGAGCACAAAGAAAAGATCCACACCACAATAGAAGCTATCAGTTACGATTCCGACGAATTCGTCAAGCCCAGTACGGCCACCGATTTTGACTGAAAAGGCATGGTGAATGAGAACTAAAAGGATGGCTAATCCTCTGACGCCGTCCAGTGCCGGAATATGTTGCAACCCTGAATTTTCTTCTCTCATAAACTCATATTAACCTATCAAATCCGTCCGCCTACGTCCGAATTTCGAACTGTCGGACGCCATTTCAAAATGATTTCTATTTCTGAGCAGGGCATAAGTTTGCAATAGAGACTCCTACTTAAATCAATCATAGGGAGGTAATTATGATTAGACTAATTAATAATTCTCGTGCAATAGCTTTTTCAATAGCTTTAACCACTCTCGCGTGTTCCAAACCACCAACTCAAGTCGTGTCAGACCCAGGCCCTCAATTTTCAGTCAAACCCATGGAAATCAAACTCATGAGCAAAGACTCGAAAATCGAAATCAAACGAGACGACGAAAAATCGGGCCCCGAAATGCAGATTCAAACCAAAGACATACAGACCATTGTTTCTTCTGAAAGAAAGTTGGAATGTGGGCCTTTGGTCATTCCGGGAAAACGAGCAGAAACTCCCGATATCAAAGTTTTTAGTTTTCATATTTCTGAAGACGAATTTAAAGGCCTCAACCAACTTCCGATTCGATCACCTTGCTCACTTTCGGTCACCCTCACCAATGCGTTAGGATCAAAGGCGACAAAGTCAGTACCCATTACAATAAACTTTGATCGCCATCCCACTATTTTTCTGAAAAAGATAACTCTTAAAGAGGTATCTCCAATTGTCGATGATTCCTTCAATTTTCTTGTGCAGCGCTACCAATTTGAAAATATTTTGCCCTACCCAGTTGGATTTACTTTCAGGGCTACACATATGGGTCAAGCCCACTCGGCCTTTAAGGTTTTCTTTAGTATGGGAGATGGTTCTTCTGACCCAGCAGCTCAATTTTATCTCACTAAAAGAATTTGGCCCATAGTTACAAATAGAATCGTAGTTGAAGGTCATGTCACTGACGTCACCGGTGACTTCACCCGGATCGCCAAATTCGTATTGCCACCCAATACAACAGCAACTGTTTATGCCTTTGGGCATATTCCCGATTGGGTTCAAAGGGAACTTACAAGAACGGGTGTCCAAGAAAAATTCTCTGATATGCGAACGGCAAGAATTGCGACCCTAAGATTAGTAGGGCTTTTTCCGGTTCCATCATCTTGGCCGGTCGAAGAAAAAGAACACTCTCTCATTCAGTGGAAAGGGTTTGTAGCCAGCGAGGATGATGACGAAAACCCACTTGATCCCCCATTTGTGGCCATCGAAGCAGTACCTCGAGAACCGGGACTGCCTGATCTTCGAGATAAGATTGCTGATATTCAAGATTAAACGCCTTTTTGGGCTGATGAAGAATGCTCCAGGTGAGTAAAGTCGAAATCCTCGCCTGGTGCTATCTCATCATTTCAGATTTTGAATTGAATGAGCCAACTTACCCAACTCTCTTTTAAATGAATTAGTCACGTCATCGCCACTTGCAGGATATCGCTTAGATTTCATCTTTTGATCGAAGTCTTTTATAATACTTGTGAATTTTTGGTCTAAGAATTTTAACTGAAGAAGTTGTGTAGGATAAATATATATTTGTCTCTTTGTCTCTGAAATTCCATTAACTGATTTTAGTTCTTTTTGAATATCTTTTCGCCAGGCTATTACTTTCTTATTCCATATTTTTTTTGATTTAGTCGAAGGTTTATGATGAGCCATTTGATACGCTTTTGTAATATCGATAAGCATACGAGATAGTTTCTTGGTGTTATTATTTAATAACTTCAATTCAGATTTTTTTTGATTTGCCAGTAACGCCTTATGTTCGGCCATTTTTTTATGAAACACTTGATCGTGAACTCCAAACGCCACGGGTAACGACGCGTTAAGGCCACCGCCACTGACTAAAACAAAATAGTCTCCAGAAGGCAAATTCTCTTTAGTCAAATCGATAACGGGCATTTGGCTCTTTTTTACAGCGACCTTTTTATTTAATTGAAAACTAGGATATTTCAAAATGGCTCCGAAGGCGGCCAAAATTTCAACACCTAAAAGTGTTCCTTCAGGAAGACTCGTTTCAATTAAGTATTGAGGCCCTAAACTTATCTGTTTTAATTTCAAAAAAGGAGCTTGCGCCCCCGAAGGCGCCGGCTGTTTTGGCAACGTTTGGCCCTCTTGGGTTTGGACTTTGTTGCCAGATCCTCCCGCTGCGATGATAGGCGTAGGCTGAGTTTTTTTAGTATGAAATAAGCTAACCATTACAATCAATGCCATCAAACTGGTTGCCCCATAGAGCAACGCTTTCTTTCGAGTCAATTGAAATTTTTTAACACCTTTGGACTTTGCTTTACCGTCCTCCAAGGCAATCACTTCCGAATTTTCGCCCTCTTCTTCTTTTTCTTTTTTGCCTTTAGTGGCTTCTAGAGGAATTTCTTTAAGACCTAGGTAATCTTGAGCCGGCATCCATTTTGCTAATCCGGCGCGAAAAATAAGATCTTCGTCTTTAAATGATTTTGATTTTTGGCGTTCGTCCATTTCATTTTGAGTAAAGGGACCTTCGGTAACTCCCTGCACCATGACGTACCAGATTTTTTCGTCATTCTTTTCTAGTTTCTTGGACTTCGCCATATTGTCTTTATCGGAATGAAAAGAGTTTTCTTTTCCTAGACCATTTCACATTAGTCACGGCCAAATGTCGAGATAGGTCTAGGTGGTAGAAAGGAGTAGTCCGCAATCCAAACAATACTTATCGCCCAGTTTTCGGCGCGCCATGTGTTCAGAGAGGTTGCAGGAATTGGAAAGACTTTTATTCAGAATTTCACCACAGGTGCAACAATATTTGATAGGAGGATTAGTACGGCTATGGTTCATGTTGCTACACCGTTTGTCATCTATCATCGGAACATCCTACAAGAATCGATTGGAAATCTCCTTCCATTGTCCACGCTCTTCGGGGGTTACAAAACTTAAGGCATTTCCGTCGGCACCGGCTCTTGCCGTTCGGCCAACGCGGTGAATATAGTCTTCTGCGGTCATGGGCAAATCATAGTTAATCACATGGGCAATATGAGGAATGTCAATTCCCCTTGCTGCAATATCTGTTGCTACGAGAATTCGAACTTTACCAAGCTTAAATCCGTTGATAGCCGAATTTCTTTGCCCCTGCGAGCGCCCACCATGAATGCGATTGACTTGATGCCCAGCCTGAGTGAGTTGAATGGCCAATCGATCGGTGCGGTGCTTTGTTCTAGCGAATATCAATACAGATCCAGCACGAGTTTTTAATTCATCCATAAGAACTGTATTCTTTTTAGCTTGGGTGGTTTGAATGGCCGATTGTCTTATTTCTTCGATAGGTTTTGAAACAGGCCCCACGGTGACTTCAACGGGAGTCTTAAGAAATCTAGCAGCCAACTTTTGAATATTAGGTGGCATTGTAGCTGAATAGAAAAGTGTTTGTCGGTTGCCCGGCAGAAAACGCAATATCTCATTCAACTGAGCTGCAAAACCCATATCGAGCATTCTATCGGCTTCGTCTAAGACAAACATATCGATGCGAAAAAGTGAAACCGTACCCCGTCTCAAATGATCGGCTAATCTACCTGGCGTTGCGATAATGATTCTGGGTTGTTTTGATAGTTGGCGAATCTGGGGGCTCATAGGAACTCCACCGACGATAGTGACTGGTGTAATCTTTTGAAGATATTTTGAGAGTTGTGCGAGGACTCCACCGATTTGCATAGCAATTTCACGAGTTGGAACCAAAATAAGTGCAGCTTTGTTTGGATTTTTTTCAAGTTTCGTAATGATGGGAATGCAAAAAGCAGCTGTTTTACCGGTGCCTGTTTGTGCCGTTGCAATAACATCTCTGTTCCCAAGAGCAGGTGGAATAGCTTGGGTTTGAATGGGAGTTGGTACGTCAAATTTCAATTCATTGATGGCCCTTTGAAGACCCTCGGGTAATGCAAAACCATAAAATGAATTTACTGGTGAACGCACGTCTCACTCCTTTGAAAAATTAAAGCCTTTGGGGTCAGCTCAAAGAGGTAAAGGGCAAATGCCGCAGCGGCTCGGTGAGTAGACAAAGCAAAAACTGTGTTTATGTGTACCACACCCTCGAGGTGATTAGGGATTTATTCCTATTTCTTTTTAGATAAGTGCTGAATTCGGCTTAACTCCATGGATTTATTGTCTGAGTACCAACCATTGAGTGAGAGCTCTTTATAGGCTGATTCGAAATAGGATTGGGCTTCTGCGGGCTTTTTGAGTAGTTGTAAGCATTCGGCAATTTCAAGGCTAATATGCCCGCTGGTTTGACCCAATCTATCCATCATGGTTTTCAGCCTCATCTGAAGATCAAGCGCCTCTTCATAGCGATTCAGAGCTCTTTGGGATCTCCCAATGGCCCACTGCACCCCGATGGTCTGTAAATTATCGGTAGCTGAACGGGGGCTGTTGAGGGCTTTTTCGAAACTGCCCAAAGCTTCTTCGTACTTTCGAAAGTCAAAAAAATGCCAACCCTTCATTATGTAGAGATAAAACAGCCAAAGTTTACTCTGTGGATCTGAAGTCTCTTCAGCAGTTTTAAGTGCATTTTGCAGCCATTCGTTTTGAAATTTTGGGGGGTTACTGATTGAGGTCAAAACGGCAGCTTCAATTTTAAAATAATCTTCATTTAATTCTTGAGCTTTTTCCCAAGCTTTAGAAAAATGAAGACGAGACTGAGTGGAGTTCATAGAAAGACTAAAAAATCTCCCTTGCTCTATTAAAAATCTAACCTGAGCTCTCTTATTCACGGGGTTTGAATGTTTAATGAGTAAATCAGCTGCAATAAGGAGAGTTGCTCCCGCATCGGGTAATCTATCTCTTAAACCTTGAACACGCGCTAATTGCGAAAGATGTTCTACGCGCTGTGGGTTCCACGCGCCATCTTCTACTACTAACTTTTCGCGAATTCTATTTTCAGTTTTCTCCAGATCTTCAAAATCCCAAAATCCGTCGATGTCAGGGAACTGGGCGAGAAGATCACGGAGGCTTTCAATTCTCATTAGTAAACCGTACCACAAACGGGTGGCAGTGTATCTGCTTTCTTAATTAACGCGCCGTTTGGTCATTGGCTACGGCTTAGAATCATCACAACAAGAATTACAAAGTCCTGCGGCGATGGCACCTGCAATTGGTGCTACCCAAAACATCCAAAGTTGCTCAAGGGCCCAAGAACCGACAAAAAGTGCCGGCCCTGTGCTTCTTGCGGGATTGACTGAAACATTTGTTACAGGAATGCCGATAAGATGGATCAAAGTCAGACCAAGTCCAATGGCAATGGGAGCGAAACCCGATGGTGCCTTTGGGGAAGTGGCGCCGATTATGATTTTCAAAAAGAAAAATGTGAGGGCAAATTCGGCAATAAATCCCGAAAGCATGGTGTACCCGCCTGGAGAATGTTCGCCGTAGCCATTTGAAGCAAATCCTCCAGCTAAACTAAATTCAGCGTTGCCCGAGGCAATCATATAAAGAACTCCTGACCCAGCAATGGCGCCCAACACCTGCGCTACTGCATAGGGAAGAATTTGATTTTTGGGAAAGCGTCCTGCCGTGGCAAGACCGATTGAAACTGCGGGGTTGAAATGCCCGCCAGAAATATGACCAAGGGCATAGGCCATGGTGAGAACGGTCAAACCAAAGGCAAAAGAAACTCCGGTCAATCCAATTCCCACCTTTGGAAAGGCCGCGGCAAGGACTGCGCTCCCGCATCCTCCAAAGATCAACCAAAATGTTCCGAAAAATTCTGCGCTAAGTTTTTTTCTCATGGTGTACATAGGCTATTGCCTCCCTTTACATTGAAAAAATATTTGAGATTCTTCAATAGGTCAAAAGAATTTAGGTTATTATAGGCAGGTCTCTTCATGAAGAGTGACACATAAGTGTCAAATGATGAAGGGGGAGTCGCCCTAACTTTACCTCCGGCGCCGGTAGTAAGAACATTAGAAAACTGAAAACCGATAACTGATCGGTAATCAGAATCCGATTTTCATTTTCTCCTTTTCCGTCCTCGATGGCCCGTCAGCGGGTGGGGGCCATCTCGGCCTTCAAAGGAGAATATGACAAGTATAACTTTGAATTTGGCTGAGGGATCGGCAAAGCCAACAAAAAAGACCAGATAAAGTTTTTCTTCATTTCATTCGGTAGTCTTCGGGAATGGCAGAGTATCTTCAGCCTTTCTGGCCAAATTTCCCCTGAACTTCTAAGGATGGCCGACCATTAAGGCGCCTGCCTTTTTAAACAAACTAAGAGCTAAAATAATTAGTCATTATCTGCGCCTTATATTATCTGCATTTGGGATTGCTTGTATTTTTGAAGGTATAGTTCATATCCAATTTCATTTTTATGTTTTGGCCAACACTTACTTCAAGGCCTGGCAGAGTTTATAAACACAGATACCCAAGAAGTCGGCCTTTTTGCCGATAGCGGTTTGAGCTTGACCATGAAGACGCAGGATACATTGACATTCTCGCATTGATCCCAAAGCAACAAAGTAGAATTTGCGCCTATCTGCTTTTGTGGGCTTAGCTGATCCTTCAGATAAATTAAGTGAAACAGACGAGCAAGCTCTCTGAAATTGAACCTTTAAATGAGAAGGCAGTTTTAAATCCTTAGAAATTTGATAAAATTCAATAGCTAATTCAAGCGTGAAAAATGATTTCATGAAGTTTCTCCTTTCGAGGAGCTTTATGCCCCTCACCGAAGTGTGGGGGCTAAAGCGACAACGAAAGGAGAACTCTGATATTTTGAAATCTGTAACCAAGGCGCTCGGCATGTATGTACTTGAATTTTGTTGCCTTGCCCTTACCTGCCTTGTTTGCCCTGATTCCCTTGTCTGCCTCGCTTCCCTTGAACCCCACGTTTCCCTCGACAATCCCCATCAGACATCGACTTCAATCACAACGGGGCAGTGATCACTGCCCTTTACATCGCCGAGAATGGCCACCGATTTCAGACTTGGTAAAAACTCTTTGTTAATCAAATGGTAGTCAAGACGCCATCCAATATTCTTTTCGCGCACGCCAGGCCGAAAACTCCACCATGTGTATTGCCCACCTTCTGAATTAAAATTTCTGAAAGTGTCTACGTAGCCCTTCTTGATAAAAATATCCATCCAGGCCCGCTCCTCAGGCAAAAAGCCAGCGTTATCCACATTTGTCTTTGGATTCTTAAGATCAATTTCTTTATGGGCAATATTAAAATCTCCGCAAAGAACAACATGCAAACCTTTTTTTCGAAATTTTTCACAAAATTTTAAAATCTCTTCACAGAATTCTAACTTATACCCGAGCCTGGCGTGATCGCGCTGACTGTTTGGAAAGTATGTATTTATCACCACGAATGTCGAAAATTCAGCCACCAAAACCCGGCCTTCAATATCAAATTTTTTGATCCCCATTCCTGAGCGAAAATTCAGAGGGGGCTTTTTGGTGTAAATAGCAGTCCCGCTATACCCTTTTTTTTGAGCAGGGAACCAATGGGAGGAATAGCCAAAAGGCTGCATCAATCGCGAATCTAAGTCATCGGGATGAGCCTTAATTTCTTGAAGACAGCAAATATCTGGGGATTCGTATGACAACCATTCCAAAAACCCCTTCTTAGCTACTGATCGAACGCCATTGACGTTCCAGGATACGATCTTAACCATATATTGAAATCCTAAACCCTTTACAAATTGACCAAAATCTAGTAAATATAACCCCTTATACCATTTTTTTTAAAAAGGACACGAAAAGTCATGGCCGGTGAAAGAGCTGATCTCAGTCGCGTACGAAATATAGGAATTTCTGCTCATATCGATTCGGGTAAAACCACACTCTCTGAGCGTATTCTCTACTACACAGGTAAAATTCATAAGATCGAAGAAGTTCGTGGAAAATCAGGCGTTGGCGCCAAGATGGACTCCATGGATTTAGAACGAGAAAAAGGAATCACCATTCAATCAGCCGCCACATACTGCGAGTGGGGCGAGACAGTCATAAATCTTATCGATACTCCCGGCCACGTGGATTTCACCATCGAAGTCGAACGAGCCCTAAGGGTATTAGACGGCGCGGTTTTGGTTTTATGCTCAGTTTCTGGCGTTCAATCCCAGTCAATCACCGTTGACCGACAAATGAAACGCTACAAAGTTCCTCGTATAGCCTTTGTCAATAAGATGGATCGCGCCGGCGCGAATCCATTTAGAGTTGTTCAACAATTGCGAGAAAAATTGGGCCATAACGCTCATCTCATAACATATCCCATTGGCGCAGAAGATAAATTCAAAGGAGTGATCGACCTTACAGAGATGAAAGCTCACTACTACGATGGCGACAATGGTGAAAATGTTCGTATTGAAGAAATTCCCGCGGATATACTTGGTGAGGCCAAAAAGTATAGAGACGAACTCATAGCTGAAATGGGAAATTTCGACGACGTAGTCGCTGACAAATATCTCAGTGGCCATGACGTCACCACCGAAGAGTTGCGTAAGGCTGTCCGTAAAGCTGCTTTGAGCTTAAAATTCACCCCTGTCATGGTAGGTTCGGCTTTTAAAAATAAAGGCGTTCAACTATTGCTAGATGGTATTGGCTATTATCTCCCCAATCCCACAGAAGTTGTGAACGAGGGTTTGGATCAAAATAAGAATGAAGAAAAATATATAATTCCTTGCGATCCAAATAAACCATTTATTGGATTGGCCTTTAAACTTGAAGACGGTCGATACGGTCAGCTTACTTATGTTCGCATTTATCAGGGAACAGTAAGTAAAGGTGACGTCATTTATAATCGAAGCAGTATGGACAGAAAAGTAAAAGTCCCAAGGCTAGTTCGAATGCACGCTGACGAAATGCACGATATCGAAACTGCTTCAGCGGGCGATATTGTTGCCATGTTTGGTGTGGAATGTGCCTCCGGTGATACGTTTTGCATGGAAGGCGCAAACGTCACCATGACGTCGATGTTTATTCCGGCTCCTGTTATATCTTTGGCTGTTGCCCCAAAAGATAAAGCGGGGTCAGCCAACTTTTCAAAGGCTTTAAATAGATTTACTAAAGAAGATCCGACTTTTAGAGTTCATCGGGATGAAGAGTCTGCCCAAACAATTATCTCTGGCATGGGCGAGCTTCACCTTGAAATTTATATTGAGAGAATAAAACGCGAGTACGCCTGTGAAGTTATTGCTGGCAAACCTCAAGTTGCCTTTAGAGAAACTATTACGGGCAAAGGTGATTTTGATTATACCCATAAAAAGCAAACCGGTGGTGCTGGTCAATTTGCTCGGATTTGCGGATATGTAGAGCCGCTTCCCACTGATGCTGTTGAGACTTATGAATTTGTTGACGAGATCGTCGGTGGATCCATACCTCGCGAGTTTATTCCTGCGTGCGATAAGGGATTTAAAGAACAAGTTAAAAAAGGTGCTCTCATTGGGTTTCCAGTTGTTGGTGTGCGAATCACCATTAATGACGGTGCTTACCATGATGTTGACTCCTCTGAGATGGCCTTTAAGATTTGTGCCATGGCTGCATTTAGAGAGGCTTACCCGAGAGCAAGACCCGTGGTTCTTGAGCCCATCATGAAGTTACAAGTTCAAGTTCCTGAAGAGTATCAAGGTGCCATCATGGGCCAAGTCAACCAGCGTCGTGGAATGATCTTGGGCTCTCAAGCTCTTGAGACCTATTCGGTTATCGACGCTGAAGTTCCTCTAACTGAGATGTTTGGTTACTCAACTGATCTTCGCTCAGCCACTCAAGGTAAAGGCGAGTTCACAATGGAATTTGCGCGCTACGCACCGGTTCCACGAAACGTGCAAGAAGAGATGATGGCGGCTTACGCCAAAAAACGCGCTGACGAGAATAAATAAAATTTCGATTTAATTCTCTGTTTTTTCATGAGTGGACACTACCAGTCTAAAGTGAGGTGCCCATTGTAGCGGCCAGTTCCAAACTCTAACAACTGGACTTAATTGGTATTCAACTAGAATTTATCTGTTGTAAAATCATCATTAGACTCTCACTTCCAGGAAGGAACTCCCATGAAATTCCAATCAAGTGCCAAGTTGATTTTGATTATGCTTATTTCAGCACTTTTCCCGTTGCGTGCGGCATTTGCAGTTTCTTGCCTGACGATAACTCATTTGGGACAGCCCATTGAAATTCCTTCAGGGGCTAGTTATACAGACACATGGCCCGGGAGCACCTCGGAGTCTTGTCCGTCAAATACCTATGGAACGGTCATTCACTATTACAATTACAATCAGAATCTTTCATGTGTTGTCGGATCGATTGTTAAAGGCGACGTTAGTTCTTCGTTCTCAGGTTTAGACACTAATAGTTGTTTTAATATTTTAATTACTGATCCAACGCCAATCCCCCTAACGTCTTGCACCACAATCACATCTCCGGGGCACTATGTTCTGCAAAACGATATCGTTGGAAATTACGACAGGCTTACAAATCCCTACGGCCATTGCCTAAGAATTATGAATTCTCACGACGTAGACGTTGATTGCAAGGGCCATAAAATTTTAGCTGCCAACGGGATTGGTTTTCTCATTTCTAACGTCAATAATTTCAACGTTAAAAATTGTGATATTCAAACCGGGGTCGGCTTTATTGAAAATAGTAGCTATGGAAATTTCGCTCAAAATAATTTTGGAGAAGTTATTTCTAATACGCTTTACTCCTTCACCGTTAACTCAGGCGCCCACCATATTGTTATCGCTAACAA
>JAHFAE010000064.1 GCA_023250675.1 Oligoflexia bacterium | reverse complement strand
AAATAGCTGCGATAAAGCTCCAGGAACCACTTTTCGCCCCTCCGGTTCCTGCACATTCAGTAATCTCGTTGCCGGCATCTATTTATTTCGAATTTCTAACGGAAGCGTTACACTTGCCCGCACTAATAATTTAACTGTTACGGTCCCACCGACTCCAACGCCAACGCCAACGCCAACGCCAACGCCAACGCCAACACCAACACCAACACCAACACCAACCCCAACACCAACCCCAACACCAACACCAACGCCAACGCCTGTACCAGACAAGGTCCCACCAACTGTACCCACGGGACTCACCTTGCGGGCAACAGTAACCGCGGCGACCTTAAATTGGCATGCTTCAACTGATTCTGGAGGTTCTGGTCTAAGGGGCTATAAAATATTTCGTGGGGGCGTGAATGTAGGCCAGACTGTAAATTTATCGTTCACAGATAGGGGACTTCTTCCCAAGACGATCTACTCTTACGCTGTTTCAGCAATAGATAATGCAGGAAACGAATCAGCAAAAAGTGCGGCTAAAAGCGTAAAGACCCTTGCCCACTAAAGTTAGGCCATACTGAAAAAAAGAATATTGGATTCTAAAACAAGCGTCATCCTTTTAAGCAGCCAACTTATGTTTATAAAACGAAATGACACGTTTATCTAGAATTGCATAGTACTCAGACAAAGATTTACCACCTTCTAACCACGAATCGATTAATTCTGCGGGTATCGGGATAATACATCGTTCATGCCCCGTCTCAGCTATCTCTGGTGGTGGGTGCATCGTTATTGCCGCTGCAGAGTAATACTCTAGATTCTTAGCGTTAGGCCATGTGTCGTAAATTACGGCGACATACATTGGCTCATGATTAGAGGGTTCAAATTCTAATACTACATTTTGATCTTCTTCACCTTTTTTCAGTTTTGTTTTCTCAAATTTACTTTTAGGAACATTTTCATAAAATCTATGAATTTTGATTATACCGTGATTTTTGCCAAAGATATTCTTCCACCAAAAAACTTTTTCTAAACTCTCTCTTCGTGCATTGTAGTTGCCATTATACTTATAATCAAAATCCTCTTTCTGGCCCTGTGGTCTCAGATGATATCGAACAGGTACGATGACCCGTTGGTCATTTTTTAGAATCATCATCGGGGCCCAGCCCATTGGGTATATTCTTGAATCCCCTTCAGATAGTTTATTTGTTTGCAGTCTTTCAAGGCGGTGTTTGCATTTATCAAGTTGTCTCTCACAGACTTCTTTTTCTTTTTGAGCACCTTTAGTTGCCTTTTCTTTTAATTTTTTCTCTGCTTCATTTAATCTTTTTTTGTAGCCAAACATTTTCGTTTCTTCTTCAGAGATTTTTGATGTTCGGTAGTCTAGAATTAATTTTTTACATTCCTTTTCGGCAGTCGTTTTCACATCGTCAAGAAAATTTGCCTCCATGGCTTTTGGGATATAAATACTTTCCCCTTCAAATCTGCGGCGAAAAAGTTCTCGAAACTGGGCCACGTCTATAATGTCGCCCTTTTTTAACCCAAGTTTCTTAATATCTTGTTCAACCATTGCTGAGTAGCACATTGTTTTACCTCGTAAGGTGCTGATAATCTTAGAAAACTCCATGGTCCTAGTCTAGTTTTTCTTAACTCAATTGACTTACGCATAACTTACGCATATGTTTCTTTTATGGCACTCACACCTAAACAAAAAGACATTCTCGATTTTATATCCGAGCAGACTAATGAAAAAGGCTTTGCTCCCTCTCAAAAAGAGATCGCCAAACACTTTGGTTATAGCTCTCTTGGCACTGTACAAAACTACCTAGTTCGCCTGGAGCGAAATGGTTATTTAGAAAAACCTTGGAATGCCAAACGCGGCATGAAAGTGAATACTGATCATAGCGCCCTCCCCCTTTTAGGTCGTGTGGCAGCGGGCAGACCTATTGAAACCATGCTTCATAACGAAACAGTTGACGTGCCGATATCAATGCTTACTCCAAGTGGTGATTTTTTTGCCCTACAAGTAAAAGGCGATTCGATGATTAACGACGGAATCATGGAGGATGATATCGTGGTTATAAGAAAACAAATTACTGCCTTTAATGGGCAAACTGTTGTGGCCCTCATTGACAATGAGGCAACGATCAAGTGTTTTTTCAAAAAGAAAGATGGAATTGAACTTCACTCTGCCAATCCCAAGTATAAGCCGATCATTGTTAAACCAAACCAGAGCTTCAGCATCGAGGGAATACTTCACGGGTTAATTAGAAAATTCAAAAGGTAACAAAGCATGGAGGCTTTGAAGAATGTTAAACCAACTATTGACGAATTGCGGCTCCTTATTGGTGCCGTTGATGGAACTTTTAGTCGCGAAGTTCTAGCGTTTTCATTATTGGCCCATGGATTCACCAAAGGTTCTGTCATTGAAATTGTAGGCTCTGGAAAGACTGAATTTTTAACTCAGTTTCTTGCTGAGAATAAGAATCTGCGCGTAGCATGGATAGAACCCGAAATTACTATTTATCCCTTTGCTTTTCTTCAACGAGACGTTGATCTCTCTCGGATTCTTTTTGTGGAGGCAGAAAATGATAATACCTGGGTGACACTTCAAATTCTTCAGGCACAGATTTTTCAAGTTGTCGCTCTTTCGTATTTGAGTTTTGATGAAAGGGCCCTTCGAAAAATTCAATTGGCCGCAGAAAAGTCTCAAGCTATTGTTGTTTTACTAAATAAAGAAAAAATGAAATCATGGGTTCCCTCACTTCAAGTCCGTGTTGAACGGCCTACTAAGAACGATCTTCGCATCGAAACCTTGAGAAAACGGGGCTGACATGAGAGTGGTTTGCATCTTGTTTCGTACTCCAACCCCCTTGCAAGAAATTGGTGAAATTTTATTTCGCCTGTCACCTCAAATAGCAATTCGAGATAAAGAGGCTATTTTCATGGAGATTGAGCAATGCAAAAAACTATACAGTGAACAATCTATACTGCTTCGCCTAACTTCTTTGATACGTCGATTAAAGCTAGATGCAACCGTTCTTGTTTCAGATGACCCTCCGTCAGCTCTTGCCCTCTCTAGATTTAGAAACCGTGAGAAGTCTGACCTGCCCGTTTCAACACTTGAAGATTTTGCATGCCCATTTAAATATGACGAGCTGGTCATCAAAGATTGTGAGAAAGTTATTTGGGCCCTTGACCGACTTGGAATTAAAACACTCGGCGACTTTTTAAAAATCCCTAGTCAAACCTTGGCCTCGAGATTTGGCCAGTTAGGGGGACTTCTTTATCGAAGGCTTCAGGATGCCAAAAACTTACCCTGGCCCAAATTCATACCTTTAGAAAAAGTGGTAGAACGCATGGATTGGGGTCACGAACTTTCTTGCGATACTATTGACTCGATATTTTTTTACATCAAAACCCTTCTTGATCGAGTTCTTTTAAGACTTTTTGGACGAGGTGAAAGACTTTTAACTTTTCAAATCAAATTTGAGTTTGAAAAACATTCGCTTTTAAAAACATTAGAAAGAAAATGGCGTTTTGAACTTAATCTCCCCCATGGCAGCACAAAAAATATTTTGCCAATCGTGAGAGAGAGAATCTGTTTTGACCTTAACCAAAAGCCCCTTGAAGCCCTCGTTAATGCAATGGAATTAAGAGTTATAGAAACAGCCCCCTCTTGTTTAGCACAACGAGACCTTTTTCACCCCAAACGCGAAGAAGAGCAAGAGGCTTGGAATAACTTGGTGACTCGACTAACTCAAAAACTTGGTAAAGAAAAAATATTTTGTGCAAAGCCTATTGAAAGCTATTTGCCTGAAAGAAACTGGACATATCACATGACTGAGAAGGTTCTGGCGACCCCAAAGCCGTCAATTCCATTTCCACAAAGACCTATGAGACTATTTAAAAAGCCAGTACAGATTCAATTTACTGGGGAATCAATTACGATTGGCCCCCAATTATCTAAGGTCATTCAATATTGGGGGCCAGAGGTTTTATCAGGCGAATCATGGGAGAAACCATTTGAGAGAATTTATTATCGCGTATTAGCCGATACCCTAGAACACTTTTGGATTTTTCAAGAAGAAGGGGTTTTCTATGCCCATGGAGTTTTTGATTGATCCATGGATTATGTTGAACTTCTTTGTAAGACAAATTTTACATTTTTAACAGGAGCCTCCCATCCTGAGGAGTTAATTGATCAAGCTGTAAAGCTAGGCCTTAAGGGTCTTGCAATCAATGATCGCAATGGTGTTTACGGCATGCCTAAAGCGTATAAACGAGCCAGACTCAATGAAGAGTTTAAATTCATTGTGGGCTCTGAAGTTACAATTCAAAACAGACCTTCTATAACTTTTCTTACCCAAGATCGCAAAGCCTACGGACTTCTTTGCAGAATGCTAACCGCCAGCCATGCCCAAAAAGAAAAGGGAACTTCATTTCTTACTTGGCTTGAGTTACTTGCCTTCTTAAATCGCCCTGAAGCTACAGGGTTAATTGCCCTCCCCCAAGATTCGAGTAATACTGACTACCAAGTTTTTTACGAACTTTTTCAAGATCGACTTTACCTTCCTCTAACAAAATATCTTGATGGCCAAGATGAAGAACGAACTCAAAGAATTCTAAAAATTCAAAAAATATTTGGTGCAAAAATCATAGCAACAAATGACGTCTATTTTCATGTAAAGAATCGAAAGGCCCTTCATGATACCGTCACAGCGATCCGTGAGACCCAAGATTTTAGAGGGGCAGGATACAAACTATTTTCAAATGCAGAACGATATCTAAAAAGTCCAAGGCAGATATCACATCTTTACAAAGACTTTCCTGAAGCCCTCACAAATACCTTGGAGGTGGCAGAGCGTTGTAAGTTTTCTCCAAAGGAGCTCAGATATAGATACCCTTCAGAATGGATCCCAGCAGGTCACTCAGCCCAAAGTTATCTTGAAGAAAATGTTTGGGAGGGAGCAAAACAGCGTTACGGCGAGTACATACCTGAAGACGTGACAAAGCAATTAAATCACGAATTGGCCTTGATTGAGCAACTAAGCTTTGCTGACTATTTTCTAACTATCTTTGATATTGTTGAATTTGCGAGATCACGAAAAATTCTCTGCCAAGGGCGAGGATCTGCCGCAAATTCTACGGTTTGCTTTGTTCTTGGAATTACGGCCATTGACCCCGTTCGAACAAAACTTTTATTTGAAAGATTTATCTCAGCTGAGCGTGGTGAGCCACCAGATATTGACGTTGATTTTGAACATGAAAGACGTGAAGAGGTCATTCAGTACATTTATGAAAAGTACGGTCGAGATCGTGCTGGTATGGTGTCTGCCATCGTCACATACCAAGGCAGATCCGCTTTTCGTGAAGTTTGTAAGGCCTTCGGTGTACCTGTGGGGACACTTTCGGCTAAGAAAGTTGAAAGACGATTTATTGATCTGACTAAGAATATGAAAACTAAAAGTCTTCGTGAAAAAATATCAAAAATCACAGAAGAGATTCAAGGGTTTCCAAGACATATTTCAATTCACTCCGGGGGCTTTACACTATCTGCTGATCCATTAATTGAGATAGTTCCCATTGAGCCTGCTAAAATGGAGGGCCGAACAATAGTCCAATGGGACAAGTATGACTTAGATATTCTTGGCCTTTTAAAGGTAGATCTGTTGTGTCTGGGAATGCTTAGTGCCGTTAGAAAAACTTTGGATCTAGTTGGAATGAAGTTTTACGAAATTCCATCTGAAGATTCTCGGACCTACAAAATGATACAAGAGGCAGACACTGTCGGTACTTTTCAAGTTGAATCAAGGGCTCAAATGCAAATGCTTGGAAGGCTTTTGCCTGAAACCTTCTATGATTTGGTGATTCAAGTGGCCATTGTTCGCCCTGGCCCTATTGTTGGCAAAATGATTCATCCTTACTTAAAAAGAAGAAGAGGGATTGAAAAGATTGATTTTCCTCATCCAATCGTAAAGGACATTTTAGGAAAGACTCTAGGGATTCCGCTATTTCAAGAGCAAATCATGGCTTTAGCAATCAAACTTGCGGACTTCACCCCAGGAGAGGCTGATGAACTAAGGCGTTCAATTGCAGCATGGAGGTCTTCTGCTTCAATTGCAAAGATGGCAGCACGTCTCATGGCAGGGCTCTTGAAAAGTGGCCTTCCTAAAAGCTTTGCTGATCAGATTTTTGAACAGATACAAGGTTTCAGTCACTACGGATTTCCAGAAAGCCATGCAGCATCGTTTGCATTGATTGCATACGCTTCTTGTTACTTAAAGTGCCATCATCCGGCGGAGTTTCTTTGTGGGCTCATTAATTCTCAACCCATGGGGTTTTATAGCGTTCACACCTTAGTTTTTGATGCTCAACGACATGGCGTAAAAGTTATCGCTGTAAATCCAAATCATTCTCAGTGGGATTGCGAGATAATAAAAGATGGTTCTGTTCAATTGGGATTAAGGGTCGTCGTTGGTCTCGCCAAAAAAGATGCAGATCATTTACTTAAAGAAAGATCATCTAGACCATTTAAGAATCTGGGTGATTTTTTAACAAGATGCCAATTACGCCGAGATGTTTTACTAAGATTGGCAATGGGAGACGCGTTTAGAGATTTTGGTTTGCAGCCCCGAGATGCCCTTTGGGGAATTTTGCAGCATCACCTTCTCTTAGAGTCTCACAAATCCCCTCAACTAAGCCTATTTGGGTCTATAAACGTTGATCTTCAAGAGGGTAAGCATTTTAGAGTATTAAGCGATTTTGAGACAATTCAAGAAGACTACTCAACTTTTAATCTTTCAACTCACGGTCATCCCATGGGTGTCCTTCGTGGTCAAATGCAACGAATTCCTAAATGTACTGCTATTGAAGCAACAGAAAAACCAACAGGATCAAAGATTACCATTTGTGGATTGGTCGTTGTTCGGCAACGCCCGCCCACAGCAAACGGCGTCATGTTTTCTACCTTAGAAGACGAGACTGGATTTTTAGACTTAGTTTTTTGGAAGGATGTCGCCGACAAATCTAGAGAAACGTTTTTAAACCATAGCTTTGTCATCATCTCGGGTAAAATTGAAAAGGATCGCAACACCACAGCTCTTATTGTGGATAACGTCAAGCCCCTATGGGATGAACCCACATATGAGACAACTCCACTGCCAGTTGAAGCAATGCAGTTCTTCCACTAATGTAGATCCAAATTTTGGAACCATGGGGTAGATTCCAAATAATTGGCGTTCCCACGAGGTTAGTCACTTCGCTTCTGGCTGCGCGACCCTTTGGGCTTTCTGTGCGGTAGAGATGTAATCGCAGGGCTGAAGTCTTTGCGCTGGGGTTTTTGGTACGCGGGCTCCCAAAGGCAAAATTGTGACCCAAAAGGGCACTTCGGCTAACAATCGACAATCTTAAAAGTGAAAGTTATGACCGCCAACCATTACGTAGAGATGGTATTTGGCACGACATTGCAAGTTCTTCCTAGATTACGGGCTTTTATAATTAGGTAATAGGTAAATGGACTGGCCAATATTTGAGAAATTGAAAAGGAAAATCAGGTGCAATTACCAAATTTTTTACAGAATTTAAGAATTTTGCTAATTACGATGAGTGTGCAAGACTACTACAAGAATTATTCCAAAGGTGAAATATGAGAATACTTATTTTAGCGATCTCATTTTCACAAATTGCTCTTGGGGCTCAACAACCAGAGCAAATTTCACAAAATAGCTGCGTTCGCTTTTTGAAAAAGATCGGTATGCATTTTGATTTTTCCGGTAAGACGCCAAATTCCAAGTCAAGCGATCTAACGCCGAAGGACTTTGATAAATCCAATTTTCACAAACCAAAGGAACCAGGAACTTGGGACGAAAAGTTCCAAGTTCGATGGATTGGGGAAAAAATCCCAGAAAACATACTTAAATATTGGCCGATAAAAACGCACCCATGGCCTAAATATGGATCTATCGTTACGTCTTTAGATTCGGCTTTGAGACTCCAATATTCTGAACACAGAGGAGATCTGGTTTTTACAAGCCGTCACTCTTCCAGACCAGGGCAGTTGCTTGTAAAAAATGGCCCGTATGAGAACGCCCTCATTCATCAGATGATGTCCTATCCAATATCCCGCGAAGTTGCACTGGCAGTGATTTATGATGGCTCTGGCAATAAGATTGGCAGTAGTGACGATATCGCCGTGGGCAGCAACTTTGAGATTCCCCTTGATCGGATATACAAAATGATTGATAGCATTGGCCTTCAATTAAAGGGCAAGCCTCCCATTGTACTGGAAATTCCTCATACCCATACAGTATATGATATTGCTTACAAATTTCGAAGCGAAGGGGCTCTGGAAAACTCTAAAGAATTCCCTTATCAAATGATAATTCATGAATTTCCACTTAACGGTCCAGATATTCGTGAATATAAGAAGATGAGCCTGTTTTTTCCGGATATCTATCTTCGAAGCAAGGCAGTTTTGCCAAATGGATATTCCTATTGCATCACCTTTTTGAATGGTAATGAGGTCGTAGATCCACTTATAAAATCCAGTGGATTTAGTGCCGCAGATTATGGTTCTAGCCGTTTGACAGATTTTCTTGGTAGTGAAAATATCAAGCCGCTGCCGAAGATGCCTCAAGCGCCAAACGTCCATAAAGAAGAAAAAACCCGTACTCCTATTACTGCACAGCATTTAAAGGACCTTTCTCGGGCATCGGATCGCTATGGTGAATTGTCTCAAAGACTAAAAGGTAAGGTTGATCTAACTGATAAATATGGCACATCGGAAGCAACTTATCATGATAGTTCAGGCTTTCAGTTAGCCAGTGTACGTTATGTAGTGGATGGTGATCACTTATTGGTTCTAGGTAGGCAATCAAATAACCTAGATGCCGAAAAATTGATTTTTGCTAAAATCCTACTGACATATTTAACTATTTCAAAAATAAACATGGAACTAAACCAACAACAAGTTTTGAAAGCAAACAACGCTTTGAAACATAGCAAAACTGTTCTCGAAAGTTTCATTGAAACTGATGATTACCAAATCTGGTTTGATTTGGGGTTTGGAAACATCGTTTCTCCCCCGTCCCATTTTGACATAGAGGAGGGGTTGCTTGTTCTCTCGAAAACTCAAAGTGGAAGATAATTCGTTGCACCTAATAAGGAAAGCTGTCGCCGTTTTGTTCGCGGTTGTCTGAATTAATCATAGATTACCTACGGTGAACTACAATCAGTCGTGCGATTCAACATTCAACATCGATAGTTCATCTCTCAAATGTAAGCTTCTTCACCGTGAAGGGTGATGTCGAGACCGCGGTCTTCCTCCTCTTTGGTGGTTCTCACAGGCATGAATTTTTCAATAACCACGAGAGCCAAATAAGAAAAGAAAAACGCATAGGCCGCAAAGCCCAAGACTGCCACCGCCTGTTTCATGAAAAACTCAGTACCGCCGAACCACAATCCGTCGGCACCACTGGGATTGACGGCTTTCGTGGCAAACACCCCGAGGAGAAGAACACCTAAGACTCCGCCGACTCCGTGAACTCCCCAGACATCCAAAGCGTCGTCCCAACCGAGTCGGTTCTTGAGATTAACGGCAAAGTAACAAACAACACCTGAAATCACACCAATAAGGGCTGCGACAGGAACACTGACATAGCCCGCAGCAGGAGTAATGGTTGCGAGCCCTGCAATGGAACCCGTAAGAAGACCTAAGAGTTTGGGCTTTTTCTCAAAGCGCCAAGCCATCACGAGCCAAGTGATCGCCGCAAAGGATGCGGCAGTGTCGGTATTCAAAAAAGCGAGCCCCGTGACACCGTCGACTTTGAGTTCACTTCCCGCATTGAAGCCGTACCAACCGAACCACAGAAGTCCGGTTCCTAAAGCCACAAGAGGAATATTATGTGGGCCTTTTTCCGACACTTTTCTCTTCCCCACAAAGAATACAGAAGCCAGTGCGGCCATTCCGGCAGTCGCATGAACAACGATTCCGCCCGCGAAATCCAGAACTCCCCATTGTTGAAGAGCACCTCCGCCCCAGATCATGTGAACGGCAGGGAAGTAAACAAAAAGTAGCCAGAGGGTTAGAAAAACAAAGTAGGCGCCAAATCGAATCCGATTAGTAAATGCGCCAGTAATGAGCGCGGGGGTGATGATAGCGAACATCATTTGGTAAGCGACGAAGACAAGAAGAGGAATGTTATTTCCTGCCAGCACAGAGCTGGGGTTGATTCCACGCAAAAAAGCTTGGTCGAGATTGCCGATTACCGCACCATCGCCCGAAAAACAAAGCGAGTAGCCCACCGCAAACCAAAGAACCGAAGTCCAGCCCATAGAGACAAAACTTTGGAGCATGATCGCTAGTACGTTTTTACGACCTACCAAGCCGCCGTAAAAGAAGGCCAAGCCTGGAGTCATCAGCATCACGAGACTGGTTGCTACCAACATAAAACCAGTATTGCCTGTATCGAAATTCATAGGTCATTCTCCTTCAGATGATTGCAATCTATTTTGCCCTAAAAGGGTTGTACGTCCTCTAGTTTGGCGATCCCGCAGGGATAGTTGCTTTGACTCCTGCCGCTAGATCCCGAACCCGAGATTGATTCAAATTCCCCGTGAAAAGCAAACTTCTCAAAACGCTCTCATGGATAGGATTTTGAGAAGTTGGCGTTCCTTGCGACTTTAAGTTCTTATCAAGAAGTTACCGTGGCTCTGAAGCATTTTGCAGCAGAGTCCGAAACCCAAGCTGTGACAATCTGTGACGGCTCGTGATTACTGCCCTCTCGAAAGAGTGAAACGTTAATTTCAAGAACTCACTCTATCCAAATAAATTGCAGATCGTCAATAAAACCATAACTGAAACTACCCAATTTTATAAAATCCTAGAGTATCTTGAATTTAAAGCCGGAATTACTGAGAGGGATGTCATTGAATGATTAGGAGTTCCGAGTAGCACCTATCAGAAGTCGAAAAGATGGGACAAATAAGCCAAGTAGACGTATCTATTGGCGAAAGCTTTCATTGGCTTTCAACGCCCATATTGAGAGTATCATAGGTGGGGTTGTAAGAGGGATTGATCGTCCTAAAAATGTTAGAGCTCGCCACGTTCACTTTTTTTGAAAATTCTTTAACTCCCATAGTTTTGATAATTTTACCAAGAGCTTAGTGAAGAGAAATGCCTATAGGCTTTAGATTTTTTGATGTCACGGCTCTGAGTGCTATTCGACCCGCCTAAAAGCAGCAAAATGATTTCTCCGTCATCAAAAAGCCAAAATAAATTCTATGGCCTGGACCAAGATCCAGGCGGGCTTCTAAAATTCCATCGCCAAAGGATTTGTAGTCGCTAGGGTTGCCCGATTCAATGACGTACTCTTCAATAAAATAACTATTTAAAAGGGGAATTGGCAAACCGCTCTTTCTCTTGTTGACACAGTGATTCTGGAATCGGGACACTTATCTCTTAGGAACGAGCAAAACAAGACACTGGGAGCGGCGATGAAATTCTTGAAAATTCTAGGGGTTCTTACTTTTTCAATCCTAACCCTGTGGGCTTGTAACATGAAAGATGAGAGCATTTTAACGTTGAGATTGCAGATTGATCGTTCCCCGTCAATGCAGGCTGCAGGAAATGGGGGTCGGCTCCAGCCGTTTAGTGGACCTGCCACCATAACCGATTTTAACTGTATCGCCGTCAATGTGGTTTCAGAAGATATACCTTCTCTAAAGCCAGGATTGTTTCCTTCGGGACTCATAGGTCCTTTGAGAGGCGGAGCCACTTGTACCTACCCAGGAATAATGAGCCCACCACTATCTATGCCTACTGCGGGCGGCTCCGTAGAAATCCAACTTCAGGTTCCTCGGGGCCCCCATCGTTTAATTCAGGTCCTAGGAATTTATAGGTCCGGCTGCGCTTCCACAGTCCCTTTTGCCCAGCTGATCATGCAATCTAGTGACCCGGTTAATGACTATCCCACCTATGAGCTGGGTCGAGCAACGGTGGACGTCTATGGTTCTACGTACCTCTCCATTCCAAATACTTATTCTACTTCTAAGCTTGCCATTTGCAATTCGTCCGGTGGGGGCTCAGCAGCTGTTACGGTAACGCCGAACCCAAGCCAAGTCGCATCAGGGGGAAGTACACTTCAGTTGACCGCCATGACCACCGATGCCAATGGATCACCGCTGAACGTAACGGCCTCGGCCGCTTGGACCACTTCTAATCCAAGTATAGCCACAGTTTCTAGTGGTGGGCTTGTGACATCGGGGAGCAATGCGGGCATAGTTATTATTACTGCGACTTATGGGACCGAAGGAGGAGGCTCAGCGGTACACGTTATGGGGGTGCTCAACTCAATTCCAGTCGGAACTTCACCTGTGGCGGCCTATTATCGACCCGGTAGCCCTGAAGTTTGGGTCCTAAACAATGGAAGCCATGACATTACAATTATTAATTCAAGTAACTATTCTACTAGTACTGTTGACTTAGGCGTTGGATATAGCCCCAATGAATTGGTTTTCATCCCAGATGGCTTGAAGGCCTTTGTGTCCACTAGCGGGACTACCAATACCATTAAGATTATCGATGCTAATGACAAGTCGATATTAGTAACCCACCCCACTTCTGCTGCTGGAATTCACCTGGCAGTTACCGGTGACGGCACAAAAGTTTTTTATGGCAATAATGTCAATTCGCCAGAGGTCAAGGGAGTCTATAAAATTTTAACTTCCACTAATTCATTTTCTGTTTTTGATCCGGTTGCAACGAATCACCCTCTATGTCCCACGGGCGTAGCTGTATCGGGCACTACCCTTATTGTGTCTGATCAGTGCCATGGGGGTAGTGACCAGATTTTTGCCTATCCAAATCTAGATCCATCGAGCATTAGCACTGCCCTGCCCATTTCAAGTTATACTGCGGGACCTATCTATATATCTCCTGACGGAATCAAACTTTTTACCTCAAGCGGTAACTCAAATACATACATGTATAACACGACCACACTTACCGGTTCTCCGGCAGCGTCGGCCGGAGCAGGAGGGCCAATCCTCTTTTTGGGCTTCGGCAAAGCGATTTGGGGAAAATCAGGCTCAACCTACCAGATCTTGGATCTCACAGCCGCAAATCCACTTTCTAGTTCTGAATTACCAGGTAGTATCTCATCAGGAACAAACGGGACGATGCCAGCCGTCAATCCGGCAGCGGTACTCTTTCTTCCTGTGACCTCGACAGGCCAGGTAAAGGCTTATCAGTTCTAGCTCTAACCTGATAGTTAACTTGCCCCAGCCTCTTTTTATCGTAAGCCTCATTTGGCCTCTGATGATTTTTTAAAAAAATTTCATCCTACGGCCGTAAAGGCTCAAACTCAATTTCTCGGACACTTTGCATATTGAATATGGTTTTTATTCATATAACAAGGCAGTCGAGGCCCAAGTGTCGCCAGGACCAAACTCCCCGCTAAATCATCAAGTTACTTTTTTAAATTACCGATTAATATTCTGGCAGATGAAGTTCACCGGCACAGTCTAAGGTCGAGCTTAATCTGCCTCATTACTTTATTAAAATTAAATTTGAGGGGACAAATATCATGCAGTTATTGCAAATGAAATATCTGAAGAAAAATTTATGGCGCAGTTTTTTTGCTATGATTTTTATTTTGGGATGTACCAATAACCATACCCATCCCAAAACACCCAATGCAAATTTGAAAATAGAGTCTATCCTCACTGATGCGACTGGTTCGACATTTGAAACCCAATTTATCAATGCTTCACCGGGCAGCGCGACCCTTATTGACACTAACTTTATGACCGGTAATGATTCAACAGATGCACTCAACGGCATCAAACGTTCTCAAATAGAACAAACTGAGGAATCTGATGGTGACGCCGACGGTGTCATTGTCACTCTTAAAGAAGAGCCCGTATTAAAGATGCGCGGCAAAGCTAAAAAAGAAGGTCGCAATTCAAATGAAGTGGCCAATTTAGTTAATCAACATAAATCTAAACTTGATCAAGAACATACACGTTTTAAAACCCATCTTGAAAATATTTTTGGCGAAAAACTTATTACCTCCAAGAGAAAAACAAAAGATAAATTGCGCTTAGAGGAATTTTACAGAGCCCATAACGGATTCGCATTAAGAGATATCTCAGTTAAAGATGCCATTAAACTTCTCTCCTCGCACCCCGATGTAGAAAAAATTCAGCCTAACCGTCGTATGCACACTACTCTTGATGTTTCGGTCCCATTCATTCAAGCTGACAAGTTATGGCAAATGACTGATTCAAACGGAAAACAAATTGACGGTCGGGGAATCCGCATTGGAATTATTGATACAGGTGTTGATTACACACATCCTGATTTGGGAGGTTGTTTCGGGCCAAGTTGCAAAGTTGCCGGAGGTTATGACTTTGTCAACGGAGATGCTGATCCCATGGATGATCAAGGTCACGGGACCCACGTAGCCGCCACAGCTGCAGGCAATGGGACCTATGTTTCATCCGATGGAATCAACCATGCTTTACCAGGAGTAGCTCCTGGCGCTACGATTTACGCGTATAAAGTCATGAATTCTCAAGGTCAAGGAAATGCGTCAAATATTATTTCGGGAATTGAAGCTTGCGCCGATCCTAATGGTGATGGAAATTTTGGCGATCATCTAGAAGTTTGTAGTCTAAGTCTCGGTGGGGGTGGAAATCCTGATGATGAACTCTCCCTAGCAGTAGACAATGCCACAGCCAACGGCGTGACCTTCACCATCGCAGCAGGAAACTCAGGACCTACAGCCCAAACAATTGGAAGTCCTGGTACTGCCCGAAGTGCTATCACAGTGGCTGCTGCCTGCAAGCCTTCTCAAATCGGAATTGATGGCAAATGTTCCACAGCTATAGCGGAATTTTCGTCAGTGGGCCCGGTCATATGGAAAGATGTCAACGGCGTTACCCAAACGTTGATGAAACCCGATGTGGCGGCACCTGGCCGAAGTATTTGTGCGGCCCAATGGGGAAGTTACGCCAGCACCGCGCGCTGTTATGATGGCCGGCATATTGCAATTTCAGGAACGTCCATGGCCACTCCCCATGTGGCAGGGCTTGTTGCCTTGATCAAACAAGCTCATCCTGAATTGAGTCCCGCCGATATTAAGAGTGCACTGAAAACCACAGCTGTCGGTCTTGGTTTGGATCCCGCTATTCAAGGTGCGGGTCGAGTTGATGCATTGGCCGCAATTAATTATACTGGCATTCCGAGCACCCTAGCTCGTGTGAAATCTGTTCCCGCAGTTTCATTAGATGATGTGAGCCACTTGGTTCAAACCATGAATAAAGTGATCACCATCACGAACATCCAGCCGTTCTCGATCACCTTTACGCCGACTTTTAATTCTACTGAAACTGGCTACACAGCCAGTTTTTCAACCAACAGTCTCACCGTTCCCCCTGGTACAAGCCAAACTTTGACTGTTCAGCTCACTGTGAATCATTCCATCGTAGCAAGCGGAAAGAATCTTAATGGCACAGTCACTCTTTCATCCCCATCGGGCAACATAAATGTTTCGGCCATTACTCAAGTGGGTCAGCGCCTCATTACAAATTTAAAAACTGTGGATTTTGGACCCGATAATCCTGATTTGCCAAATTGGAGTTCGGGAAAAACCCTTATCTTGACTAATAGTCTGTTAGATACTTCCGCCACTTATACTTTAACTTCTGATTGGAACTTACCGTACTACCTCCTCCCAGCTCACCTTCAAACCGTTGCAACTCCAAGTACATTTACCATCCCTGCTGGCGGAAGCATTTCTATCGACCTCAATGCTTCAGTGGCTAACAATAACTATCTTGCCAACGGCAGATTTAACGGGGCCTTACAATTTTCTTCAAGTCTGGACACGGTTACTATTCCAGAAACTTTTTACAAGGGATATGCCTTCAATATAGACTTTGGTGGAGGCCCAGCACCTGACAAGATATTTATGACAGACGGTAAATATTTTCAGATGCGAATTACTCCGAGCAGTAATGATGCAAGCGCACTTCTCTTAGCAACAGACCGCGGCCCATGGTCTGTGGTCTTTCAGTGGATCAATGATAAGGTTATTCACGCAGCCGTTAAGGGAAATCTTCTGGGAGGGCTACAAAACAATTTCACTCTGAGCAAGGCTTCGTCCAATCACTTAATTAAAGCGGCTGTCGTAGATGCTATGAGTGGCGCACCTATAAGTCGGCTTGCAGGATTTTCAATTCAAGTAAAAGATAAATCAACTGGATCTTACGCATTCGGATATGCTGGAAATACAAACTTTGCTGACTATAATTTTTATTTTAATGATCTGGACGCGGGACTTGATCTGTTGTTCTTTGCAAAAAATATAGCTAGCACACTTGAATCTTTTGCATATCGAAAATCAGGCTTAAATACCGATTGGACTTTTTCTAATACTCCATCTGATTTTACTGTCAGAGAAATCTATGGTTATGAAAATTTAAACTCGGGCAAAAATGTTCAAGGGACGGTGAATCAGTGCATGGGTTATGGTTGCATTTTTGACAGCGCCGGCGTCCCGTTAACACAAGGTGCCCGTGTTCCGCTCTACAGTCTGTATTGGGACAACGGAACTCTTAATTCAATCCCCTACCCGGATTGGGGTAAAACAATGGTCTCATTAACTTCTGGAGCTGATCCATATAATATTGGCGACTTTTTATTTACCACACCAAATCTCTACACATTTTCGATGGATCCTCACATTCCACCCACTAATAGAATCAGCGTGGGTATAGGACCGGTGGTGGATGTGGGCCAATGGAGAAACATCGGAAACCTTGGTTCAAGTTTTTATTTTCCAGGTAATTACTGGGGCGGGCCAATTGACGTTTGGTCAGTGCTCAACCCTATTTTTCAAAAAGGTGATTATTCAAATGGCAGTTACCTGTTCACTTTTGTACAACCACTTTTGAACTCCACTGTGCCTGATTACTTGCTCTATAAAGATGGAATCCAAGTGGCGTCAGGGAAGTTAAATTGGACGTCGGGGGGGCAGATATTTTATATGCCTGGTACCGGTGGTCTTCTTGCCCAAGGCAACTATCGTTTTGAGATGACACTTCCTGTGCTAATGAACGGAGTACAAACCGTTTCTAAATCTGTATCGCAATTTAACTTGGGTACAGACTATTTGGTTGATGAAAATCCACCAGCGCTAAAGGCCGCACAAATGTATTCTAATGGAACCTGGCAAAATATTATTGATTCTTCGCTTACAAATATAATTTCTTTTGAAATCGACCCGGTCCAATCCACTTATGGTACGGCCTTGGATAGTATATCAAGTGCGAGTCTCAGCTTAAGCTATAACGGCGGCACTACTTGGCAAATTTTGCCTTTAACTGTGATTGGAAATAGTTACTCCACGACAATTCCAATACAATCTGGAATTTCACTTTATACATTTAAGATTTCGGCAACCGACACTTCGGGCAATAGCTTGACATATTCTTTTCAAATGCCAACAGGAACGGCACTCCCGCCAGCAAATGCTGTTGTGAGGCCGACACCTGTTCCAACTCCAACACCAACTCCAACACCAACTCCGACAGCGACTCCAACGCCGACTCCAACTCCAACGCCAACTCCAACACCAACTCCGACAGCGACTCCAACGCCGACACCAACTCCAACGCCTCCTCCGGATACGATTCCACCGGTGATCACATTTTTATCTCCTTCTTCAGGTGCGACCTTGACCGGGGTGGTGCCTGTGAATTTAAAAGTTACAGATGATAGAGGGATTTA
>JAHFAE010000063.1 GCA_023250675.1 Oligoflexia bacterium | reverse complement strand
AAAACATCAGAAGAATGAATATGAAAACTAAATTTCCTAAGATGAAACTTGGGATCATCTCCCAGAATATGTAAGTTCCAGCAATCCTTGATCGAAAGAATGCCATGAAGTTTCTTTAAACTACTTCGGTCTGCCCAAGGCTTTGCTGATGGCCAAGCACCTCTTCATCAGCGGTTCTAAAAGATCAAGTTGTAGCATGGACGCGCCATCACATTTCGCTACTCTTGGATTGGGGTGAGTCTCTAAAAATAGACAGTCAGTCCCTGCGGCTACAGCAGCTAAGGTCAGGTGGGGAACAAACTCCGGTTCTCCCCCCTTTGGATCTGAAGATGGAATGCCGTAGAGGCGAATAATATGCGTTGAATCATAAACGACGGGAGCTCCCAAATTTTGCATTATAGGAATGCTTCGAATATCAGAAATAAGCCGGTTGTACCCAAAGCAAGCGCCCCTTTCTGTAAGTAGAACATTTTTATTTCCAACACTTCTTAATTTTCCAAGGGGACTATTCATATTCTCTGGCGCAAGAAACTGACCCTTTTTCACATTGACTGCTTTCCCTGTCTCACCACACTCAAGAACCAGACTTGTCTGCTGACAAAGATATGCTGGGATTTGAAGAACATCCAAATACTCCGCAGAAATTCTCACGTCTTCTTGGCGGTGGATATCGCTCAAAACCGGTATGCCGTAAGTTTCTCTCACCTTCGCTAGAATTTTAAGACCCTCTTCTAAACCAGGTCCTCGCCAATTTTTTTCTGAACCACGATTGTCTTTCTCGTAACTGCTTTTGAAAATCAGTCCAACTCCTAATCGATCGGCAATTTCTACTAGTGTCTTTGCTACCCCCATGACAAGCTCTTCAGATTCCACAACGCATGGGCCAGCTATCAAAGCTAGTTCGTGCCCCCTACCAATATTGATCTTCCCTCTTTTTGAGGTCAGAGAAAATTGTCTGTCAGCTAGTTCCACTTAAAACACTCCTTTTATCTATTTTTTAAAAGCACAAAATTTTTATGTTCTCCAAATCTGTAGCCTGTTGCATTTTCCACCAAATCACTCACGAGATTTTTATAATCTCTTAGTCCCCAACCCTGACGGCCTTTTCTTAATTCAAACTTCCAATCTTGCTTGGCCACCAGTTCTTTCATGACTTTGGGATGGGTACTATTAAAGTATTTTAGCCCGTACCCATTTTGATAAGCAAAACCATTAAAAGCATTATCATATCTATTACCGTGCCACCAACGGTTCATCAATTTATTTTTCTCCCCCATAACCTCGGGGCGCTTTACCCATCCGTAATGATAAATAGACGCCTCCGATGGCATGACAAAAGGCTTGCGTTTTCCTACCCGAAACCCTTGGGCGTCACCGACACTTATTGCACCGGCCTTTCGTTTTACGATTCTCACTTCGTTGCGATACCAATTTCTTGCAGTAGCGACAACACCATAGGCGCCGTAAAAATGAATGTATTTAAATAAAAGTCCTTCTACCTGGTCGTCGGACCGATGTTTTTCTAGAGCTTTCCGAAGAGCTGGCAAGTCATTTTCGTGTACGACTTCGTCGGCTTGAAGGTAAAAGCACCATTCACCTTTGCATTTTGCTAGGGCTTCGTTAGTTTTTTCGCTTAATATGAGACCACCAACGGTCTTTTTCGTATCCCAGAAAGAATCAAATATTTTAATTTTGGGATTCTTTATAGACTCTATAAGAAGGCGCGTCTTGTCATCGCTTTGACCAAGGCCTACCACGAATTCGTCTACCAAATGCAAAATGGAGCAAATGGACTGGACAATAGGATAACCCATAAGCTCCGCATTGCGTATAACTGTAAAACCGCTAACAAACATGAATTGGAATTTACCAGTGACGTCAAATTTTGGCCAATGTATAATGGGCTAAATGCATAGGGTACTCTTAGTTCTAGAAGATTTTAATGAGCAGCTGTTTTTAGAAACCCTCCTTAAAAAGTTGGGATTTGACGTGGCCTCCATTCGAAGCGAAGCCTCATTGTCTGACCAGCTTTTAATAACTTTTCAGCCGGAGCTTATAATTTCGACTGGGGATGGCGTAAAAATCCAAGGTGGAAGAGTTGCAAAAAAAGCTAAGAAAAAGGCACCTCATGTAAAGTTGTTGCTCTTGTATTTACGTAGTCGCCTCAAAGACATTTCTTTGGTTCAATTGGAGGCCGATGGGGCTATTGAAATTCCCATTAATCCAAGAATTATGATTACTTCAATCTGCCAACTGATTGGTATTGAACTTCAAACCGTTATGTCCAAGTTTGAAAAATTGCCTGTTGCAAAAGACTACGTGAGCCCTGCTGAAAGCATGCATATCATTCAAGGCAAACAATCACCCTTCCCGACGGAGAGCGTAAATACGATACTCAACGTGACAGAGGATAAAGAAAGAGTTAATAAATATATAGTTTTACTTAAGGACCTGCCCGAAACTTCAAATAACGGTTTTAATAATCGAGAAATTCAGGCCCACGTGACTGAAATTAGAAAATACGAAAAAGAAAACAAAGACGTTAAGGTCATTGACGAGCAAAGGCAAGAATTTGTAAAAGCTCTGTTTAAAAAATAGGACTATTTTTTTTTGAAAAAATTTCCGACAACTGCCGTAATATCGGCATTTAAGATTCCACTCCGAGTGGGCTTTTTAAGATCAATAGCTCTAAGGAGCCTTTCTGCTTCTACAAACTTTGAATTGAGAGATAGGGCGTGTTGAATATTTTTCTTTGCGGCATCTGTATCACCAATAGCTTTTAGAAAGAGTCCTTTGACGAAATAATAAATATAGTTGTGTCTGTCTTCAGGAGGAATTTTGTTAAGAGTAGCCTCAGCTTGGGCTAAGCTTTCGCTCGATGCCCCTTCGCTATCCATAGAGAGAATCTTGGCCCACGCGAGATGAATTAAAAGCTCACTTGAGGGTCGGTTAAGGGCAACGGCTGACTCAAATTTTTCTTTAGCTTTGGTGGCTTGACCCGATTTCAGAAGGGTTTTTCCTTCATCCATAAGAGACTCTGCATGAAGAATTTTTTCGGCTTGCCCGAGTTCTAATTGTTTATTGTATTGGGCACGTTTTTGGTCATTAGTTAAAGTTTCATGGGCCAAAACCATTTGACCAAAGACTTTTTTAGATAATTCTTTGAGTTCTACGCTCGAATCATGGGGAATCTTATCGGGGTGAAATATTTTAGCCAATTCATAATAAGACTTCTTAATATCATTGGGTCTTGCATTGCGCCCTAATCCCAAATTGGCAAAGAGATCTTGATTTTGCATATCAGCCCAAATCTTTTTAAGGCGAGCAAGTAAAATCGATTCATCGATAACTCTGAGTTCTTTTTTCAATCTAATATGTTCGATTAAAATAAGAAGATGAAACACTTGGTAAGTGAAATCTTCTTTGTATTTTCCTTTTTCTAGAATCTGGCCCAAAGACAAACCGCTTTCAAATTCAGACACCAATGCCGTCGCGTCTTTTAACGGCCATAGATTCCAAATTTTTTGATGAGATTGGCTGCCTCTGACAAGAACAGTAGGTGAATTAAACCATTTGAGATACTTTTGTTTGAGCCACGAAACGGGAATTTTAGTGTTTAACCAGTCTACTAGGAAAAGTGCGAGGGATTCTATATCTACACTTGAAGAATTTGTCTCAAATTCTTGGGGCGAGAAAGAAACAGAGTAGGCCTTATCTGAAACAAGTCGCGATAGTCTGATGGCCGTTTGTTCACTGTTGATGACGTCAATGATATGGGGCGAGATGAGGTTTGCGTCTACAAGTTTTTCTCCAATTCTCTTATCGGATTTGACCTTGGCGGCTTCTTCTAATTCTACCGGTGTGAGGTAGCCCTTTTCGATGAGGAGGGCACCGAAAACAGATTCGGGGCTTTCCATTTCGATGTGATTAATGGTTCCACGGGCAAAAAAGATAGCGGTTGTTTTCATTTGACTACGCAGATGAAGTGTCCCGCTAATATGAGGATTCATGAGTAAATGGCAGAGCCAAGGAATCTCGTGCCCATCGATTTGTTCCATGGCACCAATTATTTTCACTTTTTCACCGGGGGCCGGGGATGAAGTAAGGAGAGTTTCAAAAAGAGAAATCTCTTCGTCAACTATGTCCATTAGGGAATTGGTCAAAATGTTTTCTAACTCTGAAACATCAAATGGCTTGGATAAAAAACTGATAGCGCCGGTTCTATGAACGGCATCTTTTATAAAAGCTTTGTCTTTGTAAATACCACTAGTGAGAATGACCGGTGGGGGAGCTACACTTTCATTTCTAATTTTTATCGCCAAATCAACGCCTGACATTTTGGGAAGAAGGCAGTCGATGATAAAAAGCTGAGCACCTTGAATTCGATACTGATTCTGGGCTTCTGTGGGGGAGTTACAAACAACGGGATGAAAGCCCGATCGCTTTACAACCTCAGACATGGCTTTGCTCAGTGTAGGATCATCATCTACAATAAAAACCCGTATTTCAGACCTTTCCAATGCATCGCCCCTGTCCAATTATTATAGTCGTACTGCGCACTTATGCCAATCCAGTTTCAAGCCCCCTTGCCAAACCACCTAACCATAACTAAATTAGTGTATAATGATGGCTTTGAACGCCCAACCAGTCTTTTGTCTGAGCAAAAGGGTTGGCTATTTGAAACTAATTTCTTACCAAAGGAAGTCTCTATGAGCGCAAACACAACTTCAGTTACCGACGCAACATTTGACAAAGAAGTATTAAAATCCAGCGTGCCCGTTATCGTTGATTTTTGGGCCGAGTGGTGTGCCCCCTGCCGTGCCTTGTCGCCCACATTGGAAGAAGTGGCTAGCCAATACAAAGACAAGATTAAAGTTGTTAAACTTAATATTGATGAGAATCCCGATACTCCGATCCAATTTGGAGTTCGAAGTATTCCAACTTTAATAGTTTTTAAAGCGGGTCAGCAGGTTGATCAGTCTCTCGGCAATATTCCTAAGGCTCAGGTCGTATCCCTTATTCAAAAGGTAATCTGAGAATCTCAAAAATAAATTTGAATTTTGGAGCTCATGTCAGCGGGGTGATCCTTCGGCAGCGGGACGCCATCGTGACTCTTTGGGGCCCCGTAGCCCCATTTCATGGGGCATCAGTGCATCCGGCACCCCTAAGCCTGCTGCCTGAGGACACCACCGCTTCATGATCTCCAATAATCATTAAAAATCTAATTTGAAATCTTAAAATCGAAATTTCTAAAAGAGAAAACGCCGTAAAGAGACACTAGAGACAATTCCCAAACTTAGCATGGTGGGTAAGAGATTCGATCCGCCGTAGCTAATGAGAGGCAGGGGAATGCCAACGATAGGCAAGATACCGGTGGTCATTCCCACATTGATAAACATATGCCAAAAAAGAATACTCATGGAACCGACGACCATCAAAGCGCCAAATTTATCTTTAGATTGACTGGCAATTCGCACCCCCATTAAGAAAAGAAGGCCGAAGAGACTTAAGGTCGTCATGCTTCCCACAAAGCCATGTTCTTCTGATAAAACGCTAAAAATAAAATCTGTGTGTCGCTCTGGTAAAAACTCTAATTGGCCTTGGGAGCCTTTACGAAATCCTTTTCCAAAAATTCTGCCTGAACCAACGGCAATTTTAGATTGGATGCTGTTATAACCTGCACCCCTGGGGTCTCGGGCGGGATTCATAAACGTCAGAATTCTATTTTTTTGATACTCTTTAAATGAAAACTTCCATCCCAATGGAACAGCCAAACAAATTAAAATAGTTGCCCCCACGAGCACCCGATTTTGAATCTTAACAAATAAAAACATTGTAGCACTGACTGCCACAAGGAGTAGTCCTGTACCCAAATCAGGCTGTTTAATAATAAACACCGCAGGAATCAAAACCAATAAAGCTGGGACTATAAGTTCTTTGAGTCGATACCCTTCAGGGCGCGCTTGGTTATAAAAATATCGGGCCAAGACAAAAACCAAAACCACTTTCATAGTCTCTGAAGGTTGAAGATGAATGGGCCCCAAGGCAAACGAACGTTGAGCCCCTAGTGTAGTTTTGCCGATGATGGTGACTAAAAAAAGAAGGCAAAGATTGATTCCGTAAAAGGGATAAGCGAGTCGAATAAATATTCTGTAGTCGATAAATGTACCCGCAGCATACGCGATCCAGCCGATGCACATAAAAATAATTTGAGACCAAAATAATCCATTCATTCCTTTTGAATTTGGCCCGTGCGTTGCTGAATAAAGATTAATGAGGCCAATAAGATTTAGTGCCAAAACGACTAAGGCTAAATTGTAGTCTACCTTTCTAATTGTTGTTCGTTCCTCAACTTGAAGCGCCATTACTCGTCTGTCTCCTCATTAGTTGTTTCGACAGGTTTAGGCACGACCACTTTTTTCTTAGTTTTGGATTTCTCAGCCTCAGCAATTGTGTCGGGATAATATTTTTTCAGATAGGCATAGATGACATCGTGAATGACAGGACCCGCTGCTGTTCCATGGCACCCATGCTCTGCGTGCACTGCGACGGCAATCTTTGGATCTTTCTCTGGAGCAAAGGCCGCCATCCAGCCATTGTTTCGTTGTTTGAGTTCTCTTGATTCGCATTTTGCAAAAACTGATTCGGCAGTAAATTGAAAAAGTTGAACGGTGCCGGTTTTTCCTCCCATATCTAATCCTGGAATTCGGTAATAGTGACCCGTGCCATGGTCCCCTGAGAAAACTAAAGTTAAAGCTTTTTTAACAATCTCAAATGTTTCAGGTGCTATGATAACGTCGTCAGTTGCTTCTCTTACCTTCGCGTCGTGGGCCAAAACAGGATTAAATTCTTGGCGTGCATGTCCATCGGCATCAACAATTTTTTTAACTACAAATGGTCGGTAGAGTAGGCCTTCGGTCCCAATAGCTCCGTAGGCTTGGGCCAACTGCAGCGGAGTCACCAAAATAAAACCTTGCCCAATGGCGTTTGAAAGATTTTCTCCCCCTTGCCACTCTTCTCCAAGGGTTTTCTTTTTCCACTCTGAGTCGGGGATCAAACCCCCGCGCTCATTGTCTAAATTTATTCCGGTGCGAATCCCCAGACCCAATCGCCTGGCGTATTTCGCAATGCGATCGATTCCCAGCTCAAGGCCCAGATGATAGAAAAACACGTCGCATGATCGCTCAAGGGCTTGGTAAATGTTTACCGCTCCGTGACCATGTTTCATCCAACAATGATAAGGGCGCCGCCCATATTTCAAAAAACCGGGGCAAAAATAAGTGGATGAGGGAGTAATTATTTTTTCAGACAATGCTGCGATGGCGACGATTGCTTTAAATGTACTTCCAGGAGAAAAGTGATCTTGTATCACTTTGTTTCTCAAAGGCTTGAAAGGGTCATTGACAAGTTCGGCCCAAATGTCAGTTGGTATTCCAGTAGAAAAATGATTGGGATCGAACGACGGCGCGTTGACCATGGCCAATATTTCACCATTAGCGGGATTAAGCGCGACGACACTGCCAATTCGTTTGTTCTTTAACATGGATTCATAGGCGACTTGTTGAAGGTCTTTATCTATGGTGAGAGTGATATTTCGGCCTGGGACAGAATCGACCTCATCAGGAAATCCCCCTGTGATAAGGTCTCTGCCCGCTTGTACGCCCCGGCCCCGGGCATCTACCTCTACAAATTGAGCTCCGTCAATTCCTCTAAGTTCAGTGTCGGTTCGCTTCTCTAAGCCCGACTTGCCAATAATATCTCCGGCACGCAATTTATTATCTTCGTTTCGTCCTGAATTGAGCACGGGGAGTTCTTCTCGGCTTATCTCACCGGTGTACCCAAAAAGCTGAGCGCCATTTTCTCCTAAAAGGTAATTTCGCTTAATACCCATCTCTACGTTAAGACCCTGAATGTCTATTTTTACAGCTTCTATTTTTGCCACTTCATCACGATTAATATTCTCTTTGATTCGTACAGGTTTAAAAACTCCGTTTTGCTTTCTACTTGTTTTAACTTTTTCTACTATTTCATCTTTATTGAGACTTAAAATTGGCGCTAACTCTAGTGCTGTTTTTTCTAAATTCACTGTGTATTGAGGAGTGAGCGTCACATTGAAGGTGGGTAGGCTATCGACCAGAATCTGCCCGTTTCGATCAAGAACCATTCCCCGTGGAGCTGGGTTTCGTTCTTCTTTAATTTGGTTTTGCTCGCTAAATCGTTTGAACTCACTTCCCTTTATGATCTGCAAGAACCAGAGGCGACCAAAGAGTATTAAAAATACCACTAATATGATTCCGTAGAGATAAGAGTATCTCTCTTGGTATTCTTTTACGTCGTCGCTATTTTCGATCCAATCATTATAGGCATTCATGAATTGAGCTCGGTGAGAGTAAGCCTCTTTGTTCTCTTGTCGATCCATACACAGAAATGAAAAAGGCCTCGAGTAAATAAAGCGGTAAGGAGAATTTCTAAAATCCAATTTAAAATACCAAAATGCAGGGCTTGAGACTCAAAGAAAAAAGTTGCAAGCCAAGAAAAGAAATGAAATCCAAATATAGCACCCAGAGTTGTCCAGGTGAAGTAAACATGTCCCGGCATATACACTCTCGTCTTCAATGTGCGGAGAGCTAAAAAGACACAAAGGCAGGAAAAAACACTGATACTTAACATCATCGTCGACATAAGACCTAAGAAATAGCCAGTGAGTACGGCAAAAACTCCGCCTTCAAGAGGTTCACGGTAAAGACAAATATATGTCAAAAGGACCACCGCCACTTGAATATTAGCTCTCCAACCAAATAACCACGGAAACACGCTGGTCTGGAGCGCCACGGCCAAGAGCACCAAGAAAACGTATGTTAAAAAATTGGCCACCACCCAAGTGGTTTTGTTCACGCATCGTCCTTGGATTCTTCTGATTTGTCATTTTCTGACTTTGAGTTTTCTGGTTTAATAACGACAAAAACTTCTTCTAACCGTCTCGTGTCTACGATAGGCCTTACTTCGACATTTTGAGATACTCCAAAAGTTTTCTTGGTCACCTTTGTTACTATCCCAATGGGAAATCCTCGAGGAAAAACATCATCAAAACCAGTTACTATTTTATCGCCCACTTGCACGTCATCGGTTCTTTGTAAGTATTTAAGTCGACAAAGGTCACCTCCCACTCCTTCAACAATACCTCGTGCCCTTGATCTCTCTACGATAGCATCGGCTGTTGCGTTACGGTCGCTAAAAACGAGGACTCTTGAGTACTTGGGAAAGACATGAAGGATGTAGCCTACAATACCCTCACGAGTTACGACCCCCATTCTTTTTTTAATCCCGTGAGTTGAGCCTTTATTAATTGTGACCGAGACGTATTCGCTGTTTGTCCATAGATCAATGCCTACGACTTGAGCGCTGAGAAGTAAGCTAGGGGAGGCTTTTTGAAAATCTAAAGCATTTTTTAAGCGGTCATTTTCGATTTTTAGCTCTTCTCTTTGGGTGAGTTCTTGTTGTAGCCGCGCAAGCTCTTCTTTTAGAACCCGATTGTCTTTTTTAACATCTAAAAGATTGAGATAGTAGCTCGTCGTATGGGCAACTCCTTGAGAAAAAGAGGAGAACAGTTCTTGGGTATTATTAATTAGCCAAATAGTAGGCTGATCGTACCATCTGACTCCGCCCACATCGCGCTTTTCTAAATTAACCGAGATGATGGGAAGCGCAAGAATGAGTGCAACCAGCAAGAGTTTCTTTATATCGACTTCGAAGAGTCCGAACATTTACAAAAAATAATAACAAACTCGATTACAATTTGCCTTGAAATTCGTCATGTTGTGGAGTGAAATGCCTACTCAAATTCGGGAGGTTTTCATGATTGGTTTTTGGCGCAAACGATCAAAAAATTTTGTTGTTTATTTTATGTTTTTTGCCATCACTCTGGTTTTTGTGTTTTGGGGGGCCGGTCGATTTGGCAGTTCAGTTGGAGGAGCGGCCGCAATTGTCAATGACCGTGCAATAACTGTCCAAGAATACAGAAATGCGCTGCAACGCATTGTTGAGTTTTATTCTCAAATGATGCAGGGAAACTTCGATGAAGAAACCCAAAAGCAGTATCGAATTCGTGAAACGGCGATCAATCAGCTAATCAACAGGGAATTGGTTGCTGAAAATGCCCAAGCAATGGGTTTGTTGGTAACAGACGACGAGGTGCGTAGCGCTGTTGTGGAGTTGCCGATTTTGCAAAAAGATGGGCGTTTTTCAAGAGAAAATTATGACTCGATGCTTAAATACTATCGTATGACCCCGGGGCAATTTGAAGCAGACTTAAGAAAAAATGCACTCATTGAAAAATCGAGACGATTATTTGAAACATCCATTCGTCCCAGCGATTTAGAAGTTGAAAAAGAAAATCTTCTTAAAGCCACTAAGCTCAATGTGGAATATCTGCGTTTAGATACCATGACACTTTCTTCAAAAGTTTCTGTCGCAGAAAAAGATGTTCAAGATTTTTTATCCCAACCGACCAACAAACAAAAAGTTAAGGAATACTTTGATCTGCACAAAAATGAATTTAACAAAGATCCCCAGATAAAAGCACGGCATATACTTATCAAAGCAGCTAAAGGTGATAAGAAAGCAGAGGACGCGGCCAAATTAAAAATTTCTGAAATTCAGGCCGAGGTTAAAAGCCATGATTTTGCGACTTTAGCTAAAAAGTACAGTGACGACCCGGGTTCTAAAGAAAAAGGCGGTGACTTAGGATGGTTTGGTCGCGGAAGAATGGTACCTGAATTTGAAAAAGCAGCATTTGATTTAGCAGAGGGACAAGTCTCTGCCCCCGTTCAGAGCCCATTTGGATTTCATATTATTAAATTAGAGAGAAGACAAGCCGCCCAATCTACAACCTTTGAAAAAGCGCAGTTCGACATTGGTAGAAAAATGGTTGCCAGTAAAAAAGCAGCTGATATTTTGGGACATATTGAGATGAAAATGGTTCAAGATCCCCAAGGTGCAGCAAAAGAGTTATTAGCTGCAAATAAGGATCTCAAATGGGAGGAGACAGGCACTTTTTCCCTCTTTGACGATCAGATACCGAAGATTGGTGATAATGGTGACCTCATGGCTGAAATTGCTGATCTAAAAAATGAAAACTCCTATTTGCCTCATATTTTTAAAAGCGGGGAAATGGGTTATTTGATAAAAACTAAACCCCCCAAAAAAGATTCTAAAGAAGATGCTAAGAATAAATCAGATTCCACCAAGGATCTTTCAAGAAGTGTCTATATCGCTTGGTCTTCAAAACTTCGGGAAACGGCGAAGATAAAAATTAACCAACAACTTTTCGGTGATTCCAACCAGAGCGCCGGCGATGATAATTACCCAGGTTATTAATAACAAGACAAAGGGCCATATCGGGAGTTTTCGTAAAAACATGAGAAAATTCGTATACTCAGTTGGCAATTTAGTTGAGAGAATTTAGATAGTTAAACTGTCCAAACTAATGTCATGTTGTGATACTCGACACTTCCCGTATCTCTTTAGAACTGTTAAAGAAAATTAGAAATCCATTAAGTTTGGCTCTTTTATTTACAAGAATGCATACCTAAATCTTGTCGGCGTTTCTTAACTAACTAGCTGATTTCTTGAATTAATCTAATAAATACCGGCCTTTGGCCGAGTCTTTGCTAGTTATCTAGGTAGGGAACAAAGGGGTAGGGGTTATATTATTTTTTTGCATGTAAGATGGGTCATATTATTAGGTATCTCGCTGTGTGCTTCCAATGGTTTTGGTGGGAGCCGCGGACACCATCGTCATCACGGTCACGAGTACCGTCCAGGCGAAATCATCATAAAATTAAAACCAAATTCTGAAACAGGTGCTGTTCGTGTTACGGCAAAATCAACCAATAGTTTTTTTTCGAAAGCTCGAAAAACACATGGTCTTCGAGTTAAAGGATCGTGGGCAAGCCTCAATATCCATCATCTAGAGATTGACCCCACTTCCACAAAAACCGTTGAAGAAACAGTGGCTAGTTTGTCCCAAGAGCCCGATATAGAATATGCAGAACCAAACTACATTTTAGAAAAAATGGCGGTGCCTGGACCCGTAACCCAGAGTTACACTTTGGCTCAGGTCCAGTCATTTGTTGGATTAGGATTGGGGTTAACTTCAGCACCCATTCAAGCCCTTAACAGCTGGGCCATTCTTAACTCAGGAGCTACGTCAAATGTTGTAGCCGTTATTGATACAGGGATTGATTTTAATCACAGTTCCTTTAGTCACGCTATTTGGACAAATCCAGGTGAAATTCCCGGCAATGGAATAGACGATGATCACAATGGTTACATCGATGATGTCCACGGTTGGAATTTCGTTAAAAATACTAATAATCCTAGTGATGATGAGGGACACGGAACCCATGTTTCAGGGATTGTTTTAGGCACGACACAAAGTATTTTTACAACTCCCACTACGGACTCAAATATTCGCATTATGCCGTTGAAGTTTTTAGACGCCGATGGCACTGGTGCAACATCTGATGCCATCAAGGCCATTTATTACGCTGCAAACAATGGGGCCCGAGTCATGAATAATTCTTGGGGCGGCGGTCCGTATAGCATGGCATTGGCTGAAGCAATTACTTACGCTTACAATAAAGATATCGTGTTCGTAGTCGCTGCCGGTAATTCAGGTGAAAACAATGACGCTAGTCCAAGTTTTCCAGCAAATTACGATATGCCCAATATAGTTTCGGTTGCCGCTACAGACGACTCCGATAATAAAGCCAATTTCAGTAATTATGGGCCAGCCACCGTATTATTAAGTTCCCCAGGAGTTAGAATACTAAGCACCTATCCGGGCGGCGTATTTGCCCATATGTCTGGGACCAGCATGGCTGCACCTATTGTCGCTGGTGTAGCCGCCATGATGAGATACCAGTCACCATCCATGAATTCTTATCAGATCAAAAATCTAATTGCTGGGTCGGTAGATCAAAAATCGAATCTCTCGGCATTTGTTAAAACTTCAGGACGAGTGAATGCATACAAAGCCGTAAACTCGGTCACCACAGCGTCAGTGGATTCATTCAAGCCCGGGTACACATTTTCTGTAAATCCTGCAAATCGTGCACTAACAAGTGATATTGCGACGAGAGGCGGGGGATGTGGACTTGTTTCTGACATCACAAAAGATTTTTGGGATGGTAGTGGGGGATCGCCACAAAACCCGTTCAAACGTGGTCTCATATTATTGGCTCTGATTTTGTTACCTCTCATGGTGGCGAAAATGCTTAAGTCACCTGAGCATGCCACAGGTCGACGTAAATATGAGCGATTTGAGTGCGATAGTATGGTCACATTTAGAATTGGCGAAAAAGAATTGGTTGGTTCTGTCACAACAATTTCTCTTGGCGGTAGTGAACTCAACACAGATGCGCTCCTCAAAGACGGCAGTGTAATCACCATGAGCATCTCAAGCCCCGATGGAAAAACAAAAGTGGATGTACAAGGCCATGTCGTTTGGAGTGAACAACAAAAGAAATATGGCGTTGCATTTGATGGAGTTGCCGATTCTATCAAGTCCCAAATTGCCCAGTGGACTCAGGCCCTCAATAAAGCTTCATGATTTTTTAGTAAATTCCTTTGACACGTCGCGCACATTCTCCTATTCTCCCACCTTAGGTGGTGGTCGCAAGAATATGAAATCTCTATTATTTCTCATTTTCGTATTGATTCCTGTTACTGGATTAGCAATTGAGATCGACCAATTTACTCTTCCCCAAAAACCATTGGTTGATTTGGGCCCACTTTTGACCGAAAAAATCGTGTTTGAACTTCAGAAAATAATAACCGACTCAACAGTTTCACGAACAACTTACTTATCGCCAGATTATCCGGCTCAACGGCTTCACAAAGCCATTGGTATTGGCAAGCCTATTTCAACAATTGAGTTTTGGATTATGAGGGACCCCGTAATTCCTAAAGGCGCCAAATTTCGTGTTCCTTATGGAAGATCCGTATTCGATGGAATTGTCTTGCCTGTGCCTTTTGTCTTGTTAGTTGAAGCGTCTACCTTGAATTTGTTTGGTTTTCAAATTGGCAGCGATAAGATTGGCCATATTTTTCAGGAGGGGTATGAATACAAACAAATTCATAAAAAGTATTTAGACCTAAAGTCTGACACGCGAACTGCTTTTGCAAAATCTGTCGAGATGGGAGTCAGTCAAGAACATGGAATCTATGGAACGGCTTTAACAGGAATTTACTCAAATGGCGATCTAGCGGCTAATTATGCGGGCTTGAAATTCTACTTAAATCTTACAGAAGAAATTCAAGTGGCGGGACTTATAATTCCGCCTATTTTAAAAATGGATAAGGGCCTATGGGTATTTAATTCAAACGATACGAGCCACATATTAGTGCCTTTCTTCTCGGATCATCTCAATGAAGCGTTTAATCCGTCTCGTTACAAGTTTCAGCGGTCCCTCATTCGCCGGGCCGTTCAAAAAAGATGTGACCAATGGTTTAAGCAGGACCCAAATATGACTTTTGAGGGCGAATTCAGGCGTATTGAAGAACTCAGCACTTGGTACGGCGAGCCCTACGGTTGGTCTATGGATTTCTCAAAAATGGTTTCAGTCGCCACTGAATGCTTCAAAAAAAAGTAAAGATTGTTTAACAGTTAGACAGCCTTTTTCTGATGTAATGCAAACTAGTTGAATCCAGACCGGACCGGGGATTGCTAATGACCTTAAGTGATGAATTCGGTAGGCGTCATGAGATCATTGGTTTGTCTATTTCTGGTTTCTCTGGCCTTGGGTTGTGGCCGCAGGGGCGCTGGAGACATCAATAAAACCACAGAATTTTCTGATGAAGTAGGCCAAGAGAAAACCTTAAGTTATGACCTCAATCGCGTCGCCGTTGAAAACACTTCTACTCAAACAGAATTTATCGTTACACCCCAGGCCCTATCCTATGACCGCAAACAAAAAACCATGAGACTTGAGGCTACCCATCAAATTAACCATGGTGCAGTGAGCCCGTCGGTGACCTATGAAGGAGCACTCAATGAGGCAAGTTGGACGGCGCACTTAAAAACTAATAGTTCTAATTCCGACGCCATGGTTGTTTGTATGGATAGTGGAAAATGTGAAAATGTTGTTTTGAGTGTTTACCAAAATGACCAAGGGATCATTCTAAAAAATCAATTTGTTACAAAAAAGAAACCAGTGGTTGAGGAATCTGAGTACTCCCTTGAAGATTCCACTCTAAAACCAGACGAAGTTGAAGAAAATACTGACATGGAGTTCGGGGAATTCGTTGTACCGCCCATGGATGGCAAGAATTTTGACCCCGGTTCATACCAGGCCATGGGCGATTTTAGGGGTGGTAAACTAAAAAACGCAACGCTGTTTCCTAAATCGGGCCCGGGCTTTTTTAGAATTGATGACCATGCGAAAATGATTTGGGGAACGACATCTCTAGTCGAGGCCATTATAAATGTGGCAGGAATCATGACTGCAGTCTATCCGTCGAGGCCCATCATCGGTGTTCATCATTTATCAAAGAAATTTGGCGGTCCTAATACTCATATGAGTCATCAAAATGGGCTTGACGGCGACCTCGTCTATCCGTCGATCAAAACTGTTCGAGATACCAAATGGAATGTCCTTACCGAAAATGGGAAGCTAGACACCGATTTTGATATGGAGCGATTTTGGCATATGGCCAAACTTTTTAATTTAGATGGCAATCTCTTGTATATATTCTTGGACCAAAAAATCAAAAATGCCGTTTGTCATTATGTGCGAAAAATCGGTGAGTATCCCAAGGATTCCACTGATCCCAATTTCAATACTCTCAGAGTCATGGTCCATGATGTGGATCATTCTGATCATTTTCACGTTAGATTGCAGTGTCCAGAATCAAGTGTGGGTTGTCACCGTGCCTTCAATCCCCATAAAGACACTGGCTGCTCCCACATATGACTTAAAATTTTATTGGCAACCAGTTGAGTCTAGATTAGTCTGCTGGACCGCATGCCTGGTATTGTAGTCGTAGGCGCCCAATGGGGCGACGAAGGAAAAGGTAAAGTCGTAGATGTCTTCTCAAGCCAAGCAGACGTCGTCGTCAGGTACCAAGGTGGGAACAATGCGGGTCATACGCTGGTGGTCAATGGACAAAAAACGGTTCTTCATCTTGTGCCGTCAGGAATTCTTCATAAACGTTGTAAGTGCATTATTGCCAGTGGAGTAGTTCTTGATGGCGAAGTCCTAATCGAAGAAATTAAGGCGTTAGAAGAGAAAGGACTTCTTAAAACTCCAGAGCAGCTCTTGATCAGTGACGGTGCAACTCTTATTATGCCCTACCACAAGATTATTGATCAGAGCCGTGAAGAGCGGTTGGGGACAGAGAAAATCGGCACGACGGGCAGGGGAATCGGCCCGGCCTATGAAGACCGGGCTTCACGAAAAGCCATTTTGTTTCGAGATCTTTTTGAACCTACCATTTTAAAACAAAAGTTGGCGGTTGCTTTGGAAGAAAAAAACTTTTTAATTGAGCATCACTTTAGAAAACCGGCGGTAAACATCGATCAACTCTTTAATCAACTTATTGAAATGGCCGAAATTCTTAAACCCCATCGCATTGCTGATCCCAGTTTATTTATTCATCAGGCCTTAGAGAAAAATAAAAAAGTACTTTTTGAAGGGGCCCAAGGGACTTTACTTGACCTTCTTCATGGCACTTATCCTTTTGTTACCTCCAGTTCAACAGTGGCGGGGAGTGCTTTGTCAGGAATTGGACTTGGTCCGCAAAATATTGACAAGATAATCGGAATTACAAAGGCCTACGCCACTCGAGTGGGGACAGGTCCCTTTCCCACTGAACTCCATGATGAAACAGGAGAGTTGATTCAAAAAAAAGGCGCAGAATTTGGAGCTACTACGGGGAGGCGTCGAAGATGTGGCTGGCTTGATTTAGTAGCGTTGAAATATGCCATAAGAGTCAATGGACTTACTTCATTGGCCTTTATGAAACTCGATGTTTTAACTGGCTTAAGTGAAATCAAAGTTGCGACTTCTTACAAGTTAAACGGTAAGACAATTAATGAGTTACCTACGGCAGCCATGGATCTTGAAAAGGCAGCTCCTGTTTACAAAACATTTAAGGGTTGGAATCAATCCCTTGATGGAGTGAAGAAAAAACAAAAACTCCCCAAACAAGCCCAAGAATTTGTACGATTTATAGAAAATTCTGTGGGCGTCAATTGCGATATTATTTCTACCGGGCCCGATCGCTCCGAGACCATTTGGGTCAAACCACTATTTTAAGCTGACAACGTTATAAGTTGCTGTTGACACTCAGCAATTCACTAGGTAGAAAGGGCGGCTATATTAAAAATGATAGCGGGCCGCTAGCTCAGTTGGTTAGAGCATCTCCCTTTTAAGGAGAGGGTCGGTGGTTCGAGTCCACCGCGGCTCACCATTTTGGTAATAGGAAAATGACGACTAAGAAAAAGATCAAAGTTGAATACGCGGGGTCTAAGGGGTGGCTTATTTTTTGGGTCGTTATTTTTTTTCCCGTAGCGTTTGTGTTGCTTGCGACTTCCGGTCGATTTGTATTAGACGGTCATACTTATTTTATCGAGTATGACGGTTCGAGAAATTGGCTCTGTTTTTGGGTCGTTTTTTGTTTTCCCATTGCTTTTATGTTGATGCTTCTGAACGGAATAAGTTTGGTCGACGACAGCATGAATCTTATCGGTAACGCGCCATGAGTTCCCATCGTCTAGAGGCCTAGGACATCACCCTTTCACGGTGAATACCGGGGTTCGAATCCCCGTGGGAACGCCACTCTTGTCAAGCACTTAGCAATTTCACTTTTTTCTAACGCGGCGTTTGGT
>JAHFAE010000062.1 GCA_023250675.1 Oligoflexia bacterium | reverse complement strand
ATATGATTACTTGGGTATTTGTCTTTATAATCTGCACAAATACACCCTGAATCCCAGAAAGCAGACCACCTGATCCTGATTAACCGATCCCATGTTACCAGCTAACAGATCAGTTGACTCTTGCCAAAGGTCTTCGGCTTGACACTGAAGACATGCAAGATCGGCCCATCTGGATATCAAGGAATTTTGGTGTAGGATTCTGCTTTCCTGCGTTTTAATGGTCTCTTTCCAAAAACTGCTTGGCCCACTACCATAATGCAGTAGCCATTCTTCCTATGGATTTCGGTTTACAACGTAAACTGAACCCTATAGCGAACCAGACGGTACGCATCCCTAAAAACTATTTATCTCGACAAAGCTCCAAAGGAAATCAGGATTATAAAGAATGGCCCAGCTTGCATTGTGAGTACATCGCTGGGCTTTCTAGCTGCTACAGGTGATGCGGCCTGTACCGCTTTGGCCGAAGGCGATCGCCTCCTTTGACGGAGGTGCCTTATGGCAAGACGACGACCTTGTTTTTAAATTTGGCGTTATGGAGCCGTGGGGTTAAATGCAATGGGCATTCTTCGACCAATTCCAAAAGCATGATCTGAGACACGAAGAATGGGGGGAGATTGACGGCGCTTGAATTCACTGAGTAGAATTTTTTGCATAACCCACCTTTCAACTTTGGACTTTGGTGGCATCTTTTTTTCAACTAGATTTTGTACGGCATCGTCTAAATCTTCATAGAGTGGCAGAGTATCTTGATCCGTTTGATTTGGCGCAAGTTCGGCCGATGGCGCTTTTTCTATACAAGCAGCCGGAATAATTTCTCGCGACCTATTGTAATGGCGCGCCAATGAATAGACTTCTCTTTTGGTCAAATCGCCTATCGGGGCTAGACTCCCGCACAAGTCCCCATATAGCGTTCCATATCCAACAGCCATTTCGCTCTTATTTGTCGTCGAAAGTAAAAGGCTGCCCTTGGCATTTGAAAACGCCATTAAAATCAGGCCGCGAATGCGCGCTTGAATATTTTGTTCCATAATTGAAACTTTTGATGCTTCAATCTTTTGGAATTCACTCGCGGCTTTAAGTAATTCTGCATATGGCTCTGATATAGAAATAGTTTGAGAATTAATTCCGAGATTTTTAGCAAGGGCCACGGCGTCACCGATGCTTCCTTTGCTACTATATGGACCCGGCAACAAAAACCCCGTCACGCGAGCTGGGCCCACCGCATCAACGGCAAGGGCCGCTACCAACGAAGAATCAATTCCACCAGAAAGTCCCAGATGAATTTTTGAATTTCCGGTTTTTCTTACAAAGTCCCGCAGACCCAAAACTAAGACTTGTCGTAATATTTCGTTTTGATCAGTTTCAAGGGGTCTAAATTCTGACGCCTTTTTTTCTAAATCTGAAATGAGCAAATCTTCTTCGCACGATGTGGCTTGTGCCGCTATTTTTCCATTACTTTCTAGAATAAAACTGGATCCATCAAAAATGAGTTCGTCTTGCCCCCCTACTTGATTGACATAGACAAATGGACATTTGGCCCTTTTGACATGGCGCTTAGCTTCTTGCAGTCTAACAGACATATGGGTTTTTGAAAAAGGGCTTGCCGAAATATTAATCATCAAATCTAAGTTCTTAAATTTTTCAAACGGATCGCTGGAATATACTCGGGCGGTATTATCAAATATATTCCCCCACATATCTTCGCAAACCGACACACCGACTCGGCCAATATTGGGTATAACGGCTATTCCCGATTCCGATCCCTTTTCAAAAAATCTCGATTCGTCATAAACGTCATACGTGGGCAAAAGCTGCTTTGAGATTATTTTGGGTTTTGAATTTTTTTGCATGACGATGGCCGAATTTAAATAGGGTTTGCCCCCCTGCTTTGCTGCTTTGTCGTTTTTTAGAACCGCACCAAAAACCGCCGTAATCTTAGGGGGAATTTTTTTTTGTATGTTCTTAATTTGGTCAATTTGGCTTCTGACAAAATGGCTGTATTCTAGAGAATCATTTGCGGGATATCCATAAACTGCCATTTCGGGAAAAACCACGAGGTGAGCGTGTTTTTGTTTCGCCCTTTCAATATATTCAATAATCTTTTGACCATTAGAATTAAAGGAACCCAAAGTCGGGTTAATTTGAGCTAAGGCTATCCTCATAGAGAGAACAACCTATCCTTCGTTTATATCCTTTGTCAGCTTAAAAAATTGGATGTTCATTTGAAAAATATTTGTACCTTTTCCCGTTGAAAAAAGCGTGTTGAGCTCTCTTTGAAACTCCTTAAGCTTACACTTAAAAATAGGGACCTGCTCAGGCGTCAATCCAATGGTGAGGCTCCGCACATCCACATCAGAGCCCCTCTCTTGAATAGTACTTTCAATTCCAAATTCCATAAAAACCTTCTGAAGCTTTCGAATCTGGTCCATAGCCAAACCTTGAGGTGAGGCGATTTGCGTTGCCATTGGAACCAATTTCCCATTGAGACTTCTTGTTAGAATTCCGGTATTGAGCATGAGGTCTAAACTTTCTCTTGCCTGAATTTCTGAAATCTTACCTTTTAATCTTTTACTAATAATGATCGGATCTGATTCGAAGTTTTCTTGGCAAGCCAATTCAAAAATAACCAGATGGTACCATTCAGAAAAAAACTCTAACTGTCGACCTGATAATATGATGGCCGCTTTTTTCTTTTGAAGGTGGAGGAGCCGATTGAGGAACTCACGTTTCTCATATGAGTCTCTCGCTTGATTCAAATTCACAAGTGCTTCAAAATACTCAGCTTGGTTAGCGTCTAGACCCAAACCCTTAACAAACTTTGGCATGTTACGAGGAGTGAGACTTCGCCGACCGTCCATGACGACTTTCAAATAATTTTGGGATCTCAATCCTGCGCGCCGAGCAAAAAATCTAATCGAAAATTTTCGATCTTTTCGACGACGCTCACTGTAAAAGTCTTTTAGAAATGCTTTGAAATCTTGGTATGAAAAAACATCAACTAACTCAGTCGTGCTCTCTCTTGATTTCTCCACCTTCACCCCGCAGGTTGAAGTCAAAAAAAAAGCTATTTCTTGCCTTTTAGTATAGGCCGCTACAGGTACGCCTTATCAAGTTTTTTTTAAAGGCGTTAGGACGCTCAGCGTCTAGTGTCCAAATGACTCCAAAATATCCTCTGGATTTTTCTGGGCGATGTAATACCGTCAATAGTGAGATTGATTTGCTACACGGAGGGAGCAGATATCAAATTCTTTGACCTATTAATTTCAGGTGCAGGAATCTCTGGCTTAATCTCAGGAATTCGCGCCCAACAGATGGGACTATCCTCAATTATTATCGAAAAACAAAAGAAATTCACTGAAACATTAAAAGGTGAATATATTCAACCCGTAGGACTACGTGTATTAGAAAAAATGGGAATTTCTGAAAGCATTGAATCCAAGGGTATTCCAGTTTTTACATTACCCCATTATTATTTTTTGATTTCTCCCTTCAAGAAATCTCGAATTGTGGATTTTTATTACCCAAATGATCTTGGATTTCCGGACCATGCCCTTGCTATTCCTCATTTAGAATTAAAAAATGAATTGCTTAAAATATACTCCGAATTAGGTGGGGTAATTTATATGGATTCCCTCATCGAAGAAATCAACGACAGCTCCCTTGGCAACGTAATGGTTAAAACAAAAACAAAAGATCGAATCGAAGTGATTTATACGGGGCATATCGTGGTATCTGAAGGGGTCATGTCTTTGACAGCCAAAAAGATAAACGCAAGGTGGATTGATGATCCCCTCTCAGCTTCATATATGATTGGCGGCGTAGCGACAAAAGACACTGTACCTGCCGGTAAGTTCATTACAGCTCAATCACGGGAGGGATTGGTTTGTGCGTTCAAAATAAGTCCCGATGTAACTCGGGTTTATTTATATAAAGAAGTGGGTCGGGGGGGCGATAACCCATTTAGAGAAAGAAGACCCGAGTCCTATTTAAAGTCTGCCATTCAATCTAGTGGAATTGTCGATCAATTTGCTGACGCTGAATTTGATAGACGTATTATGGCGGCACCTTACATTCCGCGGTATTGCCGCACCCCCTCTATGGGAAGGATTACTCTTACTGGTGATTCCGCGGGCGCAAGTCATCCCCTGGGAGGTTATGGCATGTCTACTGCGGCCTACGACGGTGTAAAAATCGCAGAACTTTTCAATGATCTAAAGACCGGAAATTTGACTGAGGCTGAACTAAACAGGCAATACAATGATGCTCGGCGACGCCACTATTTAACGGCCAAATTTACCAGCGAGGCTATCTCTTTTATTTTTGGCGGCGCTTCGAAGAGAAGTCGTACGGTGCACCGGGTTTGCGTTAGAATGTGGTCTACACAAAAAGAATCCATGAAGTTTTGCGGAAAACTCTTTGGCGGCATGCTTACCAACCCTCTCAGTTTGAATGATTTTTTGAAAGTATGGGGAATAAAAACCGATCTATCCGTAGTGCCCTGGAGCCAAGATATCCCTCGGCTCTTCTACGGCTCGCGAAGACTTTCTCCGGGTAAACTTTTATCTGAAATGATGAGGTAGAGAAGTAGCCCCAAGGATGGAAACAAAACGTAGGGAAGTACCATAAGCGCGACTGTTTTATTAAGTCCTTTTTCTCGCCACACTATCCAGCACGCAACAGTAAGCGCAAGTAACACCAAGTCAAGATTTGCTGCGGCTGAAATGGGGTCTTCAAATGTTTCAAACCAATGGCTCATGCTTCCCCAAAAGCCCCATCGCTCTATCCACTTCTGCATAATAATTATTTGAATAATTGAAAATAAGAGCAAAACTGTTATTAGAATCATGCGAATCTTTATTTTTTGCATAGGATGACCCGAGTATTAAACAGGGCATCGTGAAGAGCAAGTTTATCTTTTCGCCAAATTATTCTCAAAAAACCAGTGCAAAAAAGTAGTAGAGAAATACTGTATCCGAAAATGCATCTATTATAGGCTTTCCAAAAACCTACTTTTCCATTTTCAGTTTTGCTAATTATTTTTATTCCAAGCAATTTTTTCCCCGGCGTTGCGCCCCACTCTGATACTGGCCACGCATAGTAGTATCCAACAAGAATAGACGAAACACACAGGGTCAAAATAAAGTATGCACCTGGGCTCGTTTCTCTCAAAAACTCATAGGTGCCATCCATAAGCGCATCGATAACACCAGTGAGCACGGCGTAAAAAATTCCGTCAAGAAGTGTGGCGAGAACCCTTATTTTAAAACCTGCCGACGGGTAGTGGTTCAAATCCTCTTCATATCGATGGTAGAGTTTAAAAGATGTTGAAAGAGGTTTTGAGACAATACTATCCTGCATTGGTTGAGCCATTGCTACCTCCTATAACCAACGGTGCATCGTCATCGGCCAACTCACTTATAAACGCAATGATTGCGGTGGACCGCGCTACCATAAAATAAGTTTTGAGCTCTAAATAAACAGCTTGATCGTCCATTATGATTTTCAACGCTTCTTTGATTGTGACGGTTAGATTTTGAAGAGTTGAAGAGTTCGGAAATTTGACAATAAAATAATCGTAAACTCTCATAGCCAGAACGGGCTTAACGTTAAGCAGTGCGCTATCTCCAATTTTTAGAATTTCTTGGTCGTTACATTGATTCAAAAATGATTCTAGCGGGATTCCTAGTGGACATTTTTCAAGAATCGCTAAAATTCCTCCTACATGTTTTGTCAGAAGTTTGTCGGCAATGAGTGCAGGGCCCTGTTTTTTCAGAAATTCCATTATTCTTGCGTCGACCAAACGTAAATTTGTTGTTTTTTCGAAAATTTCTAAGATGACCTTGTCTCTGATGAGAAAGTTCTTGGGATTATATTTTAACATCTTCTCGGTTAGAGCTATTTTTTTATAAAAGTCAGGCTCATTTTTAATTTCAGCCATGTCAAGTTTCTCTTGAGGGTAAAGTAGCGGGGCCTTGACGGGTTTGAATGAATCAAACAAGAACGCCGCCCAAGCGCCTATGAAAAAACCACCGAGGTGGGCAAAGTGGGCTATTCCATCCCCTTTATCTAAACCTAAAAGAAGTTCTTGAACGACATAAATGAGCGGAAACGCAACAGACACAGGAGCATAGAATGTCTTTCCGGCTACGAACCAAATTAAGAATTTCATTTGGGAGCGAAAGAAAAAAATAAAAAACATTCCCATGACCGCGCTCACATTGGCCGAGGCGCCCACGAGATATCTGATGGGCTCTTGCTGCAAGTAAACGTGTCCCAACAGCCCTAATGATCCTGCAACCAAATAAATTCCCAAGTAAGCTACGGCACTCAGCCTTTGCTCAACGTAGGCACCGAAAATAATTAGAAATATTAAATTCCCCAAGAGATGAAAAATCGAAGCATGGCAGAATTGTGAAAATAAAATGGTCAATGGGGTCATTGTTTGACAGGACAATATATTTTCACTCCTATAGTATTTCTCGACGTCTGATTTGAGCGCTTCATATTTATTTGAAAAGGGTTGAAAGCCCGCTAGCTGTTCGATGTCAGCCGTTGGCTTTTTAATTTCTGCTTTGAAATTTCTAAAGATAGAAAGATAATAGATCTGACTTTCAATCGACTCCTTAGACAGAAGCTCAGTTTTGCTTGATTCATTTTCTTTAGAATTATCTTGGTAACCCTCTTCTATTAATCCGCCAATTTCACCGCAAATTTTGGTACTCCCTCCCTGGGCAGAACAATATTCACTAAAAAGTTTTTTTTCTAGAAGGCCAATTTCTAGACTCTGAAAATTCTTGCTGACTGTTTTTGAAATAGTGCTGGCTCGTGAAGGGTAATAAAAATAAACTCCAGCAGAGACCAAACATAAAACAAGTGTTACATAGGGGAATCGGATATACCTATATCCTAGCCCAAGGGGTAGTATCATACCTAGGCTATCGGCTTAGCCGCCCTCGACCTATAGAGGTGCCAGGCACCTTTTCCGAATATAAAGGTGCCTGTCGGTTTTTCCGCAAATATATGATATTAGCGCTGCGTCATAAAATCTTTGATCTAGCCGAGATTGCCCGGGCTGACTAATTTTTGTAGTATTCGATTATTCGAAGTAAAGAGGGGATGTAGCTCAGTTGGGAGAGCGCGTCGTTCGCAACGACGAGGCCGTCGGTTCGATCCCGATCATCTCCACCATTTTTACGCAGGTTCAGAAAACGTCCTCCACATTGCAGAATTTATAGATTTGATTTTAAATAGCCCCCACAGCGGGGCCACCTTCACGTACATCAAAGTTTTCATGCCCTGTTCCATTGGCCCGCTCCAGTCCAATCACAACCCATTCAAGGACCTGTGTAGGCGATTTCCTTTATAATCTTCTAATTATCGCTGGATTTGGGGGCTAAAGCCGGTAATCCAGATCGCCAAAATGAATTGGCGTTCTATTGAAAAAGGAACGGAGTTCATTTCGACTAAGCTCAAACTTCTTGAATTGAACTCAAATCGCGAAATGCAAATTCTTAAATTGCAGAGTTACCCTAAATTTGGACAAGCAAAGCTAATTTAATTCGTAATTTCAAAGGGATCGGTTTTAAGGAGCCCTGTTCCAAAGAAATAATTCGTTGAGTCTAGATCGGAGAAAAATTATCTTATATTCAATTGTAATAGCTATCAGGATCGAATAAATCGTCAAATCGATTATAATTTGACTAGACATACCACTTTAGCGCTGTTTTATTACGTACCCGGATGAAAACCATAGAAAAAGAATACAAATTTGAGGGTTTTAAGCAGGCCATGACGTTTGTAAACAAGGTGGCAAACCTTGCCGAGGCCCGAGATCACCATCCCGATATTATGATTAAATACAATATCGTTCACCTTTCTTATTACACGCATACGGCCGGTGGAGTGACTGACAAAGATATTCGACTTGCCGCAGAAATTGAAAAATTGATTGGGCTTTAGCCCTTGGATGAATTTAACTTTTAGGAGAGTTAGCCATGGCAGATGTTTTAGTCGTAACCAGCAAAGTTAAAAAATATATTAAAGAAAAGGGCGAATGCAACACGAGCTCTGAAACCGTAGAAATTCTCAGCAAAGCCATTGAACGTCTTTGCGAAAAAGGTATTGAGCACGCAAAAACCGACGGGCGCAAAACCGTTATGGCTCGTGATATTGTTATTGATCATATTTAAATGAACTCTATAAGGTGCGGATTTAAATTCGCACCTTTTTTATTTTGGAACTCCAACTCCAGCAGGTTGCGTAGTAGTTCCGCCTTCACCTGGATTACTTTCGCTGGAAAGCGGTGCTGGACTTGAAGTGGGAACGCTTCCTTTAGACTCGTCCTTTAAAACAAATCTTACTGGATCTTGATTACAATTGTAGCTGCCATCTTTTAAGATGACGCAACGGTCAGCAGAAGTTCCTTCACTACGAGTTACGCTCTTGGCAGGTCCCAAAGTTTCACGATATTTTATACATTCTTGCATCTTTTCGTGGCCATTGCAGAACTGACCCAGTTGAATTCTACAACTTATATAATGTGCTACATCCTTTTCTATCGCCATATCTAGGGGCCTCACACACAGCGGCGCCGAATTCAAATTTTGGGCCACTGGAATTGGTGAAGGAGATGACTTTTGTGAAACCTCGCACTTAGCATTTGGCATAATAGTTATCAAAATTATCAGTACATGCATTTAGCTAGCTTCGTTTAAAACGGGGATTCCTGTCAACGCTTGTATGTCTTGGTATCAACGGTTAGAATTTTAGCATTATGATTTCACTGTTATTTTCAATGCTCATTTTTCTTTCGCCATCTGCCCGCAGTGAAGAGTATCCATTGAAAGGGCATGAAAAGAGTTTGCGTCCCGTAAATATTGAAACGGAAAATAAAACAGCTTCAACAAAATTGCCGGCGACCAAAGACGACAATTACTCTTTAGCCGATGCTGAAAAACTTTTTCATTTAGGCAAGGTGGAAGAAGCAAAGAGAGCCGTTTCAGCCTTTTTAGCCGATGCCGAGGGTGAAAACGCTTATATATCAGTTGGAAGCCTCTTCGCTCGGCTCAGACGATGGCCTGATTCTGTTCATTATCTAGAAATTGCAACAAATCGTAACTCGAAAAATGCATTTGCTTGGTACGCCCTGGGACTAGCTCAGCACCAAAACAAAAATGTAGACGATGCGGTGGCTAGTCTTAGAAAATCCGTTTCTATCAGCTCAACGACACCAAAATCGATTTTGGCTTTGGGAACCATTTTAGAACTTGCCCAAGATCGGTATGATGCTCGCCAAGTTTATCAAACTGGAATTACGAAACTAGGCCCCAGAGCAGATATCTTTGCACGGCTATGTTGGCTCAACTATCAAGATTCTTATTTTGCTGACACCATAAAACTTTGCACACTTGCCACCAACAACGACGCCCATGACGTCACGTCATGGGCAATTCTAGGTCGTGCGCTCTATGATAGCCAAAAAAGAAAAGAGGCTTTTGAAGTTCTAAAGTCAACAATTGCTAATCATCCAAAGGAGGGAATCACATACCGCGCAAGGGGCCTCATTTATTTTCAAGAAAAAAGTTATGAGCAGGCTGTTTATGACTTGGGAAAAGCATTCGGAAGAAACCCCGACGACGACGAAGCCGGAATACATTTGGCCCGAGCCCTTTTTGAATTAAAAAATTATGAACAAGCACTCCCGATTTATTTTGAAACCGTTAAACTGAACCGAGAATATCGTTTTGAGTTTCTTTCAAAACAGCGAGAGCTCACACAGAAAAATAAAGATGAACTCGCCGCCCGCTACCAAGAATCATACGAAAAGCTTTAGGTGCCTGGCGGTTTTTCCGCAAATATAGAGCATTTGAGTTCTCAAATGCTCTATATTTGCGGAAAAACCGCCAGGCACCTATTTATTGGACATGCGTTTGAGTTCGTCCAAAGAAATGATTTTTACTCCTAGTTCTTGGGCTTTTATGAGTTTCGACCCGGCATCTGAGCCGCAGACTAGAAAATTCGTTTTTTTACTGACAGAGCTTGAAGTGATTCCACCGTGATTTTCAATGAAGTCTTTAGCTTCATCGCGAGACATACCATCTAAAGACCCAGTGATGACAAAGGTGAACCCCTCTAATGAATTGTTTTGTTTTCTTTGTCCCCCAACCTGTTTCTCCCCCGGAATATGAACGCCGAGTTTAACAAGAGCAAGCATTTCTTTAGAAAACGTCTTATTGCCGGTGGATTCAATAATACTTTTGGCAACTTTTTCTCCCACCTCGTCAACATTGAGCAATTCTTCTTCTGTTGCTTCAAGAAACCGCTCAACGTTTGAGAAATTTTTTGCTAAAAGCCTCGCGGTCTGCTCGCCCACAAACCGAATTCCCATAGCAAAGATAAACCTATTTAAGGTGCTCTCTTTTGACTTCTCAATACTCTCAATAAGGTTGTTTGTGGATTTATCCCCTTGCCTTGGCAATTGAGAGATTTTTTGCTCATTAAGTCTGTAAATGTCGGAAAATGATTTCGCAACGCCTAAATCAACAAGTTGCTCGATAAGTTTGTCACCAAGCTTTTCAATATTCATGGCCCGACGACTCACAAAATGCTTCAATGATTCTTTAAGGCGCGCCACGCACAAACTATTTGTGCACCTGGTAACTGCTTCGCCTTCAAGCTTTACTGCTTTTGATCCGCATACAGGGCAAGTGCCAGGGATCTTAAATGCCTTTGAATTTTTAGGACGCTTCTCTGAAACCACACTTACAATTTCTGGAATCACATCCCCGGCCCGTTGAATGACCACCGTGTCACCTACACGAGTATCTTTTCGGTCAATTTCATCTTGATTATGAAGTGTGGCATTCGTCACAGTTACGCCACCCACTTTAATAGGTGTCATCACGGCGACTGGAGTAAGCGCTCCCGTGCGACCCACCTGAATCTCAATTTTTTCAATCACAGTTTGAACTTGCTGAGGTTTATACTTAGCCGCCACGGCCCAACGGGGACTTCTGGCTATAAATCCTAAATCTTTTTGGAGTTTGAGCGAGTCCACTTTAACGACGATTCCGTCGATCTCGTAATCCAGTTTTTCGCGTTTTTTCTCAAGACCAAAATAATACTCAATGACTTCGTCAATATTTTTGCACTTTTTTGCAAGATCATTAACGGGAAGGCCAAAATCCCCAAGCAACTTTTCAAACTCGCAATGATTTTCTGGAGTTGCATTGGAATTAGCCCAATCGACGATTCCCGATCCATAAAAAAACGCCTTTAGTGGTCTTGAAGCTGCAATCTGGGGATCAAGCTGACGAATGCTACCGGCGGCGGTGTTTCTCGCATTTACAAACAAATCTTCGCCCTCATCGATTTGTTCTTGGTTTAAAGCTGCAAAGTCTTTCTTAAAGAGAACTATTTCTCCTCGTACCTCAAGCAACGGGGGTGGTCTACTCGTTTTCAACTTATGAGGAATGACTTTAATGGTTTTTATATTTTCGGTAACGTCTTCACCCGTAAGGCCATCTCCTCTTGTCAAACCACGAGTTAATATTCCCTTTTCATAAATGACTTCGATAGCCAGTCCATCTATTTTGGGCTCGCAAAGGTAGATTAATTCTCTTCCCTCTTTAAGATCCAAATACTTTTTTGCACGAGTGTCAAAGTCCCGAATCTCATCTGGAGAATATGTATTTGAAAGGGAGAGCATGGGTACTCGATGGGCCACCTTTTTGAATTGAGCCAGGGCCTTTCCGCCGACCGTCGCCGTGGCACTTCTTCCTTTTTTGATCTGGGGGTAAAGTTCCTCTAACTCTTCCAAGTTCTTATGAAGTTGATCAAACTCCAGGTCAGAAATTTCTGACTTGTCCTTTTCGTGATACTGAATATTGTGATAATCCACCGTAGCTAAAAGGTCCGACATAAGTGCTTTGGCCTCATTTTGGCTGGAAGAATGTCGAAGTTTTTCCAAACGGCTTTGAACTTCTTTCAAGGGGAGAATCTTGGATTTTGTCATACATTTCAAATAGCGTAAAAATGGGAGTAAATCTATTAATAACGCGGCGCGACTGCGTTAGAAGTCGTTGCCAGATTTCTCAATTTCTTCTAAGGTGAGGCACTTAATTATGATTTCTGAAGAGACCATAAAAAAAATTGCAAATCTTGCAAGACTAAAACTTAATGGCGATGAAGTTGCACTTTACTCTAAGCAATTAGGTGCCATCGTCGATTATGTTTCACAACTTTCAAAATTGGACACTACGGGTGTGGCGCCTCTTGTAACAGCGACCGATATGGAAATTACTTTTCGAACCGATGATGTTGAAAAAAATAACGAAAATAGCTTGGCTACAGGTAATGCCCCAGAAAAATCTGGGAATCTTTATAAAGTTCCACCGGTATTATAAGAGCTTATAAAATGAATTTTAGTGAACTGACAATTAAATCCATGGCCGACAAAGTAAGACGGGGCGAAATCAAAGCACGGGCCCTTGTAGAAGAGTCCTTAACGCGAAGTAAAAAAAGCCAACCCGTTCTCAACGCCTTTATTACAATATGTGAAAATGAGGCCTTAAAATCTGCGGACCGCGTTGACAGCCTCGTGTCTCAAAAAAAAGACCCCGGACTTCTAGCCGGAGTGCCCCTCGCAATAAAAGATTTACTTCTGACCAAAGGAATTCGGACTACAGCGGCTTCTAAAATACTAGATAATTTCGTAGCGCCTTATTCATCGACAGTTACAAATAAACTTGAAGCAGCTGGAGCCGTCATCGTAGGAAAAACCAATTTAGATGAATTTGCCATGGGCGCAAGTAATGAAAATTCAGCCTATGGGCCGGTGAAAAATCCCTGGGATCTAACTCGCGTCCCCGGTGGCTCAAGCGGTGGCTCGGCAGCTGTCGTTGCTGCGCGAATTACCCCAGGTTCAATTGGAACTGACACCGGAGGAAGCATTCGAGAGCCCGCTAGTTTTTGCGGAATCACCGGCATTAAACCCACATACGGCAGAGTATCCCGCTACGGTGTGGTGGCTTTTGCTTCTTCGTTGGATCAAGTCGGTCCCATGACAAGAACCGTTGAAGATTCTGCTATTATACTTGAAGTGATTTCAGGCAAAGATAGGCATGATTCGACAACAGCCCAAATCGCCGTCCCACCATTTAGTAAAAATATTTTTGACTCTGTAAAAGGCCTTAAAATTGGTTTGCCAAAAGAATATTTTGTCGACGGAATAGACACTGAAGTTCGAAAAGCAGTAGAAAATGGAATTGAAATTCTAAAATCTCTAGGCGCCCAAATCGTACATATTAGTTTACCCCACACTTCTTACGGAATCGCGGTCTACTATTTGATCGCTCCATGTGAGGCTAGTTCAAATTTAGCTCGGTATGACGGTGTTCGATTCGGCCATCGCTCAAAAGAAAATAAAGATATTTTAGATCTTTACTGCCAATCTCGGGGTGAGGGCTTCGGCCCAGAACCAAAACGAAGAATCATGTTGGGCACCTATGCTCTTTCTAGCGGTTACTATGATGCCTATTACAAAAAAGCATGCCAAGTAAGACGATTGATTAGAGATGATTTTGTAAAAGCATTTCAGACTTGCGATGTCATAGCAGCTCCCGTTGCCACGACCCCCGCATTTAAATTGGGAGAAAAGTCATCAGACCCGTTGCAGATGTATCTCAATGATATTTTTACTTTGGGTCCGTCATTGGCTGGAATCCCTGCCCTTAGCCTCAATTGTGGCTTTACGAAAAACGGTTTACCTGTTGGGCTCCAACTTATGGCAAGTCATTTTCAAGAAGAAAAAATCATTAATTCCGCTCATGCCCTTGAAAAGACCATAAATTTAGAAAATAGGCAGCCCCATGGATTTTGAGCCTGTCATTGGCCTTGAAGTTCATGCGCAACTTTTAGCAAAATCAAAAATATTTTGCCCGTGTTCTTCAGCCTTTGGAGCGGGCGATAATGACAACACGTGCGCTGTTTGCACAGGCATGCCCGGAGCCCTGCCCGTTCTCAATAAAGAAGTTGTCGAATTGTCGATTCTGACAGGCCTTGCACTTAAATGTGAGATTCGTGAGAACAATGTTTTTTCTAGAAAAAATTATTTTTACCCCGATCTCCCCAAAGGCTACCAAATCTCTCAATATGACGAGCCCATTTGCGTTAAGGGTAAAGTAGCTTTTCTCGTCGAAGGAGTAGAAACAACGGTAGGTATTACCCGTGCCCATATGGAAGAAGATGCAGGCAAAAGTACCCACCATGGCAATTTTAGTTTAGTAAACTTGAACAGAAGTTCAGTACCTCTTTTAGAAATTGTCAGTGAACCTGATCTTAGAAATTCAAAGCAAGCGGGCGAGTATTTGCGCAACTTAAGAACGATTCTTTTATACCTTGGCGTTTGCGACGGGAATATGGAAGAAGGCAGTTTAAGATGCGATGCTAATGTAAGTGTACGGCCTGTAGGTCAAAAAGAATTTGGCACAAGAGTAGAACTAAAAAATATTAATAGTTTTCGATTCGTTGAAAAGGCAATTGATTTTGAGGTTGGTAGGCAAATAGACCTCATTGAACACGGCCAAAAAATTACCCAAGAAACCAGGCTCTATGACCCTGACAAAAATCGCACTGTCAGCATGCGTTTAAAAGAAGAGGCTCATGATTACAGGTACTTTCCTGATCCCGACCTCCTGCCACTTAAGATAGATCGTCTTTGGGTAGAGAGAGTAAAAACAAAACTGCCCGAGTTGCCTCTAGAAAAACTACGAAGATTTATAAATCAATATCAAATTCCCGAATACGACGCTCAAATCCTAACTCAAACACGAGAGTTAAGTGAGTTTTACGAAAATATTGTTAAAAAATGTGTCAATGGCAAAGCGGCCAGCAACTGGGTCATGGGAGATCTTATGAGAATTCTCAATGACCAGAAAAAAGATATTTCAAACTCCCCGGTCTCCGCCGATCAGATCGCTGACCTCATTAAAAACATCGACGGGAACCAAATATCAGGAAAAATTGCAAAATCCATTTTTGAGGATATTGCAACAGGTAAATATTCTAGGGAAATGAGTGTGGGAGAAATAATTAAGACAAATAATCTTGTTCAAGTTACCGACACTATGGCCATAGAGGCCACAATCGACAAAATCATAGCCGCTAATTTGGCCCAGGTTGAACAATTTAGATCAGGCAAAGATAAGATTTTTGGATTCTTCGTAGGCCAAGTCATGAAAGAGATGAAAGGTCAAGGTTCGCCCCAAATTATTAATGATCTTTTAAAGAAAAAATTAAAAGGAGAGGCATAAGAAATGCTTAAAAAATTGGGAATTGGAATAAGCGTAATATTTGGATTGTTTGTTTTGGCAGCCATAATTGTGCCGCTATTTTTTGACGCCAACAAATTTAGACCTCAAATCGAAAAAATTGTAAGGGATAATCTCAATGCGGATTTTGAATTGGGAAATTTAAAACTTTCTCTTTGGGGAGGTCTCCATATCGGCGTTGAAAAAATGGTTCTCTCTGAAAAAGGAAGTGGGGGCAAAAGACCCCTCGTTTCAATGAATGACGCCCAACTGGTAATTCCAATAAGCTCCCTATTTTCAGGCAAACCAGATATTACTCTTTCGGTGCAGCGCCCCTCTATTCAAATTGTGTCAAGTGCAGATGGTAAAACGAATGTTTCTAAAATCTCAAAGGCTGATAGTAGCGCTCCAGCAGCTCCTCCTGCGCCTCAAGGCAAGTCTTCGTCAGGTGGTAGCTTGGCGTTGCCCTTTGAACTGAGTTTTCATATCGAAGATGGGTATTTTGAATTTTCTGATCAGAAAAAAGGGACAAAAACTGAGATTAAAAGTTTTGATTTTGACCTCAAAAAATTTACGCTCGACACTCCTTTTGGATTTTCTTTTAAGTCTGATCTAGATATCAAAGAGTTGAAAGATCTCACCCTTCGCGGACACATGGTCATCGAAGGCAAAGCCGGCATATATATGAAAGCTGGTGGCGGTCTAGATCACGTCAATCTTGAAACTCAAGCAGATTTATCGGGAATACTCATTCGCTATGCCAAGATGTTTGATAAGGCAGAAAAAGTCCCCCTCAAGCTTGCCGTCAAATTAGATGTTTCTGAGAAAAATCTAAAAATTGAAAAAGGCCACTTCGTTGTGGCCGACGCGTCAGTCGACACCACAGGGAGTGTGAATAATTTTGACGCTCCTATCATTAACCTTAACATTGCGAGTTCAAAATTCGTATTTGACCACTGGCAAAAAATCGTTGCTCCTCTACAAGATTTTGATATGAAAGGAACCGTTAGCTTTAATATCAAAATTTCAGGGCCAACAGGCAATCTTGCTTTTGCTGGCAACGCTACGGCCAATGATATAAGCCTCAAAGCACCAGGAATTGTACCTCGAATAAGTGATTTCAATTCTAATTTGAGTTTTTCTAACGACACCGTCACTTTGGCCGGCGCAAGCCTTAAAATGGGTGTTAGCGATCTCTCTGTAGATGGTTCAGTGAAGAATTTTTCTCGGCCAATCATAAACTTTAAAGTCAAGAGTGCCCTTCTTGATGTTGATTCGCTTTTGCCTCAAAAATCATCTGATCAAGAAAAAGTAGAGGCTCAGGCCGAGCCACAAAAGCCTTCAGCTGCGGGTCAACAAGCAGCAAATGTTGACATAGAAAAAGCCGCAGCAGGACCTATCGCCACAATGAAAAAGAACCCCATTGCAAAAGGGGTTGATTTCACCGGCACTTTGCAAGTTGCGAAGCTGCGCGTTCATAAAGCCGAAATTACAAATCTTAACACTGAGCTTACGTTTAAGGATTTAGTAGTGAGCCTTAAAAAAGCAACGGCAACTGCATTTGGCGGCTCAATGGCAATGACGTCATCCATAGACTTTCGAGATTCTGATCCTGGCTATAGCATTGGCGGTGAAGTCTCAGGCCTTGACGTTAATGCGGCTATGACGAACCAAATGCCTATGATGAAGGACACACTTTTTGGAAAAGGCTTCGCGAAATTTTCGATGAACGGCTCAGGGCTTTCTAAAGCAAAAGTCAAACAAGCTTTAAAAGGCAGCGGAAACTTTAGATTAGAAAATGGCACTTGGTCTGCGTTGAAGGTGATGCAACAAATTGGTGAGAAACTGAATAGTATTCCTGGCGCCAAAGATAAGCTGGGCAGCGTTATAATTACAGGCAAGTTTCGCCACCTCAAGTCTGATTTTAATATAGCTTCAGGTAATTTCAATATCGTAAATATGATCGCTGAAATGGAAGAGGCTAATTCAGGGATGACAGGTAATGGTCATGTAGATTTTGATACGAACTTAAATCTCGCTGGCAAAATCATGGTGCCGGGAGGGGGAGATGTACCTGGGGAACTACGCGGACCAGACGGCCGTTTGACTCTTCCCTATGAAATCGCATGTATGGCAAACTCACCATGCTTAAAAATGGAAGGAGCCACACAAGTTATTGCTAAGGCCTATCTTAAAAAAGAAGGTGGTCAGGCCGTAAAAAAAGTCCTTGAGAAAATAGATAATCCCCAGGTCCAAGACCTCTTGAAAAAACTTTCGTTTTAAAGGTCAACGACTTGGACAAACCGGCAGAAATCTCCTCTCCTTAATGGCGCGACTATGACGTCTCGAATTGCAGCCATTGATCTTGGTACCAATAGTTTTTTATGTCTTATAGCCGAAGTAAGTGGCAGGCCACCTTCAGCCTCTATCAAAACAGTATTTGACACCTATAAAATTGTTCGGCTCGGCGAAAAGGTCCATCAGAATCGATTTTTCTTGCCAAGAGCACTTGATCGAGCCCGAGACTGTTTAGATTATTTTTCTGAGGTCATCAAAAAATATAAAGTCGAAAAAATTATTGCTACCGCCACCAGTGCGGCACGAGACGCTTCAAACGGTGATGAACTCTTAACCCTGGGTGCGAAAAGAAAAATTCCAATTCATATCATCGGTGGAGAACGTGAAGCTGAACTTAGTTTTGAGGGAGTAATCTCTGGG
>JAHFAE010000003.1 GCA_023250675.1 Oligoflexia bacterium | reverse complement strand
TATGCCGCATTCCGTCACGATAAACAGACCACATCGAAAACCGGTGAAATGTTTTCGATTCTGTGTCCATACCCAGGTGGCCGCGTTTTTTAATCTTTGACGTTGTCGAAAATTTACAAGGGCAGTGGGATCAATCACGGGCTTTTTTCTTGTTTTTATTTCTGCTACGAGCATGAGATTATTTTTTGTACAAACTAAATCAAGTTCGCCATAGGGAGTGCGCCAATTGGAACGATGAATTTCAAATCCCAATTGAATCAAGAGACATGTTACAGATTTTTCGCCCCTCGCGCCCAGAGCCCTAGTATGAGGTGTGTCCCAAAAATTCTCGAACTCCCGAGAAAGATCTTCGGTGGATGGGGCTGGGCCCAAGATTCTTGATGGCATTACGGTGAGTGGGAGTTGGGTATCCTTTATGTTCGCCAAAAAAATACCCCGGATACTTTCTGTCTAATTCTAACATCAGTTGATCTCTGGACACTTTCGCCAGAATACTTGCTGCACCAATGGGTTTGCAACGAAGGTCTCCCTTTACAATAGTAATTTGATTCCACGAACCTGTTATTTTCTGGTTTCCATCAATCAATAGAAGTTCAGGCTTAATTTTGAGACACTCCACGGCTCGTTTCATTGCAAGTAAACTTGCCTGAAGGATATTCAACTTTTCAATTTCTTCTAATGACCCGACACCAATACTCCAATCCAAGCTTAGAGATTTTATTCTCTCTGCAAGAACCATTCTCTTCTCAGGAGCAATTAGCTTTGAATCGGTGATTCCGGAACAGTCGAAATCCGGACAAAGTACCACGGCCGCCGCAAAAACCGGACCCGCCAGACATCCGCGGCCTACTTCATCAATGCCGGCTACATGTGAAAACCCGAATTGGCGCCAATCTACCTCAAGGCAGTCTTCAGAATTTTTGGATTGCACTTATTTCTTGGGAGTAGCCGCTGGCGTTGGTGCAGATGGAGCCACCGGTGTCACGTTAGAATGGGTTCCACCAAATTCTAACTCACTGTCGATACGAGCTGCTTTACCTTCAAGATCTCTAAGGTAAAACAGACGAGATCGCCTTGCAGATCCACGAGACTGAACTTCAACATGATCAATGGCCGGAGAATAATAAGGAAATGTTCTTTCAACACCAATACCATTTGAAATTTTTCGAACAGTAAAAGAGGAATCCAATCCGCCAGCTTTTTTGCGGATCACAACGCCTTCGTAAATTTGAATTCGAGATTTCTCCCCTTCCACAATTTTAACGTGGACTTGAATAGTATCACCGGCACGAAAAGCTGGAATATTCGCAGTTTTAAATCTCTTTTGAACCAGGTTCTTAATCAAATCCATAGGCCTGAACTCCTAATGTCTTTACCAAAAAATGTAAGGGATTTTAGTAACATGCCCCAAATAAACGGTCAAGTATGATGCTTGCTGCCGATCTTACACTCAAGTGTCGAAATCCGTCCGGTGACCTCCCTCGGATGGGCTCTAGCATATATTCCATATTGCGAACCATGGAATTTTCGAGGCCATAACCTGTTCCAAACACTAAGAAAACCGATTCTTTCATAGCAATTTCACGAAGTTGAGTACACCTGACAGGTTTTGGGCCAACCACCAATCGAGCCGATGTGGCAACAAGTTTGGCTTTTGGCTGCCCCCACTGCTCGAGAGCCGATTCAAGGCTTGTAGCCACCCGAGTATTTACCAAGGCGTCTTTTCGAATGGGGTTATATTGAATTCCCCTGCCCGATTGCCAATGCTCTAAGACTCTACCTACAAAGGCCAGCTGTTCTTCTGAAGGGGTAATGATATAGAATTGGTCCACCCCGTAGGTACGACAGGCACGGGCGATATCGTGGATATCCAAGTTTGTGACGTTGGTTGCTACCACTTCTCCTGTTTTATTATAGACCGGGTAATGCACAAGACCCACCGCCACGTTTTTTCTTAGAGTGAGATTTTCACAGGCCATTCCCATCTCTTCTTTTGTGATTTCAGCGTTTGCCAAAAGATCGGGGCGCTTTGAAAGAGTTCTTTGAATCTGTAATTTTCGTTTCCATTCTTTGATATTTTCGTGGTGGCCACTCAAAAGTATTTCAGGCACAACTTCACCTTCAAATTCTCGAGGTTTTGTGTAAAGGGGGGCCTCTAGTAAATGGTCTTTAAAGCTATCCTCAATTGGCGAGATGTCGTTGCCCAAAACACCCGGTACATAGCGTGCCAGAACATCCATGGCCACCATGGCAGCTAGTTCGCCTCCACTTAAAATATAGTCCCCAACACTTAGTTCTTCGTCGATATACTTTTTCAAAAATCTTTCGTCAATTCCACCGTATCTTCCGCAAACAAAAATTATTTGATCATAGTTTTCGCAAAGGCTTTGGGCTTTTTGAGAACTCAGCACGGGACCCTGAGGAGAAAGATAAATGACTCTCCTTTTACTCGTCTGACTTGGAGGTAGGTCTTGCAGAGTTTTTTTAAGAATCTCGGGTAGCATGACCATTCCATCACCACCCCCAAAAGGACGATCATCAACGGTTTTGTGGTTATCGTCGGAATAGTTTCGCGGATTCCAGGTTTGAAAACCAATTCGCCCTTCTTTAATAGCATGACCCACAACACCTTCGGCTAAAGGTGTTTCAAACATTTTAGGAAACAAAGTGATGACGTCAAACCTCATCGTAAAGCTCGATGAGCCCCGGAGGTAAATCCAGAGCTACGGTCTTATTTTTGTAGTCAATTTGGCGAATAAAATCAGAAACCAGGGGAATCGCAATATTACCCACTAAAATTAAATCCTGTGGGCCATTTGAATCAAACCCTGAGATTCTTCCAAGATCCTTGCCATTGGCATTTACCCTAAAATCTAGAATTTCTTTAAGATAAATATTTTCACCCTTTTTGGAGATAAGATATTTTTCACAAATGAGTACGGTCATTCCTTTGAGACCCTCTGCCGATGTTCGATCATTTATGTCTTTTAATTTTACCACTAGATTTTGATTTTCCATTTTCAAGCTTTCTACATTCACCTCGCGAGGCTCTTTAGAATCCTTCTTCATTAAAAACACAGAGTGTACAGAATCAACCCAGGCTGCCTCCCCCGAAAAAAGATGAACCTTTACAAAGCCTTTAAGTCCCTTAGCTTCTTTTATTTTGCCAATTTCAACGAGGGGAACTGAATTGAATACAACCTTTTTCAAACTCTATTCTATGATCTCTAATACACTTCGCTTACGAAGTTTTGTGCTAGCAGCATTCAATATTGTACGAAGGGATCTGGCTGTTCGGCCCTGCTTGCCAATTATTTTACCTAAATCTTCTTTAGAAACTTTGAGTTCATAGACTGTAGTTTGTTCACCTTGCATTTCAGTAACTTCAACTTGTTCGGGATAATCCACTAGGGATTTTGCCATGAATACAACAAGTTCTTTTAAGCTTCCATCTGACGACATAACCGGCCTCCGAGAATGATCTACTGTTGTGGTTGTTTGCGATAGTCACCAATAAGTTTTGAAACCGTTTCTGTAGGCCTAGCACCTTTTTTGATCCAGTCGTCGATTTTGGTGAGATCTAATTTGATTCTAGATTTAGGTTCATTGGAGCAAGGGTTATACCACCCAACACGGGCCAAAAACTTGCCGTCGCGCCACCTTCTTTGATCAGCCACAGTAACACGGTAAAGAGGAGTATTGGTCTTGCCGGTGCGAGAAAGTCGAATCACAACGCTCATGAAGTAAGGGCTCCTTTCGCCTAAAACCCAATTTGATACAACATTTTAGCTCAACCTTCAAGAAAGATCAGCGCCTAAATGGAGGCCTGCCAGAAAACCCACTTGGCAGTCCACCCATCCCACCACTGCCAGGTCTTGTCATCATTTGCATCATTTTCCGGGTTTGCTCAAATTGTTTAATAAATCTATTGATGTCGCTGACATGGGTGCCGCTACCTTTTGCAATGCGAGCGCGCCTAGAACCATTCAAAACATGATAGTTTTCACGCTCTTGGACCGTCATGCTGTTGATTATTGCCTCAATTTTAGTCAGCTCTTTTTCAGGTGGTGCCATGTTTTTAATCTGCTTAGAAACTTGGCCCATCCCAGGTAACATTTTCAATATTCCTTCAAGAGGCCCCATTTTTCTTAATTGCCTCATTTGGTCCCTGAAATCTTCCAAAGTAAATTGGTTCTTGCGGATTTTTTTGGCCAGGTCTTTAGCTTTTGATTCTTCAAATACTTCACTAGCCTTTTCAACAAGACCTACAACATCGCCCATATCTAAAATGCGGCCAGCAATGCGGTCAGGATGAAAAGGTTCTAATCCATCTAGTTTTTCTGAAATACCGACAAATTTGACGGGAATTCCTGTGGTAGCCTTAATTGACAAAGCAGCCCCACCACGCGCATCCCCATCCATTTTTGTGAGGACAACGCCGGTTAGACAAAGCTTTTCATGAAATCCCAGAGCTACGTTTACCGCTTCTTGTCCACTCATTGAATCTGCGACGAATAAGATTTCGGCTGGTGAAAGAATCTTTTTGATATCTACAAGTTCAGACATCAATTCTTCGTCGATTTGAAGCCTACCTGCAGTGTCGACAATGAGAGTGTCTTTGCCGTTTTCTTGGGCAAAAACTAGAGCTTTTTTGCAAATCGTTGAGGGTCTGTCAGAGCCTTGCGTGTCAAATACCGGCAAATTCAGTGAGCGACCTAAAGTTTTTAATTGCTCTATAGCAGCGGGTCTTTGAACGTCAACGGGGACGAGAAGTGGTTGACGTCCCTTTTTAGAAATATGGCGAGCCAATTTTGCCGACGACGTCGTCTTACCGGCACCTTGAAGTCCTACAAGCATAATCACATGGGGACCATGGCCTAAAAAATTTAGTGCAGAGTTTGTGTCGCCTAAAAGATGAACAAGTTCGTCATGAACGATTTTAATGATTTGCTGACCTGCAGTGACACTGGCGACAATCTCTTGTCCCATAGCTTTGACAGAAACAGCATCAACGAATTGTTTGACAACTTTGAAATTGACATCGGCTTCTAAAAGAGCGAGGCGAATGGTTTTAAGGGCTTCTTCTATTTGAGATTGAGAGATTTTCCCTTGCCCAGAAATTTTCTTTAGACCAGAGAGAATTTTATCTGAAAGCGATTCAAACATGGCGATCCACTATGATTATTTTTGAACATCTTAGCAAATAAAAAAAAGCACCTAGACTAGGCTCGAAAAACGAGGCGTTAACGCATTGCATTTTGGGTAAAAACTTGAAGTCTTTTAAAGTAATTTTAAGTAAAATAATGGCTGGAGAATCAAGGATGATACTACCTTTGAAAAGACCATTATCTTTATGGGGATAATGGACTTTTTTTCTAAAAAAAAAGGACCAGAAATTCCTGCAAGTGCCAGGATACAAGAATCGGGCTCCTCCCAACTAGCTCCCTTAAGGCGGATTCGGCGGGGCTTGGGACAATTCAACAGCGCTTTACCCTACGTTTTTGTAGCGGCCATCGGTGCCATGATGGCGGATCTCACCGGTGTGGCCATGAGAGCTCACATGATTCCTAATGCGGCACCAAATGCTAAACCTAAAACCGTGGAACCGCCTCCCTATAGGCCCTTGTCTGATTACAACGATATTTTAGCGAGAAACGTTTTTAATAGTGACGGAATTATTCCTGACATCGAAATTGCTGAAAATAGTCCTGATGTGGATAACACCAGTATGGCTAAAGAATCTCAGCTTCCCTTAACACTTGTGGGAACCATCGTCCATGTAAACCCGGGAAAATGCGTTGCTACTATCGAAGCAAAAGGGAACGCCGAAAAGATTCTCCCCTATATTCCCAATGACGATATTGAGGGGCTGGCTACTTTAATCAAAGTGGAGAGGAAAAAAGCATTCATTCGTAATCTCTCTAGCGGGGCATTGGAATTCATTCACATCAAAGACGATTCGGCATTCAGTTTTCAAAAAAAAATGGTTCCCAAGGACCCAGCCATGGGACCATTTCAGAAAGAAGGCGATGGAGTTTTCGCCATCAATCGCTCAGAGCTTGAGGGTTTGATGAGTAATCTTCCACAGTTGTTAACTGAAGCTCGAGCTCTTCCCAATATGGTCAATGGCAGAATTGATGGATTTCGGGTTGTGGATATTCAAGAAAATTCTATTTTACGCAAACTCGTTGATCCAGGCGATGTGATTAAACAAGTCGATGGCGAACAACTGGATAGCGTGTCTAAGAGCATGGAACTTTACAATAGTTTGAGAACAAAGAACCAAGTTCGTTTGGTCGTCGAACGAAATGGACGGTTGGTAACTTTGACTTACAATATTCGATGAGGGCAATATGAAAAAACACCTTGGCGTTGGGGTTTCTTTGTTTTTTACATCAGTGCTCGTTTTTTCGCTGGCACTTGAAGGTCAAGTGCCTCCACCTAGTACGGATAACTTTCTCGATGACGAAGATTTTGATGCCCCACCATCTCCTCCCGGATCCTATCAGCAAAATCCCTACGGCGGATTCAACGGTACTGGTCGTAAAAATTTTAATGATTCTTCGATAAATAATCCTCAGGACAGTCAATTCAATTCTCCCCCCCCCAGTGGCAATGGGTCAATTGGTGGAAAACTAAAAGCCGCAAAACCAATTCCAAGACGAAATCGAAAAGAACCGACGAATTTATTAACTAAACTCACTCCCAATATGGCCGATGCGTCTGATAAAGACATTACTGACGAGAATTTTCCAGACCTCATTGACAGTTTTGACTACCCGAATGCCGAAATCACCGACATCGTTAAAGCCATTTCAGAATTAACGGGCAAAAATTTTATTATAGACACTCAAGTTCGTGGAAAAATCACAATCATTGCTCCAACTCGAATCACTGTGGCTGAAGCATATAAGGCTTTTTTGTCTGCGCTGGCAATTAACGGTCTCACTGTCGTTCCTTCAGGAAAATTTTTAAAGATAAAACAAGCGAACAACGCTCAACGAGATAACTTAGACACCTATTCGGGCGCTTATTCGCCCAATACTGACTCCATGATCACGCGCATAGTGCAATTACGCTATATTCAAGCAAAAGAGGTTTACAACAGCCTCGGACCCATTTTGCAGTCACGCCTCGGTGAAATGCGCGTCTATGAACCCACCAACACTCTCATCATGTCTGATTATGGCAGCAATATTGAACGCATTATGAAAATTTTGCGCCAAATTGACGTGCCGGGTTTTGAAGAGCAACTCGAAGTTGTGCGAGTACGATACGCGAGAGCCGCAGATATTGCAAAACTTGTAGATCAAATTATCAATAAAGGAAAAGGCTCTGGGAGTCAGGGTAATGCATTTACTGCGGGGATTCCGCGATTTACTCCGTTGGGTGGATCCCAAGGTCAAGGCAGTGAAGCGTTTTCTCTCGTTATACCCGATGAACGCACAAATTCACTCATTGTCGTTGGTAACACCCAAGGTATCGGTAAGATTAAAAAGCTCGTTGCTAAATTAGATTATCGAATGCGCCCCGAAGATGCGGGCGGCGTTTATGTCTATTATGTTCGCTTCGGCGACGCAGAAAAAATTTCTGCTACTCTTTCAGGCCTTGCCCAGGCATCAACAGCGGCAGCCACTTCGGCCCCCTCTGGGCCCATCGGCGGGACGGCACCCATTTCAAAGACCACCATTTTTGGCGGCGACGTTAAAGTTGTCGCAGACAAAACAACTAATAGTTTAGTTGTTACGGCCAGTAAACAAGACTACGAAATTGTCCAAGCCATTCTAGCAAAATTAGATATTGCCCGTGATCAAGTCTTTGTTGAAGGTGTAATTCTAGAAATGAACGTTGAGGGCAAAAAATCTTGGGGTATCAGTTATTATAACTTAATAGGCGATAGTTTTGCAGGCCGATCGGGGTTTGTATCCGAACCCGTGGCTAATGTTTTGGATCCTTCAAAAGATACGGGTGCTATTTTGGGATTTGGTGGTGGTGGCCAAGTAAGCGTAAAACCACCGGGTGCGTCTGAAGTTGTAAAAATTCCAAACTTGATAGGCTTTATTAACTTTTTATCTTCAGTAGCCAACGTTAATATTTTGAGCACTCCTCAAATTATGGCCCTTGATAATGAAAATGCCATTTTAGAAGTGGGTGAAAAAGTCCCTGTTACAGCTTCGTCAAATACTACCGCTGCCGGCACAACAACAAGTGTCACTCGTGAAGACGTGACTATTAAATTAGACATCAAACCCCATATTAGTCCTAAATCAAATACTATGCGCCTTGAAATTGACCAACAAGTTCAAGGGTTGTCAACCAGGTCTTCAGGGGCGGCAAACTTACAAGCCAATGCCGTTACGACCACCAAGCGCTTTGCAAAAACAAATGTCATGGTACGAGACGGCGATACCATTGTGTTGGGCGGCTTAATGACTGATAACGAAATTGTGACAGTTGTTAAAGTGCCATTACTTGGTGATATTCCCATTCTAGGATGGCTATTCAAGAGCAAGAGAACGGAGACTACTAAGCAAAATCTCCTTATGTTTTTAACGCCAAAAATTATTAGAAACACTGAAGACTCTGCCAATCTCCTCGTTCAAAAGATGAAAGATCGCGTCAGATTTATTGAAAAAAATGTTGGGGGCAAAGATGCCCAAGGAGAATACCTTGATTCGTTGCGCATGGAACGTAACGGTAAACTCGAGTCTAATCCAAAATAAGGAGCCTCTTTGGCAAATGAAACTGTAGGTGCCCTTTTATTAAAGGGCACCACACTCACGGAAAATCAGCTCACTAAAGTTTTGGAATTAAAAACTCCCAAGGGCCTCACTTTGAGTGAGGAGCTCGTTAAGAAAAATCTCACTGGGCTTGATGATGTGCTCAAGGCACTTTGCGCTCATATTCAAGTGGACTATATGAAAGAAATTCCCATTAACGACATACCCGTTGATTTGGTTAAAAATATTCCAATTAACTACGCCAAACAATACGAAGTACTCCCGTTTAAGAGTGAGACCGATCATATTAAAGTTCTGACTTCAAACCCCATGAATTACAAAATCATTGATGATATGAGAACTCTTTTTGGAAAAAGAGTTGTCCCCATCGTCGTCGCAAGTGTTAAAATTCAAGATGCCATAAATAAAGTTTACGAAAAAAGCACGGCCGCCTTCGAGGGAATCGAAGGAATGGATGATGGGGAATCATACGATTTTGACGAACCCATTGATTTATTAGAAGCCGGCGATGACGACGCTCCTGTCATTAAGCTCGTCAATTCCCTTTTATTTAGAGCTGTGAAAGAAAAAGCTTCTGATATTCATGTGGAGCCCTACGAGCGAGATCTCGTCGTGCGCTTTCGCATCGACGGTGTTTTATACGATATTTTTAAACCACCTAAAAAACTTCAAAGTGCCATCACTTCAAGAATTAAGGTCATGGCCAATCTCAATATTGCTGAAAAGCGTCTACCCCAAGATGGTCGAATTCCCATCAAGATGGCCGGTAAAGATATTGATATTCGATTGAGTTCTGTACCCACATCCCATGGCGAGCGACTTGTCATGCGTCTTCAAGATAGAAGCAATGTTATTTTAGAACTTCCTCAACTTGGCTTTCACGATCAGAGTCTGCAGAATATTTTAGATCTCGTTAATAAGCAGCATGGAATTTTTCTTGTCACAGGCCCTACCGGTTCTGGCAAATCAACAACATTGTACGCAGCCCTGATGGCCATTAACAGTATTGAGCGAAATATTATTACTGTTGAAGACCCCGTTGAATACACCATTCACGGCATCGGCCAAATTCAAGTGAATAGTAAAATCAATCTTACATTTGCTAACGGATTGCGGGCCATTTTACGTCAAGACCCCGATGTCATTATGATTGGTGAGATTCGTGATTTTGAAACAGCTGAAATTGCTATCAACTCTTCATTAACAGGTCACTTGGTTTTATCAACAATTCACACTAATGATTCTGCGGGCGCTATACCAAGGCTTATTGATATGGGGTGTGAACCATTTCTAGTTTCAAGTAGTCTTATAGGAATCTTGGCCCAAAGACTCATTAGAGTTCTTTGTCCCCATTGCAAAGTAGCTTACAATCCGACCGACGCTGAGCTTGCGAGTATTGAAGCAACGCGGGATGATGCCCGTAAAGGCAGCGTCTTTAAGGCCGGTGGATGTAACCAATGCAATCAAAAAGGATATATTGGTCGAACTGTTATTTCAGAGCTTTTACAGATGAACGAGGGTATCAGGCAGCTCATTTTGCAAAATAAAGACAGTGGGACTATAAAAAGAGCAGCCCAAGCTCAAGGAATGAAAACTTTTAGAGAAGATGGAGTCAAAAAAGTACTGCAAGGTATTACTACTATTGAAGAACTTCTCTCGACCACTCAGGAAGATGAATAGTTATGCCCACTTTTGAGTATAAGGGCTTAAGTGCTGCGGGAAAAAACGTCAAAGGCATTCTTGAGTCAGATAATGTTAAGACAGCCCGAACAAAACTTAAACGAGACGGCATTTACGTAGTCGACATTAAAGACAAGAAAGCTCAGGCCGCTAAGAAGAAGGCAGCGGGCCCCAGTTTTACTATTGGAAGCGGTGTGAGCACTCAAGACCTATCAATGATGACCAGGCAGTTTGCCACGTTAGTGAAAGCACAAATCCCCCTTGTCGATGCCCTGGGTGCTTTAGTTGATCAAGTTGAGAATACGGTTCTTCGTGGGGCCATAAGTGATATAAAACAGATGGTCAATGAAGGGTCCAGTCTACATAAGGCTCTTGGCAAATATCCAAAGATTTTCCAAAATATCTACGTGTCTATGTGTGAGGCGGGTGAGACCTCAGGCACTTTGGATATTATTTTGTTACGTCTTGCCGAATTCACTGAAAAGCAAAATTCTCTTAGAAATAAAGTTCGTTCAGCCATGATGTATCCGATGTTAATGGGTGTGTTTGGATTTATTGTTATGATAGTTTTATTTGTGTTTGTCATTCCAAAGATCACTCAAGTTTTCGCCGAAACTGAAATGACTTTACCTTGGTATACAACTTTCTTAATCAAAGTAAGTAATTTTGTGGCTGATTATTGGATTTCAATCACCGTGGGTTTGGTGTCTGCTTTAATATTCTTTTTTAGATGGAAGTCAAGCCATAGCGGACGCCAGCAATGGGATATTATTAAAATGAAATTGCCGATTTTTGGTCGTCTTATCCGTATGATTGCCGTTTCTCGGTTTGCAAAGACATTATCTACTTTACTTGCCGGTGGTGTGCCTATGCTTAACGCCTTTGATATTGTCAAAAATGTTGTTGATAACACCGTTTTTGAAAAGGTGATCGCCAACGCACGAGATAATGTGAGCGAAGGAGAAAGTATCGCCGGACCACTAAAAAAATCAGGGGAATTCCCCCCCATCGTCATCCATATGATTAGCATTGGCGAAAAAACCGGCGAATTAGAACCCATGCTCACCCAAGTTTCTGACGCCTATGATTTTCAAGTTGATAATGCGATTTCAGGTCTGACGTCTCTCTTAGAACCTATTATGATTGTTGGGATGGGGCTCATTATTGGCTTTATTGTTTTTGCAATTCTCGTCCCCATATTTGAAATGTCCAATTTGTCGTAATGCCAAAACACCAATTGATGCAATACAGCAAAAATCCAAACCAATCTTGACCTAAAACCCGACTCAAGCGAGAATAGTTGTTTCAATTCGGCGGAGGTAAGCAAATGGGAAAACTATTTAAAAATCAAAAAGGTATGACCCTCATTGAGATCATGATCGTGCTTGTTATTTTAGGCACCATCGGTACTGTTCTAGTTACAAAAGTTATTGGCAATTTGAAGAAAGCTCGATTCAATGAAGCAAAAATATTGATCAGTGAAACAGGCAAAGCCCTTGATCAATTTTATACAGATTGCGGGTTTTATCCAACCTCTGAACAGGGCCTTAATGCCTTAGTTCAAAATCCTACAGGCCGTGCCTGCCCCAATTGGGGTCCTGAAAGCTATTTGAAGCGCGTACCAAAGGATCCATGGAATAACCCTCTTGCATACACTTGCAGTGACGGTCTTCACTATGTCATTAAATCTTTTGGAGCAGACCGGCAAGAAGGTGGTGAGGGATTTAATGCCGATATTTCTAGCGAGGATCTATAGCAAATCAAATGACCCGTGATCGGGGTTTTACTCTCATAGAGCTCATGATCACATTAGGTATAATTGCGTTCGTTACGGCAGTCGCCATTCCTAAACTTGGTCGCACTTTGGGCACCGAACTTAGAAAACAGACAAGAACCATTATCATTCTCAATCGCCAGCTTCACCATATGGCAAGACTCAAAAATAAAACCTATAGGCTTGTAGTGGATTTTGGAGATAAAGAAAAAAAAACTAAACCCAATATCACCGTAGAAAGTGGCGGCGCGTCTGAACTTGTTGAAAATCCCGACGAAGTCCAAAGTACATTTGGCAAACATGGCGACAAAGCCCCGGCCTCAAATTTTTCTAAAGATTCAGAAATATTAAAACATCCCTTAGAACTTCCAAACGGTGTAGGCTTTGAAGATGTGGAAATTGAAAATTATAGAAACCCCTTTGTAAGTGGCAAAGCCTTTATCCACTTTTTTCCTCAAGGTCTTGTACAAAAAGCAGCGATTCATATTACAGACGGCAAAAGCCTTCATTGGACCCTTGTGGTCAATCCCCTTACAGCCCAAACGGATCTTTCGCAAGAATATATTAAGTTAAGGGACTTGGACCCATGAAACTAAATGTGAAAGGCTTCACCCTTCTTGAAGTTTTAGTTTCTCTTATAATTTTAGCAGGCACAAGCATTGTTTTATACCAGAGCTGGAACAGTAGCCAGGCAGGCGTTAGAAAAGGCAGACTTTTTAGCACCATTACGCTTTTACTACAAAAAAAGATGGTGGAATTTGAAGCCCGCACAAAAAATAAGAAAGTTGAAGAAATAGAAACCGATTCAGATTTTAAATCAGGGGATTTTGGCGACGACTATCCGGGCTATACCTGGGAAGTCAAAATGCGCCCATTCACTTTGCCGCCTATTATTCCGCCCGCTGCAAATGGTGACAAACAATCAGAGGTTACCACAACAATTATAAAAACAATGACGGATTTTTTTGAAAAAGCTGTAAGAGAAATTTCAATTGTTGTGACTTACAAGCAAGGCAACACGCAAAAGTCTTATTCTTTAAGTACAATTTATATTGATTACACCAAGGAGTTGCCTATTGGTTTCTAAAAATGGATTTACTCTTTTAGAAATCCTTATCGCCGTTTTGATATTGGCCATCATTTCGACACTTACCGCTGTCAATATTAGTAAAAGCCTTAAATTTAAAAAGAAAATTGAAGTGCAAATAGACGACTACGCAGGCCTTCGGGATGCACTTAATATTATGACCCATGATATTAACACAGCTTTTCATTGGATAGATATCAATGATGAAATTAAGAAAAAACTTATCCAAGAAGCTCAAGCCGCTGGTAAACCACCTCCCAACTTTTCAGGTTCGGCTCAAAGAAATAGCGATCCCCCGATTCCCACAGAAAAACTCACAGGATTTGTAGGAGGGCCCGACTCTCTTTATTTTACAACTCTAAGCCATTCTCGAACCACCGTTAATGCCCAAGAAAGTGATCAAGCAAAGATCGGGTATTATATTAAAGATGTTCGATCCGCAGGCAAAGAGAGAAACAACGTGAAGGCACTCATTCGTCGAGAATCCACAGTCCTTGATGATGACGTGACAAAAGGCGGAAAAGAAACAGTTCTCCTTGAGTATGTTCAGTCATTAAAATTTAGATATTTAGGTGGGGACAATAAAGATTGGGTAGAGACGTGGAAGAGTTCTGGAGGAGCTCTTGATGATCGTACGAGTAACAAATTTCCCGATGCTGTTGAAATAAGTCTCGCTATTGCCCGAGACGGTCGAGAACTCAAACTCTCAACACTAGCGGCAATTCACATGACCAATAATGATCCACCTTACCAAAGTGGCAATGGTCCTCCGGGTGCCCAACCATTTGGAGGGCAAAAGTGAAAAATCAAAAAGGTATTGCGCTACTAGTAACTCTTTTTGCCATCACCATCATGATTTTTCTTGCAACCGAAATTGGCTACAATACTCAAGTAGAATTGGCAATTGGCGCCTCCCAAATAGACCGACTCAAAGCTTACTATCTGGCCAAATCTGGAATTCAAATCAGTTTGCTTCGAATTCATGTCTATAAATCGGTGATGCAGAAATTTGGAGGTCAGCTGGGAAATAACAAAGCGGCCCTTGATGTGATTTGGCAGCTCCCCTTTTCATGGCCACCTATGATTCCCGACGACAACATAAGTAGCATGGATAAAGAACAGCTCAAAGATGCTATCGATAAAAGTTATATTGACGGCACATTTTCAACGAAGATTGAAGGGGAAGGTTCAAAAATTGATCTCAACGATCTAGGCTCTCCTTCTGAGCAATTGAGAAAATCGGTATCAGTCCAACTCAACCAAATATTACAAAACAGACTAGAAGCCGATGATGAGTGGGCCAAAGAAAATCGTGGCCTTAAAGCTCAAGAGATTGTGAACAATATCGCAGACTGGATCGACGACGATTCTGAATCTTTCAATGGCGGATCTGAATCTCAATATTACTCCCGCACCGATCCTCCCATCAAACCTCCAAACCGACCCATGAAAACATTAGAAGAATTACATATGGTGGCAGGAGTGACCGACGAAATTTTTAATCTTCTCTCTCCTCGAGTTACTGTCTACGGAACCAAAGGCATTAACGTGAATTTAGCTTCAGCTGAAGTAATTCGAAGTATCGATCCCCAAATCACCAAAGAAATTTCTGCTGCCGTAATTGAAAAACGAAATGACCCCAACCAAGGTCCATTTGGAAACGCAGGAGAATTTTTAAGTTTTGTTCAGAGCAAAGGGGTTCGTGCAGATAAATTTAACAAAGATCCAGAAATTCCGTTGCTATTTGACGCAGAATATAATTTTCGAATCACTTCCAATGGATTCTACAAGAAAGCACAACGTGAAATCATTGCGATCGTCTATGATTTTGATAAAGTAAAGGGACAGATTGCTACATTACTAGCTTCGGCAAGTCAGGCGGGCGCTCAGCAACAACAACAACAGGGGGCGGCCGCTTCATCCAGTCCGTCGCCAGCTCATGCAGCACCTGCTCAGACATCAGGGACGTCTGGACCGCCGCACATAATTTTTTGGCAGGAATTTTGAGAGGATGAAATTTCATTGCGCATCGTCGGCATTGACATTGGAAGTTACAGCATTAAAGTCGCTGAACTGGAGACCGCTCTTAAATCGGTTAACCTACGAGATTTCTACGAAATCGAACTCACCCACGAGCTTGGCCAAGACGTTCGCCTAGAAAAGATAGAGGCCTTAAGAAGAATTGCCGCCCAATATGACCCCTCGGTTTATCGGATCGTCGTTGGATTAGGTTCTGAAGCGGGCACTCAGCGTATACTTACATTTCCATTTTTAGAACGAAGAAAAATTCTACAGAGTCTGCCCTTTGAATTAGAAGATGCCATTCCCTTTTCACAAGAAGAAGCTATCTTTGATTTTAGAATTATTAATCAAAAAGAATCGGCCTCCCAAGTCTTAGCATTTGCCGTACCCAAAAAATATGTTCAAGAAACATTGATGCTTTGCGACGATGCAGGGCTTGATCCTGACATAGTAAGTTTAGATGGAATTGCACTGGCCAATCTCTTCGAGGGCGTTAACTTAGAAACCACGGTTCCGGGCGGTGCCGAACTTATTATTCATATTGGTTATAGCAAGACGATAATTAACGTAATTCAATACGGAAACCTCCTTGCAAGCCGAGCCCTTTTCTTTGGCGGTAAAGATATGGCGTCAAGTGTGAGTAGAGCTTACCAGCTTCCTTACCTTGATGCTCTTAAGGGCGTAGCTGAAAAAGGATTTGTTCTAACAAGTCAGGATGGCGTCGATGATAATCAAAAGAATTTTAGTGATGTCATCGTGCAAAGTCTAAATCCATTGCTTGTTGATCTAAAACGCACCATGGTCGATCTTAAGGCTGAATTTCAAGTTGAGTTCACAAGAGGTTATATCACAGGTGGAATGAGCCGCCTCCTCAACCTGGGCCCCTTTCTCACAAGCGCGCTTGAATTGCATTTTGAAGTTTTTCATCACCTGGGTGTCAGCACAAAAACTTTTCTTCAAGACACCGAAAGTACCGATAAGGCCAGCAGTGTGGCTACAGGCTTGGCCCTAGAGGGATTAAGAAAGCCCAGCAGCCCGGCTATAAATTTAAGAAAAAACGAATTTTCAAAAAACAGCCAAAAATTTAAGATGTTTTGGGAAAATTATCATGGAGGCGCAAAATTAGCTTTAGCTCTTATCATCGCTTTTTATGTCTACAGCCCCCTACGGGTCATGTTTTTAGAAGACGATCTCACTGCGGTAGACAAAGCTCTCAAAGAACAGGCAAAAAATCCGATTCTTAATATCGCCACAAGTCAGCTCAAAACAGAGTCTCTGAAAAGGTTCATTAGTGCTAAAAAAGAAGAATTACAGAGTAGAAAAGAAGTTTTACGGTTAAATCGAATGAGTTCAGCTCTCGATATAATGAAAACCCTGTCAATCGTTGCGCCGAAAAACGGGCAAGTGACTGTTGATGTCAGACATATTAATATAGATGGCGATAATCTCTTGCTTGAAGGTCTAGTTAATAACAAGGCCGAATATGATTTCTTGCAAAAGAGTATTATGCAATCACCTCTTTTTAGTCAAGTGAAGGGGGGGCAGCCTTCATTTATTCCACCACCTAGCAAATTTGCATTTCAATTGAATATGAATGTGTCCCGAATATCTCCTGTGGAAAAAAGAGGAAAGTAATGGAATTTTTAAAAAACATTTTAGAGAGTTTTTTAGAAAGGCTTAAAACATCTTGGGCTGAGCAACAAGAAAGCCCCTGGTTTATTGCTCTAAAAGAAAGATTTGAAGAACTTCCACCCTTAAGCCAAAAACTCGTCATGTGGACCGGTTTTCTTTTCGTCGCGACTTTGATTCTCTATTGGCCTGCAACTACTATGATGGATGCATCAGAGATGGCTGATCGATTTGAAGAAAAAAGATATGCACTTAAAGATTTATTGCATATCACTCGTGATGTGGCGGCGGCTCCAACGGTATTAACTCCGGGGCCACCCAGTTCTCTGAAGGCTATTTTTGATCAAAAAATAGCTGCGGCGTCTGTAAAGCCTGAACAAGTGAAGAGTTCAGGTGAAATTCCCACTTCAGATATAATGGGGGCAGAGCAAAGAGGATATTTTTATCAGATTCATAAACTAACAATTAAACAGGCCGTGAGTTTAGCTTTTGAGCTCGAGCATGCAGATTTTAGTTTAAAATTATCTGGATTTGAACTCATCGCTCAAAATACCGATCCTCATTTCTATGATGTGAATTACAAGATCGTCAATTTCGCGCCTAAGACGGCCCAAAGTCTTTTGCCTGGCGGAGGACTTTTGGACGCAGTTAAATCTAAATTGCCTCCCCCCCCCCCAAGTATTCCAAAAGGGCAAGCTCCTTCAATCCCTTCAAATCGAGGTGAAGAGATTTGATTTCAAATATTCTTTCGCCCATTTTTAGTTTATTGCGATTTCATAAGAAAAAATTGGGAGCATTATTATTATTTTATTTATTTTTTTTATATTGGCTTTTTCCTCTTAACGATATGGGAGATTTTGTCGCCGTAAAAGTGTCTGAATTGACGGCTCGGCAGATATTTGTCAATTTCGATACTCTACAATTTAATCTCGTGCCCCAACCTGGGCTTGCTCTTTCAAATGTGATTGTGGAAACGCCTTTCACCCCTGCAATTACGGCGAAGTATCTTACGGCTTCGCCCAGCATTATGGGTTTATTTTCTTTAAAACCTGGAGTGAGTGTTCATGCGGAGGGCCTTCTTGGAGGCGAAGTTGATGTGGTGACAAGAGGGGGTGATAAAAACCCAGCCGGTAAGAGAAAGCAAAAAATAGATTTAGATATTTCGGGTTTAAATCTTTTAGAAGTTTCTAAATTCGCCCAACTTCCTTTAAATATAAGTGGTAGTCTTTCGGCCAATGTTAATACTCAGCTTGACGTAGATATGGTTGAACAACCTCAAGGCAATATCGAGCTTCACGCCGAAAAAGCGGTGATAGGTGAATCAAGTATCATGACACCAATGATGGGTCCTGTGGCTATTCCAAGAATTAATCTTCAGGATATTGTTTTAGAAGGACTTGCTGATAAAGGGGCTATTCAAGTTTCAAAATTGACCATAGGCAAACCCGGTAGTGATATATTTTTAAACGCCACTGGTCGCTTTGAAATGCGCTTTGAAAAAGTAGGTACAGACGTTCAATCCAGGCTCGGGGCCTATGATCTTTTAATTAAACTTTCAGTGGGCGATACATTTAAGCAACAAGTAGGAACCTACTTGATGCTTTTAGCGTCTTATGCGACGGCCGGTAATTCTTATTCTTTTAGAATTTCGGGGCCCAACATTTATTCACCGCCGAATATTTCAAAGGCTCAATAGGTCTTTGTTTTTTCTAGACAAAATAATCAAATGATCTCTGGACTGAAATGTCGCTTTTAAAAATCAAAACCGGGGCCACACCCAATAAACTAGACCCTTCAGTAACTTATAAAAATCTGTCGCCGATCCTCCTGGATTCCATATGCTATAACGTGCTGAGTCGTAGTAAATAGTACAAGGGGAATAAAAAAAATTCATTCGTGAGTCATCAAAATCACTACATTGGTATTGATGCGTTTATTTTCTGGTATAGCTGTTGCTGGGTCTTTAATTCGCAATTAATTTTATAGGAGAAAATATGAAAATCTTAGTTTTAATTTTGGCTGCTCTGTTGCCAACGATCCAGGCCTCAGCATCAACCGTCCTGACTTGCCAATCTATCGATGTGACACATACACCTTTTTACAAAGTAAGCGTTTCTCAGTCCGGCGCCGTCATTGAAAATTTCAGGGTAGTTATACAAAGAAGGACTAATCTGGGTGGAAAACGAACAATCACAAATTACCTGAGAGCTGTGGGCACAGTTGGTGCAGCGCACACTTCTCTCCAACTTGTCAATCCTGATGGCGAAAATGGCCCTAAAGTCGTTGGAAGTTTGACAGCTGTCACAATCGGTAATGGTGCAAGTCGGGGTTATCTCAATATTATTGGCCGACCTTCTGAAGAGTTAACCTGTCAGAGATAAAAGTTCATAACTTTTTTTTCCGTACCTGTGTTTCCTTTTGGATGACTGCCGACCAACTTCCAATCAAAAGAACTTCAAATTCGTATTATTGGTGCACATTATTTACCGCGAATTGAAAAACAAAAAAACAACTCCTCGAGGCGCATTTATTGAACATGATGATGTTGATGCTGATCTGAGACACCGGGCGCAACCAAAATGTTAAAAGAAGCGCTAAAGGTTCCCCCCTCCTTATCTTCTTGAACATTAAAGTCAAAGGGATCCCCGGCAAAGACCATGGTATCAGCAGGAGTTGATTTATGACAAACCCTTTGAGAATCAAAAGGCAAAACCAGGTAGCGAAGAGAATTGTTCAAACGTCGCTCTCTTCCGTCACTTAATACTTCAAGTATTTCAACTTGAAATCCTACGGCGCGGCCCTCATTTTGAACCAAAGAATCTAGAGGCAAAGATGTTTCTTTATGAAGAAAATAATGAACGAAGCGATTTTGATCAGTATCTGCGTATGTATAGGGGCCTAGTTCAACGATTGCTTTCTTTGAGCGACTAAATAAAACGAGTGGAATTACACCAATTTTATTTTCATCACCTGACAAGAAATCAAGACGAAAAATCTTCACTTTGACGCTGATTTCACCGTCGAACTCTTTAGGAGTTTCACCAATACGCAGTGAATGCATTTGCAAAATGATTTGATCAGTATCTTTTCGAACACCTTCTAAGACTAAGAGTTGCTTGCCACCTAAACTATATCGTGACTTCCCCGCCACGTGGGCCCTTGCCCCTTGACATAACATATGGCCATAGCTCGCCGTTGCTATTAGAAAAACAACCGAAAACGCGGCATTCAAACGAGTCGCCTTCACTTTCAGGCCTCCAGGGTTATTCTTAAGAGAAAGCAAAACCGATACCTGATCATAGGCAAATTAGGTGATCCTAATGGACGCCCCTGTCACCCCTGTAACTTAAGTGACAATTATGGTCGCCACCCAGAACGAAACACAGAAAGTCGATTTTGATGATTATTAAATTGGAAGAACTAGAGATGGCCTTATTGAACCACGAACTCGCCGAAATAGACTTCTTTCACTAACCCTTTGTGAAAAAGCGAATTCATGGCAGTGAGGATTTGATCTTTTAAGAAAAGTTTTCCTTGAATAGACTCAATGTCTTCATATTTTTTGGAATTAAAAATTTGTACAATTTGATCGCGAGCAACAGGAACAAGATTAACGGCTTCCTCGTAACCCTCTTCAGAAAGCATTTCAAATTGAATGGTGGTTCGAACCATTTTGTGAGGTTTACCATCTAAATTAATATTAAAAGGCTCAAAGCTATAAAGAACTGGTTTATCACCCCGCAAATCCCTCTCTAAGACCAGTGCATGAGATTCGGTTTCTTCAGTGATCGGTGGTCGCTTGTAGGCAATCTTCACGTCGTAGATGACGTAGGCACTTCCAACCATCAACATGAGATTTAGAAAAACTAAAACAAAGAGCAAAATCTTCGGGAGTCTTTCTTTTAAGCTTGGCTTCGCTGTTGCGACAGCTCCATCCTTGTCTCCCTTTTCTTTTCCTTTGGCAGCCATACAAACAGTCCCCCCCGGTAACAAAGCAAATTACCTTGACCTTAGTATAGCCCAGAACATGGCGTTATTAATAGGCTCAAACCAAAAAGTGTTTGATCCAAAATGTCGATATTCTAGACGGTTTTAAAAAGGAATTTCTTCGTCTGAATCAAATGCTGGCTCAGGCACAAAACCCACATCGGATTCTGTAGTTTTACCACTTGCTTCAGCTTCAGGACCGCGACTTGCGACCCCTGCACCGGCGGCTCCACCTGTTGCTGCACCTAGGAATTGAACAGTGTTGGCGACAATTTCAGTGGCATATTTTTTCTGCCCCGAAGTTTTATCGTCCCACGAACGGGTTTGAAGGCGTCCTTCAACATAAACTTGGCGACCCTTTGAAAGATGTTGGCCACAGACTTCAGCCAATTTTCCCCAGACCACCACGCGGTGCCATTCGGTGCGTTCTTGTTTTTGTCCTTGTTTGTCGTTCCAGTTCTCACTGGTGGCGACGCTGAGTTTGGCTACAGCTTGTCCACCGGGAGTGTAGCGCAATTCTGGATCTGTACCTAGACGACCAACAATAATGACTTTATTTACACCTGACATATGTGAACCTCCAATGACTTAGTTTCAGAGATTTTATAGGACTCTAAAAGAAGATGGTCAAGGAATGATTATTGTACCAGTGTCAGTTAATTGGGGCCCTCAATGGCAAATCAAACAATTCTGATCTCAGCGAGAAACTTTAGCTCTCCTATGCTTTTTCTTGGCCGCAAAACCATCAAAGTTAAAGTGTTCACCATAGTAGCGTCCCCGAGCATTCAAAGGGCCACCTTTGGCATTCACATGGCAGTAGATGCACTGCTTGCCTTCACGCACTGAATATTCGGGCATTGCAAACGCCCATTCAAAAACGAATGGCCCCAAAAGTACAAAGGCTAAGATTCTATAAGATTTTATTGCAAAGAAAACAAATGGCTTAAGCAAAATGAAATTCTTAGGCTTTGTCCGTATCGTCAGCCAAGTCGTCATCGCCATCAAAATCTTCGTCGCCATACTCGTCATGGGATCCGTTGCTGCCATTGGATTCCATCATTAAATGAGGCGAGGTGTAACGAGGTGGAGCTTCTTCTTTAATTTCAAGAGCTTCTGCATTGGCCGCGTCGTCAGGAAGACTCGCAAGGTAAGTATTCAATTGTTCTTTGGTGATGGTGTTATGTTTTAAATTCCACTCCATCATTCGAGAATCAAATTCAAAGGGATTTACATTTAGTTTTGCCATTTTTAAAAATCTCCTATGTCAATTCCAATACTTGGGCTTTTCGTTTTCAGTAAACTCTTCGTTATTAACCACTAACTTTAGTTTTCGAGACTTGGGTTTCTTAGTTGTTCCCGACCGACCGCCGCCAAAATAGGGCCAAACTTTCAAGAAAACATACCCTGAAACCAGTCCACAAACATGTGCTAGGTTGGCCACCTTACCCTGAACAAGGCCATTGTTCAAGATTAAGACGACTTCAATAGCCCCTAAAATAGCCACAAAATACTTGGATTTCATGGGGAAAAAGAACATGAAATACACCACCCGCTCCCCAAAAACCATCCCGTAAGCCACCATAAGGCCAAATATGGCAGATGACGCGCCGATAACCGGCGTTGAAAGACCGATCATAACTTCTGAGCGGGTCGAAACAAGGGCGTAGATAAAAGCTCCAAGGCAATAAAGAAGCCCTGCCCCAACACCTGAAACAAAATAAAATAGTGTAAAAAACCGCCCACCCCAGAGCCTCTCAAGCTCACTTCCCAGCCACCACAAGAGAAGTAGATTGAAAATGATATGCATGGGATTTGGCGAATGAACGAAAAGGTAGGTAACGGGCTGCCAAATATAAAAATCTCTGACCAGACTGAGAGGCGTAAGCGCGAAAAACATGGTGATTCTTGGTTCAGAAAGTAAGTATTGTTCTACTACGACGTTTCCTACAAACCAAATGCTAACAGTAGTTATAATGAGCACTTTTACAACCTCTGTTAATGGCATTATCTGTTGAAACTCCGGAGGGACCTGTCTTCTCACCATTTAATGGCCCAAACTTTGAGAAAGTTCAACAAGTACTCCCCCAGTTGACGAAGGATGAACAAACGCCACCCGCGCTCCATTTGCCCCAGCAACTGGCGTTTCGTTTATGAGTTTAATGCCTCCGCCTTTTAATTTTCTTAGTACTTCTTCAATATTTTTTACCCTAAGGCAAACATGGTGAATTCCAGGCCCCCGTTTTGTAATAAATTTTGCGACGGTGCTGGCAGATTCAGTGGGTTCAAGAAATTCTAAGTTTGCCGAATTTTTCATGGGAAGCATTTTGACTTTGACTTTTTGGTCTTGAACTAATTCTACGGGAGCATTTTTTTCTAATCCTAATAACTCCCAAAACCTAAGCCCACCATGGGTCTCCACAGCAATTCCAATATGATCGACTTCAATTTCGGGCGCATTCATACTAACAAGGGTAACAGTTTATTGTAGGTTTGCTCAAGTTCTTCAGAAATGACTTTTGTCCCACCTATAATGGGCATGAAATTAGTATCTCCGCTCCAACGGGGCACTAGGTGATAATGCAAGTGGTCAATGATACCCGCGCCAGCGGCCCGGCCCAAATTCAGGCCAATATTAATACCTTGGGGGTTATGAGATTTAATAATGGCGCTATGAGCTTTTAGCAAAACTTCATGAAGCTCGTTGAATTCTTCTTTATTCAGAGAAGCTAGATCTGGAGTATGGCGATGGGGGATAACCAAGAGATGCCCATTATTGTAAGGAAATTTATTTAAGAATATCGAACAAGTTTTTGCGCTGTAAACAATGAGAGATTCAAAACTCACACCTTTTTTTAGACCATCACAAAATACACAGCCCTTTAAGCTTTGATCTCGTTTTATATATGAATTTCGCCATGGAGCAAATATCACCGGTAATCGCGGATTTTCATCAGTACTCTTTGGAGATTTAAATTCAACTTTCTTTTCAGTCTTTTTCATCTTCTTTTCAGTTTCAGTTTTAAATTCAAAATCTAAATCCCGACATTAAAAAAAGTGGTTTGCCGACAAGATCTAATCCAAAAATTCTTTTCGTAATAGCCCCGAAGAGATCATCATCTTCATCTTTTTCCATAATATAATCCCAAATACGACGATGATGCTGCTGGGGGAAAAACATCTCTGGTTTTCCTTTTACTCCAGCTAATTTTGCCGCTTGCTCTACGGCCTCTTGAAGACCCCCCAAGCTATCAGCAAGCCCATTTTTTACGGCCTGCTCACCACTATAGATTCGACCATCGGCAAGTTTAGCCACGTCTTCTAGCTTCATTCCACGCCCCGTAGCTACGGCTCGTTTAAATTGGGAATAGACATTATCAATCATGTTTTGAACAATACTTTTTTCTGTTGGAGTCATCGTCCGAAATTCACTTCCAATATCTTTATAGGGGCCACTCTTTACAACATAGCGTTCAATTTTTGCCCAATCATAGAGTCTACTCAAGTTTGCAAATTCCATGATGACACCGATACTACCGGTGATGGTCCCGGGATTAGTCACAATTTTTTCACATGCTGCTGCTACATAATAAGCTCCACTGGCAGCTAAACTGCCAAGACTTGCCACAACATGTTTACCCATTTGTTTTGTCTTTAAAACTTCATCGTACATTTCTTGGCTGGGGCCCACTACGCCGCCAGGTGAATTAAAATAGATGACAATGGCTTTGATATCTCGATCATCGCGGTATTTTTGTAGAAGTTTAATGAAGGTCTTACTCTCCATTATGACCCCCTTAACCTCTAAAACTAAAACCGAGTTATTGGCGACGGAGGGATTTCTCTCCCCAAACGCCGTATACATGGCGGCACCAAACGCAATTAAGACCAAGACAAAACAAAGTCCAATCAATGAGAATGCAATGACCCAGGGATTTTTTTTCATTTTTCACCTAATTAAAGTTAAGAAAAAATAAGGCCACCAAATGGTGGCCCAAATTCTTAGTTCTTTTCGTCTGGTTTTATGGGTTTAAGCTGGTCGCCAAACAAATCCCCAAGACTTGTTTTTGCCGAACCTTTGGCCCCACTTCCAGAGGAGTATTTTTGAATTTCTGCCCGATCACCCTTGACCGTGACTTGCTTCGCACTTAAACCAATCTTTCGAGCATCTCGATCAATACTGATAACTTCAGCCCTTAGAGTGTCACCGGGCTTAGCCACATCTTCAGTTTTTTCCACACGCTCCATAGAAAGTTCGCTAATATGAATGAGACCTTCGATTTCAGGTTCGAGCTCAACAAAGATGCCAAAATCTGCAGTCTTCGTGACTTTTACTTCAAGCTGAGTGCCAACAGAATACTTCTGTGCCACATCAGCCCACGGATCTTTTTCTAATTGCTTGATCCCAAGGCTGAAGCGCTCATTTTCCATATCTACGGCCAAAACAACTGCTTTAACCATATCGCCTTTTTTATAAACTTCTGAGGGGTGGTTCACTCGCTTTGTCCACGAGAAATCACTGATGTGGACTAGCCCATCGATTCCTTCTTCAATGCCGATAAAGATACCAAAGTCTGTGATAGATTTAATTTGGCCTTCAATAACAGTTCCTGAAGGATACTTGTCTTTGAGGGCAACCCAGGGATTTACTTCAAGTTGCTTCATTCCAAGGCTGATTCGACGATTAGCAATATCTACATCTAAAACAATGACATTCACTGTGTCATCAATGGCCACAATTTTTGAAGGGTGCTTTACTCTTTGTGTCCAACTCATCTCAGAAACGTGAATGAGACCTTCTACACCCTCTTCAAGTTCTACAAAAGCACCGTAGTCAGCTAGACTCACAATTTTGCCTGAAAGTTTTTGACTAACGGCGTATCGGGCCTGAACGTTCTCCCACGGATCGGGTTGTAATTGCTTAAGTCCTAGGCTCACTCGCTCTCGCTCAGTGTCGTATTTGAGAACTTTTACCTTAATTTCATCTCCAATGTTGAGAATTTGAGAGGGATGTTTCACACGGCCCCAACTCATATCGGTGATATGAAGGAGTCCATCCATTCCACCCAAATCAATAAACGCGCCGTAATCTGTAATGTTTTTCACAATACCATCTACTATTTGGCCTTCTCTTATTGTTTCTAGTGTTTGGTGCTTAAGGTGTTCTCTCTCTTTTTCAAGAAGAGCTCGCCTGGACAGTACAATGTTGCCCCGCTTTTTATTAAATTTAATAACTTTAAATTTTAGTTTTTTACCCAAAAACTGATCTAAGTTTCTTACAGGCCTTAAATCAATTTGTGAGCCGGGCAAAAATGCTTTAACTCCAATATCAACACTTAAACCGCCTTTGACTTTTGCGATGATCGTGCCTTCAACAAGCTCTTCGCGCTCGCAGGCTTGGCTGATATCATTCCACGCTTTAAGCATGTCGGCTTTGTCTTTTGACAAAACGACCATGCCATTTTCATTTTCCACTTTATCTATATAAACCTGAACAGCGTCGCCGGGTTTAATATCGGGTTTGCCTTCAGCTGTTTGGAATTCGCTAAAGGGAATCAAACCCTCTGACTTATAATTGATATCTACTAAGACAAAATCTGAGTTAACTTCAAGCACACGGCCAGAAACCACATCGCCCACATTGAAATCGCGTTCTTTAACACTGGCTTCAAATAGTTCAGCAAAAGTGTTTGATTTATCTTTGCCATTACTTTCTTTGGCTTCTTCGGCTTCAAGTTCTGCCAATACAGCGCGACGAGCCGCTTCGGCTTTGGACATTTTTTCGCCTTTTTTTAAGGGGGATTCAGTAGGAGTCATCAGAAAATCTCTCTCAAGCGAAGGGTTACGGGGCACACCATTATGCCTCTTTTTTCTTTGCTCGGAATCGACATTTATACAGGAGCTAAGTGTTTAAAGTCAAAGGGTTTATGGGAATAATTAGGCGTTCCCCATTTGGGCCAGGCAACCCCTGATTTTTTCAATCAAGAGGTGGGGCGTGCTGGCGCCTGCTGTGATGCCAACAACTTTGGAGCCTTCTAGCCATTCGGGCCTAATTTCTTCTTGGGTTTCAACTAAAAAAGCCCGCGACAAAGAATCTTTGCAAATATCTAGAAGTTTTTGGGTATTAGATGAATTTCTGCCACCAATAACGATCATGCAATCCGCTTCCACTGCCAATTCAGCAGCTGCGGCCTGGCGATCGCGGGTAGCGCTACAAATAGTATTATAAACTTTAACTTCTTTAAATCGAGCACGGCACTTTTCAATCACCCTTTCAAATACACTTTTATTAAGAGTTGTTTGGCAAATAATTCCTACCTTTTCTTTTTCAGGCAGCCCCTGAACTTCGGCTTCGGATTTAATGACGGCGACCTCACCATTTTGAACATAGCTCATCACACCTTTAATCTCGGGATGAGCCTTGTCACCCACAATGACAACGAAATATCCGTTTTGGGAGAGTTTACGAGCAAAATTTTGGGGAACTTTCACTAAGGGGCATGTTGCATCAACAATATTTAGTCCGCGGGCTAAAGCCAGACTTTGAGTTTCAATAGGAACTCCATGGCTTCTAAAAACAACGGTCCCCGATAGGGAGCTGAGATCTTCTGCCACATCCATTCCACGCTCTGATAACTCTGCAACTTTTTGAGGATTATGAATAATTGGACCCAAAGACGCCAATGGACCTGATTTTTCTTTGATAGCCTTTTCACTTAGATTTAGAGCTCGTTCGACGCCAAAACAAATGCCGGCTGTTTTTGCGATTCGAATTTCAAATTTCTTAGTTTGGGTCGAAAGCTGATGAGTTTGTTCAATCTCAGGTTCGTTAAGGCCTAAATCTTGTGTTGACGCCACTTATCCCTCACTATGGCCTCGATTCTATCAGCAACTTGTCCAATACTCAAGGAAGACGTATCTATTTCAACCGCATCGATGGCCTTCGACAGCGGGGCTACTTTTCTTTGGGTATCGGCTTGGTCGCGATTGGCCAGATCTTTAGCCAAATCATTGCTGTTAGAAGATTTTACCTCGATAGAACGTCGCATAACCCTTGTGTCAAGATTTGCCGTAAGAAAAATTTTTACTTGGGCGTCGGGAAAAACCACCGTTCCACAATCTCGGCCTTCAGCAATTAACCCACCGGTGGATTGAAATTCACGTTGAGCTTGAAGGAGTGCTTTTCTTACTTCGGGGATACTCGAGATTTTACTTGCGATGGCCGCTACTTTTTCAGAATTAAGTTGGTCTGAAACATTTTTTCCTTCGATTCTAACTTGAGTACCATTTTCGTCGGCAGTGACTTGGATTCCTGGTTTTTCAACGAGACGAACCACAGCTGCCGCGTCATGAAGATCAGCATTTTTCTGGCTACAAAGAATAGCGAGGCCCCGATAGAACGCCCCCGTAGTCAAAAACCTAAATTTCAAGCGCTTTGCAAGCATAGCGCTTACTGTGGACTTGCCGCTTCCCGCGGGCCCATCGATGGTGACCACAAATGAATTCAAAGAGATTCCCCGTTAATTGTTTTCTTGAATCACTGTAATTGCTCACATAATCTATCGCCACTTAGTCAGGAGTCAAGAAATGTCGTGGCAAATAGCCGCAAATATCCGCGAAATGTTTGTCGATCTTGTTGCAACCGATGGAAAGCAGGCCTTCGCCTGTCGTTCGGCCAACCGCAAAGATTCTCTTATTAGTGGCTTTAACGAAGCCTTAGTCACTCTTCCCCCCATTGACAGAACCACCGTAGTCCTTGCCATTTCATCAGACTTTGAGCGCGTTGCTCTGCGCGAACGATGGGGGGCCACCACGGCACTCCTAGCAACTGAGGGGTTCGAAAATGTTTTAGAAATTGGAAATCAATCCAGAGAGAAATTATTTAGCTTCCAACCTTCAAAACCTACTCCTCTCATTTCTCACGATCTTTCGTTTGGAGTGACTGAACGAACTCTTGCAAATGGTTTGGTTGAAGTGAATCTCGACGAAAAAGAGATTGATTTTGTCTTAAGTAAATTGAGTTTAAGTGAAATTAAATCCATAGCCATCTGTTTACTCCACTCTAATAAAAACAAGTCACACGAATTACAACTGGCGAGCCGAGTCCGTGAAAAGGGATATTTTGTCTCTTGTTCTCATGAGTTTGAAGGTAACGAGCAAGTGCGCTTTAAAAAGGCAGCACAAAAGTCATTCATAGGTCCCGTGCTAGAAGAATTTCACAACGAATTTGAAAAATTGGGATTCACAAAGAAAAATATTGATCTGGCGGCTGATTTTAGAAAATCCGGTGATGGAGACCAAATTTTTATTACTTGTCTTGAAGATCGTATTATTACAGCGCTGGTTCGCGATGGTAAACGTATTGCACGAAAAAGACTAAAGGTTTCACCTTTAAGTATGATGGGATTAGACGAAGCCGGTATGGCACATGTAGGGCCAGCCAAAGTGGGCAGTGAACCCGGACCGGTGATTTTAGGAAAAGGGCTTGCCCTGACTTATTTTGATACTTTGGCTTATTCTTCTAAACTGACTTTGGACGATTCTCCTCGGATAAAATTTGATCAGTCCCGCGTTCAAAGAGTGCTAGCGCCTTTGGCAAAACAGCTTCGGGTCACTCCGGAATCGTGCGCTGAGATGTTTAATGAACTAGGAGCTGTATATATTGCTACCGAAATATCCCTTTTGATGGAGGAGTTTCATTTTTCTCATGTCGATTGTAAAGTTACATTCGACGGCTGGTTCGCCAATCTTATGGCTACTCCTATAATTTCTAAATCAGCTTTCAGAAAATTTGACGTTGAGGTTTTGAGTCAGTGGAGTCCCACCATAGGTTTACTAAAAGAAATCCCCAAGGGCGCCTTTGAAAAACTAACGGAACGTGGTTCGTGCAAATTTTCTTCTAAAATTCTAGATGGTGAAACCCATGAGCCTTGATAGTTTTCAAATGCAAGAGCTCAATACTAAATTAAATTCTGTTCTTAAGTCTCTAGTCGCTCCGTTTTCTGGTGAACTCACAGGCGCCATAGTTGATTCTAAGGGAGAATTGGTTCAAGTAATCGGCAGCGACCCACTTCATTTTGCAACTCCTGAAGCTGTTATTAAATCGTTAAAAAAATATGTGGTTCCGAAGGTCGGCGAACTTTTTGTTACCAATGATCCGGGGAGCGGTAATACAAGACTCTGTGATCTCTTGTTTATCCAAGCTTGTTATGGGCGCTCCCAAGCGGGGGATTTGAGATACTATCTTGTCCTTCAAATCGGTGTGCCTACGCTTTTAAACAAAAAACTAGATAAAATGGCAACGTCTATTGAAGACGAGGGGTTTCGAGTTCCGCCTGCGCCGTTCGAAGACGAAAACGGTTTAAATGAGGCCATCGTTGACTATCTTTGTCAGGCAGGAATTTCTAGGGATAACCTCATTCAAAAGGTCAATGAAGCTAAGTCATCGTTGAAAACTGCCATCCACCGACTCTCGCTTCTTGAAACTCAAATGGGAGCAGAGAAATTGAATTCAGGGATAGCTGCTTTAAGAAAATATTCTGAAAAATCCATGAAAAAGGCAATTCATGAAATACCCGATGGCGAGTATACAGCCCATGATTTTCTGGATAACGACGGTATAGAAAAAACTCCCGTGCGTATTCAATGTCGACTCAGCGTTCAGGGCGAGAATATTTTGGTGAGTTTTCAAGGTAGCTCAAAACAAGTTAAGGGCCCGTTTAATTGCAATTACGCCATGACGCTAAGTACTTGTTTTTGGTTTTTTAGATGCCTTTTAAAACATGATATTCCCATTAACAGTGGTGCGTTCAACGCCTTTGTGGTGGAAGCCCCCGAAGGAACAATTGTCAACGGAACAGGGCCGGCCCCTATGTTGGGCGGATATTATGAAACTTCTAACCGAATCGCCGATGTCCTCATTGGATGCTTGAGTAAGGCTTTACCTCTTGAAACTCCTGCTTTGAATGGGAGTTCGTCAAATATTACATTAATGAAATTTAAAGATAAAGTCATGATCGATACTTTGGGCTCAGGCGCAGGTGCTTCTAAATCTAAAGACGGGTCCGACGCCATCAATGCCAGTCTTCATAATACTCCCGCATCTTCTATCGAAGATATCGAATCCGATTACCCTATTCAAGTTATCCATTCGGGAATCAGGGACGGGTCTGGCGGTGAAGGACGGCATAAAGGTGGAGACGGTTTATCTCGGGGTTATAAATTTTTAGAACCTGGATTTGTCATGATGCTCTCTGATCGTCGAGACTACAAACCCCATGGGATTTTTGGAGGAAGTGCTGGGCTATCGGGCGAAAATATCTTGAATAGGTCTGGCGAAAAAAAGAAACTTCACAATGAGAAAAATGTATTTGCAGTAAAACCCAATGACACTCTCGTCATTAACACTCCGGGCGGCGGGGCTTGGGGTAAAGTAGTTGAGCCCTCCAAAGAAGAAACCTGACGTTTCGCCTTTGGAACCACAACGAAGACAGCGGCATCAGGGGCCACGGATAGCAACTCTCGGGGTTCCCTGATAGCACGATGGCGTGCCGCCGTCGCAGTGACCACAAAGCCGAGGTGGGTTCCGTTACTTTTACTTTTGGGAGATAGTGAAATCATAGTTTAGAAGAACAACCCAACAGTACTATCTTAGCGGGAATGTTACTCTAATATAGTAGCGCCGATGGCTTCGAAACTCTTTTTAATTTCAACGATGTGGGCGGGCCCCGTGGTTTCTAGGGTGAATTCAATAAGTGTTTCTCTTAAGTGAATTCGATCGCTGACGCGGTTGTGATTAATCTGCAAAACGTTAGCTTTTTTCTCGGCAATAATACTTGTGAGACGATTCAATGACCCTGGCACATCGGGAGCCGAAACGAGAATACGGGCTAACCTACCTGCTTCTTGAAGACCACGATCGATTACTTTTTCTAGAGTATTAAGATCTATATTTCCGCCACCCAATACGGCTACGGCCTTTTTAAATTTTATATTAGATTTTTTCGAGAGCAAAGCTGCGACACTCACCGCCCCTGCTCCTTCAACGACAGTTTTTGCCCTCTCCATCAACAAGACGATGGTCTTGGCAATTTCGTCATCGTTCACCGTGACCACATCGTCACAAAGTTTAGAAATGAATTGTGAATACATGACGTCAGAGGGTTGTTTTACTGCTATTCCATCAGCAATGGTTGAGACTTTTTGAATGTTCGTGACTAATTTTTTTGATTTAAAACTTCGCGCCATTGAATCAGCACCGCTCGCTTGCACACCGATAATTTTTATTTTGGAATTGAGGGCTTTTAGGGCGATGGCAATTCCTGAAAGTAATCCCCCGCCCCCAATGGCAATATAGACCACGTCGACTTCTGGACAAGCATTAATAATTTCAAGACCGATGGTCCCCTGACCGGCGATAATTTTTTCGTCTTCAAAAGGATGAATAAATATAGAACCATGCTTTTTCTGAAGCTCTAAGGCTGTTTGGTAAGCGTCGTCGTAAGCACTGCCCTTCAAAATAACTTCTGCGCCGAACCGTTTTGTGGAAGCGACTTTGATAAGGGGGCTCATTTCAGGCATAACAATAGTTGCTTTGACCCCAAGTTTTTGCGCTACAAGAGCCACACCTTGGGCATGATTCCCTGCTGACGCCGCAATAACCCCAACAGATTTTTCTTGTTGGGTCAGGGATGAAACTTTATTTGCCGCCCCACGAATTTTGAAGCTGCCTGTTTGTTGAAGATTCTCAAATTTTAGATAAACATCTGCACCGACCAGATCGCTCAGGCTTGCCGAATGCTCTAGAAGTGTTTGATGAATATAAGGCTTTATATTTTCCGCTGCTTTTTTAATGTCTTCCAGGGTGACTTTCAAAATGAGACCTTTGTTACCAGTAGGCGGTTAATCCTCGTATGGGGCCATAACCATTCAGATCAGGGAGTTTTTCTAACTTGGCGCTTTCTTGCTTATCAGAATACTCGCGAATTTTACGTTTATCAAAGTAGTAAAATGGCAAAAGAGATTTGGAACAACCTTTACATTTGAGAATTTCGTCTGAACTCTCAGTCACTGTCCCGCAAACATGGCATCTGCGGACGTGGAGATTATTGTCCATAGGCGACTCCTTTGATTGACTGAAGAGGCCCCACGATCCTCACTCAGTCATTGTTAGTATTAGTATACTAACTCGACCTTAGTCTGTCAAAGGACGCGCGCTGCAAAAAATGATTTTTGTTAAATCCAAACTGTATAATGACTTGACGCAAAATCGTCCTATCATACACTTACGCTCGTGTCCCATGCTCAATTGACTCCCAATGCACTCACTGTTTTGAAGCAACGCTACCTCTGGCGCAAAAAAAAAGGCTCCCAAGAGTCCCCCGAAGAAATGTTTCACCGAGTTGCAAAATCTGTGTCACGGGGTTCAAAGTCACTTGAGAAAAGATTTTTTGATGCCATGAGTGCATTAGAATTTCTTCCTAATTCCCCGACCCTCATGAATGCCGGAAAAAAGAATGGGCAGTTGGCGGCCTGTTTTGTTTTACCGATCCCTGATGACCTGAGTGGTATCATGGATACGCTTAAGGCAACGGCCCTCATTCACCAGTCAGGTGGAGGAACAGGATTTAGTTTTTCTACTCTAAGAGGTGAAAAATCTTCGGTAAATTCAAGTGGAGGATATGCCGCCGGGCCCATTGGTTTTTTGTCTTTGTTCAATGAATTAACTCAAACCATAAAACAGGGCGGCCTTCGTCGTGGCGCAAATATGGGAGTCCTCCAAGTGGACCACGCCGATGTGGAGGCCTTTATTAATTGCAAATCAAACATAAATAAAATCACGAACTTCAATATTTCAGTGGCCGTTACCGATAATTTTATGAAAGCTGTTAGAAACGCCGGTTCCTGGAATCTTAAAGATCCTCGCGATGGCAAAACTGTTAAATCAGTTCGAGCAAAAGAAATTTTTGATTCTCTTTGCTTGGCTGCTTGGACCACCGGTGAACCAGGTCTTATTTTTATAGATGAAATAAATAGAAATAATCCCACACCTACTGCCGGAGAAATCGAAGCGACAAATCCGTGTGGGGAACAACCACTATTGCCCTATGAGGCATGCAATTTGGGAAGTATAAATCTAAATGCGATTTTTAGTCTGGGTTCTGACGGCGTTGACTGGAACAAATTTGGCCATCTTATTGAAACTGGCGTTCTATTTTTGGATCAAGTTATTGATTGTTGTCACTATCCACTTGCAGAGATTAACAAACTCTGCCACGCCCACAGAAAAATCGGGCTTGGGGTCATGGGATTTGCCGATTTACTTTTAAAACTTAAGATACCCTACGGTAGCCCAGAATCCCTTAAATTAGCAGATAAAGTTATGAGATTTGTCAGGGATCAATGCATCCAAGTAAGTCAAAAGTTAGCTCAGGTTTCAGAGCCCTTTGAGGGGTACTCTAAAAGCCTCTGGAAAAAACGCGGTATAAAACCTTTGAGAAATGCAGCACTGACCACAGTTGCCCCGACGGGGACCATTAGTTTACTAGCAAATGCATCGGCTGGAATTGAACCTGTCTTTTCTTATGCCTATCAAAGGCATGTTCTTGACGGTGAAGTATTATGGGAAATTCATCCCCAGTTTAAAACCTTGATGGAACGTCATAATCTTAGGTACACCGATTTAGAGACCTGCGCAAAAGAAGGGACTTTAGTAAATCTTCCTCTTCCCGATGAAATCAAATCGATTTTTCTAACGACCGGCGACTTGAGTTTTGAAAACCATGTGAAGATTCAAGCCGCTTTTCAAAAGCACTCAGATAGCGGGGTCTCAAAAACAATAAATCTACGACAATGCAGCTCTGTCGAAGAAGTAAAAAAAGCTTTTCAACTTGCCTATGAATTAAGATGTAAGGGAATTACTGTTTATCGAGACGGCTCAAGACCCAATCAAGTTTTGCAATTGGATTCTTGCCCTGATTGCGCTCGCATTTCTTAAGAAGCTTTTATCTTATTATCGTCAAGAAACTCGTGCGGCATATTAATGTTTGTGCTTAATACAAGGCTAACGATTTGAGCAACGAGATTGACAAATCGAATATCTCGATCATTAAATTTTGAGTGTTCTTTTGCCATTCTGGCACTGATGACTCCATACATTTCGTTATTTCTTTTAACGGGACAAACAATCATGCTGTTAAATGAAATTCCCTTCACCAAATTTTTTATTTGAGCAAGCATCGGATCATATTCTAGGTCTTCAATAATTACTGCCTTAGAAGAGTTCATCACATGAATGACCTCGGGATACTTATTCATATCAAGCTTGAGGCCCCGAACTTTCCGATCATCAGAACTGGCACTGACTTCACCCGTTTGAAGATCTTCAGCCACCGAAATCACTGAACACCTCACGGCACTAAGAGTAATAGAAATCATTTTTGTTAAATTGTAGAGAATGTCGGCAATATCGCGACCGCTGAGAGCTTCTCTTAAAACGATATCTAAAAGGTGCATGTAAATATCGCCACCTGTAAGTTTTGAACTAGCTGTGCCGTCAAAAAGTAATTCCCGCTTGCTCTGAATTTGAAAAATAAGACGAGTGAGAATGTCTTCGCATTTATAAGGTTTAACAATGTAATCGCTCGCGCCAAGCCCAATACATTCTCTGATATTAGAAATGACGTTATGAGCAGAAGTCACAAATACTTTGGGTCGATTGTCTTTAAATCCTGGATCGCGAAGCCAAGTTAGTAATTGTGGTGCATTAAAGCTTGGAAAAGTGAGGTCACAAACAACATAGGTTGGCTGCCAATTTAAGATTTTTTCTTTTAAACCTTTGCCATTGAAAATAGTCTCCGTGGCGAAACCTCTTTCGCCCAAAAATTCACTCAAACGACGTGCCGCAGACGAGTCATCATCACCAATTAAAACCTTGAAATTAGCCCGGTTTTCTGCCACAGACACGCCCTCGATAGTAATAATCGGTCAAAAGCTTGAAATGATTTAATTTTGCTGACAGTTCAAAAAACCTATGAGAATTTAAGCCCTTATATGCCTTTTATAAGTTTTGAAGGAATCGATGGGTCGGGCAAATCAAGCCTACTTGAAAACTTCAAGATACACTTGAAAGGTTTAGGTCTACCCGTTGAAACCACGAAGGAACCGGGCGGAACCCAATTGGGCAAAGATCTTCGCAATATCCTTCTTCGAACAAATGGCGAAGCCCCCTGCCCTCGGGCGGAACTCCTTATCTACGAAGCCGACCGAGCCCAACATGTTGAAGTCATTATTAAACCTTTATTGCAAAAAGGATTTTGGATTTTGAGCGATCGGTATGCCGACTCAAGTTTAGCTTTTCAAGGAGCCGGAAGAAAATTAGATAAAGAAAAAGTAGTTTGGTTAAATAGTTTTGCCACAAGCGGGTTAGTTCCCGATTTAACAGTATTACTTGATTGCACTGTTGAGGTGGCTGAAACCAGACGTGCTTCAAGAGAAGATGATCGGATGGAAAGTGAAAAGTTAGAATTTCATCAAATGGTCAGAGATGAGTATTTAACATTGGCAAAGCATGAACCCAAAAGATTTTTGGTATTAGACGCAATGAAGACCCCAAAACAATTGTTTGAAGAACTACTGCAGGAAGTAAAAAATAGAAAAATTCTATGATTTTTAGCAAAATTATCGGACATAAAGAAATAATTGCAAGTCTTCTCAAAACACTGAGAGAAAACGAAAGACTTCCCCCTGCCTTTTTGTTTTCTGGCCCTTCCGGGGTCGGCAAAAAATTAGTGGCTCGAGGTTGGGCTCAGGGACTACTTTGCCAAGAAAAAATCAAGCCCTGTGGTAAGTGTTCTAGCTGCTTACGGGTCGAAACAAGCCACCATTCTGATCTTCATATTGTTTCTAATAGCGATTCGGCAAATATTAAGATTGAACAAATCAGACAACTCCAAAATTCTTTAGCACTGAGAGCATTTGAAGGTCACTCCAAAATAGCCATAATTGACCAAGCGCACAGTATGACAAATCAAGGAGCCAATTCTCTTTTGAAAACTTTAGAAGAACCCCCGGCCCATTGTTACTTTATTCTTGTCACGTCTAATAAAGGAGCTCTACCCATAACAATTCAATCACGATGCCAAAATATAATGTTTGGGTCATTGGGCCGAAGCGAAATTTCACAAATCGTTTCTACTGCCGAAGATTGGGCATTAAGACTCTCCCAGGGCCGCGTAGACCTAGCTCAACAATTTACCGACGAAACATATCGAAACTTAAGAAAGTCAGCCCTCGTGGCCTTGCGAGATCTACCCATTTCTAGAGTCTATGAGGGATTTAACAAGATGGGAGAACTTTCAGAAGATAGGGATACCGCATTGTTTACAATTCAGTGTTGGATGCAAGTGATTAAAAACGCCGTGGCCTCTCAACTCCATTCACCTTTAGCACTAGCCCCAGATGAAATTGAAATCATCGAACTTCTTGCCAAAAAATTTAGTTCAGTGGCATTATTGAGTATGGGGCAAAGACTTTTTCGTCTAGAACAAGACGTCCAAAGCAATGTTAACAAAACCTTGGCTTTTGAAAAGTTTTGGATAGATACAAAATCTACTTTAACAATGGGCGAGACAAATTAATGACAAATGAAACAGAAACCATAATTCAACCAACACCGCAGGTTCCACAAGCAGTAGATTTCACTTCTCGTATTGTCGGGGTTAGGTTTCGTAGTGTGGGCCGCGTCTACGATTTTGATGCAAGAGATTTTAAATTTGTGCGAGGTGACAGGGTTATATGTGATTTTAAAGATAAGGGAGTTATGCTCGGGTTTGTTTCTAAACCCACTATCACTATTCCTCCCGATTCACTGAAGTTAAAGCTTCCTGTAGTATTAAGACCTGCAAATTATAACGATCTTAAAACCCGTGAAAAACATGAGACCCTTGAGAAATCAGCTCTTTCTCAAGTGAAAAGCCTGGTGGCAGAACGTAATTTGAAAATGCACGTGATAGCCATTGAAATTCCATTGAACGCCAAAAAAGCTATGGTTTATTTTTCGTCAGAAGATCGAGTTGATTTTAGAGACCTGATTAAAGATTTAGTTCGATTTTTTAAAATGAAAGTTGAATTGCGACAATTGGGCGCTCGAGACGAGACGAAATTTACTGGGGGCCTTGGCCCCTGCGGCCAAGAAACTTGCTGCAGCAAATTTCTTACGTCTTTTCATAATGTCAGTATTAAAATGGCCAAAGACCAAGGATTATCTCTTAATCCCACAAAAGTAAGTGGTAACTGTGGAAGGCTTAAATGTTGCCTCGCTTATGAACAGCCTATCTATGCCGAAGCTCGAAAAACTCTTCCCAAATTAGGAAACTGCGTAAAATGCTCTTCGGGTGGCGACGGCAAAGGCAGTGGTTGCGGCATCGTTTTAAAACTTGATATCCTTAAACAAATGATTTTAGTGAAATTTGACGATGGCACAATAGAAAATGTCCCCGCCGGTCGAGTTATTGAACAAGACACATTGGCCAAAAAAGCCGTTGAGACAACGAAGATCATACATGAAGAAGAAATAGTGGGGGAAGATCTTCAAAAAGACGAACTCGTCTCACAGGTTATCGTTTCAGATGAAGAGTAAAGAATCATTTTACATCACGACTCCCATCTATTATGTCAACGACATTCCCCATTTGGGCACAGCCTATTGCACCGTCGCTGCGGATGTTTTAGCCCGGTTTGAGAGGTTGATGGGAAAAGATGTCCATTTTTTAACTGGTACCGATGAACATGGAGAAAAAATTCAAGAGGCTGCGGCTAAGTTAGGCAAGTCGCCTCAAGAATTTACTGATCAGGTAGCCGAAACATTTAGGTCAACTTGGAAGAAGATGGGGATTACGTTCGACGATTTTATTCGAACAACAGAAGAACGACATAAGAAAGTCGTAATCCATTTGATTAAAAAAGCCATGTCTCAGGGGGATATTTACCTTGGAAATTACGAAGGATGGTACTGCGTACCCGACGAATCCTTTTGGACTGATAGCCAATTAGTCAATGGTAAATGCCCAAACTGTGGCCGCGATGTTAAGAAAATCAAAGAAGAAAATTACTTTTTCAAAGTGAGCAAATTTACAGGTCAGCTTCTCAATCATATTGAGGCAAATCCAACTTTTATTCTGCCAGAATCAAAAAAAAACGAAGTGGTCGCCTTTATCAAAGAAGGGGTACGAGATGTAAGTGTGAGTCGGACGAGTTTTAATTGGGGGATACCTTTTCCATCAGATGCAGAGGCAAAAAGTTCCCACCATGTGATTTATGTTTGGTTTGATGCTCTGATTAATTATGTTTCAGCACTCAGTCCACTAGATAAACCAGAAACATTCAAAAAATATTGGGGTACAGAAAGTGCCCCCAGAACGATTCACTTATTAGGAAAAGACATTTTAAGGTTCCACGCCGTTTATTGGCCTTGTTTCTTGTTGAGTGTTGGCCTGCCTCTGCCTAAGAGAATATTTGCCACTGGCTGGTGGACCATCGAAGGTCAAAAAATGAGCAAAAGTTTAGGCAATACAGTCGAACCGTTGGCCTTTACTGCCCAGTACGGCCAAGATGCTTTTCGCTTATTTTTATTTCGAGAATTCCCCATGGGACAAGATGGGGACTTTAATATTAAAAATTTTAAGGAGCGCTCCAATGCCGATTTAGCTAATAACTTAGGCAATCTTGTGAGTCGAAGCTTTAATCTTATCCAAAAAAACTTAGAAGGAATTATTCAGGCACCACTATCAAATAGCGAAATTCAAACCACCATCGACACTGCGGCAACACAATTTAATTTTAATGCCATGGAGACTTTTAGTTACAACGAAGTCCTAAAAAGTATCTTTGCCATTTTGCTTGGCATGAATAAATATATCGATACTAAAGCCCCTTGGACGTTGGCGAAAGATCCTGCGAAAAAAGAAGAGCTAAAGTCAGTCCTCTATAGCGTGGCCGAGGGACTAAGGATCGCCAGTCTTTTTCTTTGGCCTTTTATTCCTTATACCTGCGAAGAAATTCAAAATCGTCTCGGTCAATCAAGTTTGCAAGATGTCTTGACTGATAAGATCAGTTTTCAAGAAGCTGTGAAGTGGGGCTCAATGAAAGAAGCTACAATCAAGATGGGTGGCCCACTCTTTCCAAGGCTGCAATAAAATGTGGATTGATGTTCACACTCATCTTGAGATGCTTGAAGAAAATCCGGGCCAAGTTTTGGATGAAGCCGCCAAAGAAAAAGTCAATCATATGATAACAATTGGTTGTCATCCAAAAGACTTTGACAAAGTCTGTGATATTTCAAAAGCTCACTACCCCACAATCGCAGCTACCCTTGGAGTACACCCCCACGATGCTAAATTTTATGATGACAAAGTCGAAGCAACCATAAGGTCCCGCGCGCCAGAAAATTTTATCATTGGCATAGGTGAAATAGGCTTAGATTATTTTTACAACCATTCTGATCCTGATATTCAGAGAAACGCATTTAGCCGACAAATGGAAATGGCGCAAAGTGTCGGTTTGCCTGTTGAAATTCACTCTCGAGATGCTGAAGATGACACGGCAAATGAACTTAAACGATGCAAAGGTAGAAATACCGGTATGATGCATTGCTTTTCTGGGACCGAAAAACTTGCCCGTGCCGCCCTGGATGTCGGATTTTATATAAGTATAAGCGGTGTGATCACCTTCAAAAATGCTCAAACTTTAAGAGACATAGTAAAGACCGTACCCCTCGATCGATTGCTAATTGAAACCGATGCTCCATTCCTAGCGCCGGTCCCAATGAGAGGTAAAAAGAATAAACCTGCTTTTGTGGCCCATACGGCAAAAGTTGTTGCTTCAATCAAAGGTGTTTCCGAAGAAGACTTAAGCATTCAACTTAAAAAAAACGTCAAGTCCCTCTTCCCCAAATGGAATATATAGGTGCCTGGCGGTTTTTCCGCAAATATAAGGGTATCCCAGGGTGCCAGGCACCTTTTACCTTATGCGGCACTACTTCCTAACATTTGAGAAAAAAATTAGTTGGATTTACCGCCCAAAGATTTTGAAGCGACGTCGTCTTGCCTATTTATTTGATTCAGCCGAATGGCCCAAACCTTCCAAATTGCTTCGCGAACAATGGCCGAAGACATTTTGCTCTGACCTTCTCGACGCTCTTCAAAAATTATCGGAAATTCTTTGAATGAAAAACCAAGTTTGGCAGCGCGATACTTCAATTCAATTTGAAAACTGTAACCATCAGAGGCAATAGAAGATAAATCCACAGCTTGCAAAACTTTGGCATGCCATCCGTTGAACCCACCGGTAAAGTCATTGATGGGAACACCTAAAATAATTTGGGAATAAAGACTTCCAAACCGAGAAATAAGTTTTCTAAAAAAACTCCAATTAATAGATCCACCACCCTTAACATAACGAGAGCCTACGACAAAATCGCAATTCACAGCCATCTCGTGCATGGCTTTCAAAAAACGAGGGGGATGGCTCCAGTCGGCATCCATTTCAGAAATAAATTCGTAACCCCGTTCTAATCCCCAATTAAATCCCGCCACATAGGCAGGGCCAAGGCCCTTTTTTTCTGTACGTTGCAACAGAAAAGTTCGCTTTTCAATCTTGTTAAACTCCAAAACCGCTGTAGCCGTTTCATCAGGGCTCCCGTCATCAACGACTAATATACTCGTATCGGGCACAATCAGAAAAATGGCTTTCATAAGTTCAATGATGTTGGCGCGTTCGTTATAGGTGGGAATTACGATGAGTTTCTTCATATAATAGATATTAATTACTTAATTTTATGTAAAAGTCTAGCACCACTAGAACTATGGCTTTCTACCAACGTGTATCGAGGATCTCTATCATAATGAGTTGACTCATGCACGCTCAAGACATAGTCAACCGGGGACCCCGGCCCCGTTGCTCCCAATGAAATCATATATTTGGTAAAAGCTAAATGGGGTGAAATGAAATCGTTCGCAGCTACAGAATTCTGGGGGGAAATTTTTGCTACCATATTAGATATGGCCGTAGAGTTTTCTGTAACGATCCAACGATCATTTTTCCAAAAGCTAAAAAAAGGATCACTTGAAATCAAATTGAGATAAATTGCCGTGGCCACAAGGCCTGAACTAAATAACTTAACAAGCCAGTCGTCACGAATTTTCAGTCTTACCAAAACCATAGAACTGCCTATAGCCCCCAATGGTATTAGAATACTCGGATCATGAAAACTTGAACTCAACCGAACCCCTAATGCCAAAAATGCCGCTATTAGCATCTCTGGGCAAAGCAGTGGCAAAAACCAAAACCCGATAAACCAGTTTAATAAATTGTCTTGGTGGATTTGAAAAAAGAGTTCCCTGTCAAAAATAAACCCTCCACTTGCTAAAAATCCCAAAATAGAAGGCACTAGGATTGGGGCGGATGTTAAAACTCTAGCTTTAAAGTTCCAGCGATTTGATCTCGTGATAAGCGACATAACTCCCAACGCAACACCTAGAATCCAAAAATTGAGATCCAATGCGATAAGAAGAGTTGAAAACGTGAACAAAAACAATATTCTTCTTTTTAAAAAAAATTCACTCACCAAAAGAGCCAGAGGGATCTGTGCCCAAAGAGTCATTCGAGCAGCCCCATGAAGGACCGAAAAATAACTCTGAGAAAATAGGACTGCAAAAAATAAAGCGTAATTAAAAACTTGAGGATGTCCCGATTTTTTGGAGTGCCGAGCGCAAACTGCGGCAGTCATGAATATTGAAATTTCATCTAGAAATAAAAAACAAACGGGAGAAATTGAAAACTTACTCAAGGGGTAGAGCAAAACTAAAATTGGTTGAGATTTAATTTTAAAAAACTCCTTTCCCCAAGAGGGGATGAAGGGATTAAAATTGTTATGAGAAAGCGCGGCCAAAAATTGGGAATAGAGACCCAAATCTGAAAATCCGAATCCATAGTTCATGAATGAGTAAAAACGTGGACCGAAGGTAATGAAGAAGAAAATAATTCCAGCTAACCAATATCCCATGAAACGTGTTATACTATGATTTCTCTTGTGGAATCTTTGTTTTTCTTTCTTCTCGAAGCTCCCCGAATGGGTGGCCGCCGGGCGAGCCATACATTGGGATCTTCTTGTCGAGTTTCAAGGTGTTTAATTACTAAATCACGGGCGGTGGCTTGATTTCGGGAATACAAAACTGGGTCAAATCCACAATGAGGGCAAGCCAAACCCGTTCTCCTTCGAAGCAAAATGAAAATCTCGGCGATTGCGATGGCCCCAATATAGATTAGAAGCCCCCTTGCATCGGCTTGATGCCAAAGCAACCAAGTTAAAGCTACGGTAAAGGCGGCAGCCAACAAATAGTTAACTAGACTTAAGGACCGTTTCGCATAAACCGTTCTTTTGTTTCGGCAAAGGGCGCAATAGCATTCTGATTTCACAGTGATCATCAGTCATCATTATCTAATTCATTGTGATCAATGAAAAGTCAGATTTTTGACGGGGCAGAGTCTATCATATTGAGTTAAAATTTAGTTGGGGGTGGGAAAATGTTGACAGGATCCAAGGCTTGCCATCGAATATTTTTTTCGTTCGCGCTCATTTTCACATCGTCGTGGGGCTTCGGGGCACCATATTCAGGTTATGACGATTTAAGGATACCATATCCTGGGGTTTCCTATGAAAATTCTCAAGACGAGCTCTCCATATTTGACGAAGTGAGACTTCACGCTGGAGTTGCCCTATTAAATTCGTTTCAAGACTTTCAGATTTCACCAGGAATCAGAGAGCGCGGCGGAATTAAGGGATTTGACCTTAATTTCGGAGCTGATCTTTTTTCAGAGAATTGGATTGCAGAAGGTCATGTCGTGGGATACCCCGAATCTAATATGGGTCGCTCACGTCTTGCCTCGAGTGGATTTGAACTTCGCCTGCTCTACGACAAACCCATATTGACGGCTCTTACTTTACACGGCGGTTTGGGAGTGGGAAGCAGATCCTATTCAGTTAAAATCGCAGGTTCCCCTGATCAATCATTCAATAGTGCCTGCACAGTTTTAGCTTTTGGTGGTGAATATTGGATTACCGGTCAAGCCAGCGCCGGCATTGAATTGACCAACCACTTGCCAATGGCGTCTGGGGATGACCCAACAAGTATGGATTTGGGAATGAAATTTACTGGTCATTTTTGATGCGTCAAATTCCCCGATCATCGGAAAGACATAACTACCTTATCTCCCCCTACCCCATTTGTTTTCTTCATGGCTTAAAGAGCATCTTTCATTTTCGAGATTATTGGCACGGAATTCCTGAATATCTCAAAGACCAAGGGTTTCTCACTTACGAACTAAAATCCAATTGGAGAGGACCAAACAAAGTTCGTATAATACAATTCGAAGATCAGCTCACTGAAATATTAAATGTACATAAGAAAATACACATAATTGCTCATTCCCTTGCCACTGTAAATTCTTTGGAACTCATGTGTCGCCCCCATCTTAAGGGACGTATTTCAAGTGTCACACTGGTGAGTCCCGTTTTCGGCGGTACCCCGTGGGCAGATTATGGCGCCAAAGGACGAAAGCTAGGCCTAAATCTCTTTGCGAGTATCAACGAAACTCTGACCAAAGAGTCCGCAACCCGCGCATTAAATAATTTTGTTAAACCGACCGACGTTTTAGTCACAGCGATCATAAGTAATCCTCGTTTAGATATTCCAAGAGCCCGAAAAGTGGCGTTGCAACATCGTTTGCTCACTAGAATTTTGAGAAAAATGAAATTGCCTACAGAAAATGACGGCCTCGTACCCTTGGCTTCCCAACGCATCGCAAAAAGCATTGGAAGTATTTGGTGCGAATTTCCTGGCGATCACCTTCAAGTTGTAGGGAGAAAACCTTGGCCGGCAAACGAAAAAACAGCCCACGAAACCTTTTTAGAACATTGCATTTTTCTTGCAGAACACGCTCTCAAGACATCACAATGACAACATGAGCAATATACCTCCTCAGACTCCCCGATGGGCCTTTAATCTTAGTGCCGAAGACCTCAAAGCCAGGCTAAAAGAAGTAATTTTCTTTTTACCTAGCTTTTTGAAACACCCTTTTGAATCCATGAAATCTGTCCCATCATGGGATTGGCCGGCCGTAATAATGTTAGAAGTGGTATTGGCGGGCGGATCAAGTGTTCTAGGTGGAATTGTTTCTAGAAATTTCTTAAGTGTTATTGGCGGTGTTATTATCGGCCCCGTTCGAGGCCTCGCCGTCACATTTATATTAGCCGGGTTTTTCTATTACACCTGCCTTTTTTGGCTAAAAACTGAACTAGAATTTAGAAAATTATTTATCGTAGCTGTTATGGCTCTCATACCTTCAGAAATTTTAGAAATTATTTCGCCATTGGCGAGACCCGTAAATTTTATTAGTTTATTAGGTATAGTTATTTCAGCGGGGCTCTTAGTCACGGGTTTAGTCGAAAATTTTCTCTTAGATAAGAAAAAAGTATTCCAAATGGTGGGTGCAGCCAGTGGATTTGTGATTCTTATTTGGTTTTACGGAATAATTATGGACATCACTTCTAACCACATTAAAGTTCAAGACTACACACCTGCAAGTCTTGATCAAATTCATAAAGAATTAGAACACGGATCTCAGTAAACTAAATATTTCGAAATTTGGAGACGATGTTAGGTTTGATAATTGGTCAGGATTTGCTTTTGCTTTCTAGAAAATTTTCATATATTTTTATCTAACCCGGTACTACCGAATCCGGCGCTTCCTCTGTTCGAAACTGCCAGCTCTTGGGATTCAATAAATTCGGCTCTTATGACAGGAGCCACGACCAGTTGAGCTAGACGATCTCCATTTTTAATAATAAATTCTTTATCACTTAAGTTAATGACAATGAGTTGTAACTCACCTCGATAATCACTATCAATGGTCCCAGGAGAATTTAGAATCGTAATGCCAGATTTCACCGCTAATCCACTTCGAGGCCTCACTTGAATTTCATATCCTTTTGGAATTTCAAAAGATAAGCCTGTGGGAATCAACATTCTTTCATTGGGCTTCAACGCAATCGACCCACTACTGCCATCCCAAAAAGCACAAACATCAGCACCACAGGCTTCATCAGATTGGTAAGTAGGAATGGATTCCAAAGCAGAATGAAGTTTTCTTATTTTAATCCGAATCTTTTCCATGTTCTAAATATTAGCCCGCAATCAGTTTTTTCATCTTGTTCACATTTACTTCGCCCATCACAAGCACAGCCATTTTATCATGGGTTAATAACTCATTGGCCAAATCTCGAACATCAGCGGCTTTGACTTTTTCAATCGACTCAACAACTGATTCTACTGAAACATAATCTCCAAAGTTCATTTCATTAACGCCTAACGACGTCATACGGCTTTCCATATCATCTGCGGCGAGCAAAACTCCACCACGAACCTGCTGTTTAAAAAGGTGAAGCGAGTCAGAATCTAAATTCTTTTTCTTTAATTCTTTGACGTCGCGATAAACTGCATCGATGACCTGCGGGGCGCTCTTCTCATCGGTACCCACATAGACAGTGAGAGCGCCACAATCAGTGAATTAGGTAAGATTAGAGTAAACCGTATAGGCTAGACCTTTCTTTTCACGTATGGACTGGTAAAGTTTTGAACTCATTCCTCCACCGAGCCAGGCATTTAAAACAAATGAATCAAATCGTCTCGGTTCAACGTAGCTTAGGCCTTCAAACCCGACCACAATGTGGGTTTGTTCACCCTCTTTTTGAACAACTTCCCTAGTTGTAATCCACTCGGGTACCTTACGCTCCATTTTATTTAGAGATTTTTTCTTCAGCTTAAAGGCTCGCTTAACTCCAGCTACAACCTCCTCGTGGTCAAGGCAGCCCGCCGCTGCAACAATAATATTTCCTTTTAAATAACCCTCTTTATAATATTTGATCAAATCACCCCGCGCGATTTGGTCAAGACTTTTTGCTGATCCTAAAATGGGCCAACCCAAAGAAGACTTCCCATAGATTCGCTCAAAAAATAAATCAAAAATAAACTCTTCAGGAGTGTCTTCGGTCATTCCCACTTCTTGCAAGATGACTTTTTTTTCTCTTTCAAATTCCAACGGTGAAAAACGGGCATTGCAAATGAGATCGCCGATGACGTCAATGTCCAAATTGAGATCTTCTTTGAGAGAAAGGGCATGAATACAAGTGTACTCCCGGGTTGTGTAAGCATTGAGTTCACCCCCCACACACTCTAAAGATCGAGAAATCTCTGACGCATTTCTATTTTTTGTCCCCTTAAAAATCATGTGCTCGACGAAGTGAGTGATCCCAATGTGCTTTGAATCCTCGTCGCGGGTACCCGTTAAAATAAAAGCACCAACGCAGACAGCTCGTTGATGCTCATGATTTTCAGTTACAACCGTTATTCCTGAATCTAAAACGGTTTTTCGAAACATAGAAGTTAGGGAGATTTAGCCAAAAGAATTTTTCGGGACAATTTAATCTTGCCGGCTCGATCTACGTCTAAAACTTGCACGTCCAATTCATCTCCTTCTTTTAAAACATCACCTACAGCTCGAATTCGATCATGGGCAATTTCAGAAATATGAAGGAGTCCATCCGTGCCTGGTAAGATCTCAACAAAAGCCCCAAAATCCATAATCTTTTTAACTTTACCGTGGTAAGTTTTGCCAACCTCAGCTTCGGCACAAATATTTTTAATCATCAAGATGGCTTTTTTAGCTGCCTCAGGATCGCTGGTGGCAATATGAATTTTGCCATCATCTTCGATGTCAATTTTAACACCGGTGGCCTCTATGATTGATTTAATCATTTTGCCTCCGGGGCCGATAACTTCTCTGACTTTATCTGGCTTAATTTGAATGGTTTCAATTCTTGGAGCATAACGACTAATGTCATTTCGCGGTTCACTTAATACCTTATTCATCTCAGCCAAAATATGGGCTCTCCCTTGAGCTGCTTGGGCCAATGCCGTTTTCATAATGTCGAAGGTTACACCATCAATTTTGATGTCCATTTGAAAGGCGGTAATACCTGATTTTCCACCGGCTACTTTAAAATCCATATCTCCGAGGTGATCTTCGTCACCCAATATATCTGAGAGAATAGCGACGTCGTTTCCTTCTTTAATTAATCCCATGGCGATTCCAGCGACGGGTTCAATAACAGGAATTCCTGCATCCATCATTCCTAAACAGCCTGAGCAAATGGTGCCCATCGACGAAGAGCCGTTGGATTCAAATACTTCGCCAACTATTCTAACCGTATAAGGAAATTTGGAATGATCAGGCATGATGACTCTCAATGCTCTTTCAGCAAGTGCACCATGGCCAATTTCACGTCGGCCTGTGGATCCAATTCGTCCTGTTTCGCCAACGCTATAGGGAGGGAAGTTATAGTGCAAAATAAATCTTTTGTAGTAGTTGCCCGCAACAGAATCAATAAGCTGTTCATCATCGCTAGTACCAAGAGTCACTGCGCCTAATACTTGAGTCTCACCACGAGTAAAAAGGCCTGAACCATGCGCCCGTGGCAACAGCCCCACTTCACAGGTTATGGGTCGAATGTCTGTAGTGGAGCGCCCATCAATACGATGTTTTTCTTTAATAATCATCTCTCTTGAAACAGTGTATTTCACATCCTCGACAATATTCCCTAATTCCTTTTTTCTTTGCTCTAAGAGTTCAGGGGCCATGGAGCCATCAGTTAAAAACCGCTCTTTTGCTTGGGTCTTTGCTTCGTCAAATCCTTGATAGCGGGCAAGTTTTTCTTTAATAAGAAGTGCTTCACGAATTCTTGGCTTTAAAAAGGATTCCACTTCTTTTCTAAACGCTGAATCTGTTTCAGCGGGCACAAATTCTCTTTTTGTTTTACCAACAGATTTTCGAAGCCGATCTTGAGCAGAGATAGCAGCCTGTAATGTCTCATGACCAAATTTTATAGACTCGAGCATATCAGCTTCTGAAATAAACTTTGCACCACCCTCAACCATGAGAACGGCAGTTTTACTTCCGGCGACGATGAGTTCAAGATCCCCATTTTCAATTTGTTCTCTGCTCGGTATAGCGATGAATTTTCCATCAACACGGGCCACTTGGCATGTGGCAATGGGACCACCAAAAGGAATATCACTAATATGAAGAGCCGCAGAGGCTCCAATACCCGCCAAAATTCCAGGTTCAACTGTGTTATCTGCGCTAAGTACTGTGGCAACAATTTGAGTATCGTTCATATACCCACTGGGGAACAAGGGCCGCAGCGGTCTATCAGTAAGGCGTGCAGTCAAAGTCGCATCAGTCGATGGTTTGGCTTCTCTTTTAAAAAATCCGCCGGGAATCTTGCCTGAAGCATAATATTTTTCTTGGTACTCGACGGTAAGCGGAAAAAAGTCTCGGCCCGGCTTGGCTTCACGATCAGATACCACTGTTACTAAAACAGTTGTTTCATTGCACGACACTAAAACCGCGCCATCTGCTTGTTTTGCAAGCCTGCCAGTTTCTAGAGTGATTGCTTTGTCTCCAAAATTAAATGTTTCTTTAACTACTTTCCAACTCGGATGTTGGGCCATAATGGCCTCCCTTTATCTAAAATTGACGTCTGCACTTGTTTGTGACACGACAAAGATTAATTATTTACGAATACCTAGGTCTTCGATCAGCGATTTGTATTTACTTGTATCGCGTCGCTTAAGGTATTCCAAAAGGCGTCGACGTTGACCAACCATTTTTAAAAGACCACGGCGAGAATGAGTATCCTTGACATGGGTTTTGAAGTGGCCCGTCAAATCATTGATTCGATTCGTCAGCAAAGCTATTTGAACTTCGGGACTACCCGTGTCCAGTTCGCTTCGACGATGCTTTTTGATTGTGGATTGCTTTAACTCTTTATCTATTGCCATATGATCTACTCCTTAATCCAGTTTGGCCGGCGGCAAAGCGAACCAACTAGAGAACGTGTTGTTATCAATTTTTAAAGACCCTCGCAAGTTTAATTCCTTTTTCATCATCCCTGACCACAAGCGCCAAAAGCTGCCCTTGATCATCAAGTAAACGAATCCCGTGCTTCACATCGATTTGAGAAATTTGACCAAATATTCCTCGTGGAATTTGGCCATTTTTTAATAAAGTTTGATCTCGGTTAAATACCATTAGCGCCGGCCAAGCTCCTAAGACGTCCTCCATAGGAACCAAGGGGCCATCTCCCTCATTTAGTTTCTCGGAAATCTCGCTAACTGTTTGACTTTGTTCAACTTTAAAAGCCCCAGAGGTTAATCGTCTAAGGCTCGTAACGGTTGCTCCTACACCCAAATTTTCTCCTAATTTTTCAACCCACGAACGAACATAGGTGCCCTTTTCACAATCAATATCTATAAGAGCTTGGCCTTGGGAATATTCTAAGAGTTGGGCACGATGGATGGTCATTATCTTTTTAGGAACTTCTACATCTTCATTTTTTCGAGCATATTCATAAAGCTTTCGTCCCCCGACTTTAACCGCCGAGTACTTGGGAACAAGAAGCGAAATCTCACCCACGAGTTGGTCAATCTTAATTTTCAAATCTGGAATCTCAATGCTTCCCGCATCACACTCTGCCATGACTTTACCTGTAATATCCCCTGAGTCCGTACGAATACCGAATCTCAAACCAACTCGATAAGATTTTTCTTCATTCATCACGTACTGACTCAGTTTTGTGGCTTCACCGACAAGACAAACCAAAAGGCCTGTCGCTAAGGGGTCAAGAGTGCCCGCATGACCAACCGCTTGAATTTTAAGGATGCGCCTCAAATCTTCAACCACATCGTGACTTGTCATTCCGCTGGGTTTATCAACTAAAACAACACCATTGAGACTGTTCATGAGAAATAACCGTGTTTGGTTAATTCTTGATCAAGTTTCTTCTCTATTTCATTCTTCGATCCGCTGATTGTACAACCGGCTGCTAACTTATGGCCACCGCCGCCAAAAGCTTGGGCCACAGGAAGAACATTTAGATTTCCTCGGGATCTCAGAGAAATCTTCCATTGATCAGGAGATTTTTCTTTCACAAAACAAACCACTTTTACACCTACTACACCCCTAGGCAAATTAACAAACTCATCAGAGTCCTCTCCCAAAGCTCCTGCCTCATCGAGATCAGCCTGGGTAAGAAACATTTTAGCCAATTGACCGTTTTGTTCAAACTTCATTGTACCCAAAACTTTATGCATCAGAACAAGACGTCGCTGAGGGTAAGTTTCATAGAGAGCTTCACTAATAAGTTCAGGTCGCGCGCCATTTTGAACTAATTTTGAGGCTAATTCAAATACTTCAGTCGTCGCATTGCTGTACCTAAAACTTCCTGTGTCGGTACTTAGCGTGCAAAATATAGAGTTTGCTATTTCTTTTGTTAATTTAAATCCGCGACAACTCTCCAAAAGCTCCATCACAACTTGACCCGTACTACCTGCTTTGACATCGATAAAATTATGTTTGCCGAATCGTGTGTTACTTTGGTGATGATCCACATTCCAAATTTCTCTAAAGCCAAAATTTTCAATTGTGGGCCCGAGCCTTTGAAGATCGCCTGAATCCACAGTAATCAAAATGGCGTCTAAAAAATATTTTGGAATTTCACTGACCACAGTTTCTGATTTTGGAAGAAACTTTAAGAATTGCGGACAGCCATCAGAATTATAGGCCAAGGCCCTTTTACCAAGTTTTTTAAGGCCCAAGGTCATGGCCAAGGTGGAACCGATAACATCTCCATCGGGTCCTTGATGACCTGAGACTAAGAATTTGTCGTTTGTTTTGATGAGGTTTGCGAATTTTTTCTTAAGGTCAGGTTTCAGCACGATTGATACTTCCTAAGAGTTCCTGAACTCGATAACTATTTTCAAGTCCTTCATCTACAAAAAATTCTAATCTTGGACTAAATCGGGTATGCATTTTTTTGGATAAATGCGAACGAATCTTTCCTAAAGACTCAGACAAGGCCTCTTCTGTTTCTTGTTTTTCCTTGTCAGAACCAAATACCGAATAATAGACACGTGCAGTTTTTAAATCGACCGTCATTTTGACATTCGTAACAGTGATAAATCCGATTCTTGGATCTTTTAGTCCGTTCAACAAAAACTGGGCTACTTCTTCGCGTACAAAGTCAGCCATTCGATCGGGTCTATGGGATCTGGGTTTGCGGCCTTCGCTCATGACAGTAAGCTCGCTACTTGTTCTTTGGTATAAGCTTCAATAACATCGCCTACTTTAAGGTCGTTATAGTTATCGATACCAATACCGCATTCATAACCACTTTGAACTTCGCGGGCGTCATCTTTAAAACGCCTCAGAGATGCAAGTTTTCCTTCGTAAATGATTCGACTGTCTCTAAGCAAGCGAACTTGAGATTGCCGAGTTACTTTACCATCGACAACCATGCAACCAGCAACTGTCCCCACCTTTGGGACGTTGAACAGAGATCGAACTTCTGCTCGTCCCAGAGCTTTCTCAACAAAGGTCGGCGCCAACATTCCGGTCATTGCTTTTTTAATATCGTCAATCACCTCGTAGATTATAGAGTAAGTTTTTATTTCTATACCTTCGCGTTCTGCTACTGCACCAACTCCCGACTCTGGCCTTACGTTAAACCCAATGATAATAGCATTACTTGTGGAAGCCAAAAGAACATCGCTCTCAGTAATACCACCAACAGTACTTGAAAGTACTTTCAGGCGAACTTTTTCGCTGGAAGACTTATTAAGCAATTCTTTAAGAGCTTCAGCCGACCCATGCACGTCAGCCTTTACTATGACCGCTAATTCCTTAACATCAGATTGCTGAACCTTTGCAAATAGGTCTTCTAGGGACATTTTGAGAGCAGGGGTGGCCTGACTAGCTTTAGTTTTTGAAATTCGTTTCTCAATGATTTCTTTTGCCACTTCTTCGCTCTTTACTACATCAAATACATCGCCTGCACTGGGGACAGCGTCTAAACCTGTGATCTCAACGGGATCACCAGGCGAGGCTTGCTTTACCGATTTTCCCTTGTCATCATTCATAGCCCTAATTCGGCCTGAGACAACTCCCGCGACAACAATATCACCAATTCTAGCTGTTCCCTGTTGAACAAGCATGGTGGCTACAGTTCCGCAGCCCCGTTCAAGTCTTGCTTCAATAATTGTTCCTGAGGCAGGTCTGTTGGGATTAGCTTTAAGTTCTAAAACTTCGGCTTGCAGCAAAATCATTTCTAATAATTCTTTAATTCCATCTTTTTTCGTCGCAGAAACTTTCGCTACGATTGTTGTTCCGCCCCATTCTTCAGGAACTAACTCAAATTCAGTTAAACCTTGCAAAACTTTTTGAGGATTAGCAGCGGGCAAATCCATTTTGTTAACGACCACGATAATGGGAACGCCTGCAGTTTTTGCGTGTAATATTGCTTCTCTTGTCTGGGGCATAATTCCATCATCAGCAGCTACGACCAAAATGACGATGTCAGTAACTTTTGCACCGCGCGCTCGCATTGCGGTAAAAGCCTCATGGCCAGGAGTGTCTAGAAAAGTGATTTTCTTAGAATTGATTTCAACGCTGTAAGCACCTATATGCTGAGTTATGCCTCCCGCTTCACCGCTAGCCACGTTTGCTTTTCGAATAGAATCTAAAAGGGAGGTTTTTCCGTGGTCAACGTGCCCCATAACAGTAACAACAGGTGGCCTCGATTGCATCGTCTTATCGACTACATCGGAATTTTCGGCAATCAATTGCTCATCTGTTCGGTTTATGTTTTCAACCTCAAATCCAAACTCTGTCGCAGTAATTTGAGCCGTTTCGAAATCTAAAACATCTGTGATGGCAACAGTTGAACCCATGGCCAAGAGTTTTTTTAGCAATACATTGGCCTTTATGCCCATTGCCTGAGCCAACTCAGATACATTTATTAATCCATCAATTTTTATTTTACGCTTTGCAGCGCCGGGTTTGGTGATTTGTGTCTTCTGAGCTGCCCTGCCAGTAAGTGTTTTTTTCTTTTTGGGTTGAAAAAGCATTTCTCGCTTTTTAAAATCGGCTGCGTTAAAAGTTTCAATTTTTGTTTCTCTGAGAAGAGCAGCCGCTTTCTTGGCTTGAGCTAGGGCCTCTTGCTTAATGAGTTTTCCAATAGCTTCTCGGTCAAATTTATTTGCTTCAAGAGTCGCTTCACTAGCGGCACGAGCGTCGGCGACAGCTTTTTCTTTGGAAGCCTGAGTAGTCCCTTGAGTTGATGGGATCACGGGCGCTTTTGAGCCCATTGTATCTCGAAGATCAATTCGTGAAATAACTTGGGCCATTCCAGGTCTGACGGGTGTTTTCTCATCAACAACTAACTGAGAACTAGTTTCTACATCCGTCCTCCCATGCTCTAAACCCTCAACCGAATCAGCGTGTTGGGCATCTCCTTCAATATTTTGTTCTGCTATTTCAACTGCATCAGGTTGGACTAGTTCAGGGGCGTTTGCTTTTCTTCTAATGACTGTTCGACTAGAAGGAAGTGCTGATTCTACCGGACCACTCGCCTTCGTTACCGCTTTAACCGCAGGTTTTGAAGTAGCTTTTACAGGGGCCTTTGCTGCAGTAGAGTTACTCTTAATTATGTTTGATGATATTGCAGGGCTTGCAGACGATGCTGCTTTTTTAGCTCTGACGGTCTTAGTCGCTTTTTTAGGAGTGGTCTTTTTTTCTTCGTCAAATTTTACCTGGATCTGTGCGACCAGGATTTCATCCAATTCAGCCATGTGACTTTTAACAGGAATTTTGAATTCCCGAAGTTTGTCCATGAGGGCGATGGTTTCCATGCCCATTTGTTTTGCCAATTCGAATACTTTAATTTGCTCCACTCGCCGTCCTTTGAATTAGTTTTCTTTTCTGTAGGCTTCAGCATCTGTCTTGAGCTGCTTAGCTTTTTTCTCACCGATACCATCGATGGCACTCAGTTCTTCTTCTGACCTTGCTAGTAAATCATCTAAACTCTTAACGCCCGCAGCCTTTAACTGTTCAACCGTTGTCTCACCGACACCCCGAATCTCTAAGAGTTCAGCGGCTGCAGCCTCTGCTTCTAATTGTTCAGGTGTTTTTTCTTGCGGCTCTTCTGAAATCTTATTAGTCGCAGCTTTTAAAGCACTTAATTCCATTTTCAGTCTAGCTTCAGCTAAGGCTTTCGCGCCACTAGCACCACTGCTCTTGGCAATCACTGCTGCTTCACTCTGTGGTAAGGGCTTGCCACTGTCTGCATAACTCTTAATAACTTCAACTACAGTGTCTAAAAGCTTTTGGGCTTTATCTTGATCGTAGCCAGGAATTTGAGCCAAATCGTCTACGGCTGCCTTTGAAATTTCTTGAAGCGAAGCATAGCCCGATTGGTAAATGTTTTGAGCCATGGTTTCGCTGATACCTGGAATTAACATGAGGTTGAAAATAGCCTCTTGGGTTTTGGCTTGGACCTTGGTTTCACTTAAGATATCTAACTTCCAACCAGAAAGTTTGGCCGCTAAACGCACGTTTTGGCCTTTTTTACCAATGGCAAGACTCAGTTGGTTATCGGGCACTACAATTTCCATCTCTCTAGAACCTTCATCGATAATGACCTTGCTTACTTCAGCTGGAGCTAAGGCATTACAGACAAACCGGGTGGAATCTTCATGCCAAGAGACGATGTCAATTTTTTCGCCTTTTAATTCTTGAACGATATTTTGGACTCGACTGCCTTTCATACCAACACAGGCGCCTACTGGATCAACAGACGGGTCTTTACTGGATACAGCAATCTTAGCTCTGCTTCCGGGCTCACGGGCAGCAGCTTTGATTTCAACTATTCCGTCGTAAATCTCAGGAACTTCCATCTCAAAAAGTTTTGAGAGATATCGCTCGTCAGCTCGAGACATTATAATCTGAGGGCCCCTCAAACTTTGTCGAACGTCTGCAATATATCCTTGAATTCGGTCTCCTGGCTTAAAAATTTCGCCGGGAATTTGTTCTCTCTGAGGAAGGTAGGCTTCTGTTCTACCTAAATCAACAACGATAGCTCCTCGTTCAACTCGGCGGGCTATGCCGCTGGCGATTTCACCTTTTCGCTCTTGAAACTCGGCGTAGATGATTTCTCGTTCAGCATCACGAACTCGCCCAACGATGATTTGTTTTGCAGTTTGTGCCGCGATTCGACCTAGTTGAGAGGAATCAAGTTTAATTCCTAAACTATCGCCAATCTGAACTTCGGAATCCAGCTTTCGAGCGTCTTCTAAGAGAATATCTGTGTCTTCAACGTCGATCTCTTCGACGACGGTGCGAAATTCAAAAATTTCAAGCTCACCGGTTTCTTCGTTAAATTGTGCTTCGATCTCTTTATTGACACCAAATTTCTTTCTTGCGGCAGTTTCCATGGCCATCTTCACAGCCTCGATAATAATTTTCTTATCAATGCCCTTATCTTTGCCGACCTGATCTATCATTCGGCTTAACTCAGAAAATAAGATACCATCAGCCATTTTCTACTCTCTTTCCCTTCTTTGGTGTCGTTTTCATTTCAAAATCTACATATGCTTTTGCAACTGCTGACAGTGGAATTTTAACGTCACGACCATCGGTGTTTAGAGCAATGGTGACCCCGTCAAATGAAGTTAGTATTCCACTAATATTCTTTCGATTGCGGAAGAAACTGTCTTCTAGCCCCCCGTTCCAATTCGATAAGGGAACCTCTGTTGTCACATGAATTTTATGGCCCACTACGGACTGAAAATGGGGAGGTTTTCGAAGGTTGCGATCAAGACCAGGGCTGCTCACTTCTAATTCGTAACGACCGCCCGGGATCGCGTCCTCAACATCTAAAAGTGGGTTTATGAGGCGGCTCAAGTCGACACAATCCTGAAGGCTAATTCCTTCGGTCCTATCAATGCTGACGCGTAGCGTTCTCCCTATGAATTCCACGTCGTAGAGTGAATACCCACTCTTTTCTACTACGGGACTTATAAGGGTAACAATTTTTTCAATATCCAAATTTTTTGCCTAATAATAAAAAAAAAGGGCCAAATGGCCCACCAAAGCGCCTAGAACTAAGGAAAATAATAGACTCCAGATTTTAAACGAGTCTTTTATTAACATTGGTTCTACTAAATTGAGGGAAACTTATCAAAACCATTAGGGATTTGCAAGGCGAAGTTTCATGCAGAGGGCGTTGCTGCCATCTCCGTAATAGGATTTTCTAACCAAGTAGGTTTCAAACCCCATCCTTAAATAGATCGCCTGTGCCGGTTGATTTTCATGACTTACTTCTAAAAAAAGCTCTGTGGATGGCGGTTTAGATTGGATTAACTCTTTTAATAACGCGCTTCCTATACCGGAGCGTTGATGCTTTTGGTCAACTCCTATGGACATAATCTCTAAATCTTTGCCACACTCTCGAACCAGCAAATAGCCAACGAGTTTATCTTCTTTGAGTGCTGCTTTAGAAAAATTACATTGTTTTGATATTTCGACTTCAATATCGGCTTGAGTCCACGGATTGAGTTGAACTTGATTATTGATCTTTAGAATATCAGGTAGATCGGAACTATTGATCGGCCGGTGCTTTAACACTGTGCCCTTCATTGGCAATTTGAAGATTTTTTACTTTATGCTTTTTTCGAAGAATTTCAAACCATTCTCGGAGCCGATCGTCGGCATTTTTCTTACCAAGAAATTTCTTGATATTGACCTTAAATCCTTCAAATTCAGCCGTTCCAAATTTTAATTGGTTTTTATTAAAATAATCCCGAGCCTCTTCGTCGCTGACCTGAACGTAACTGGAGTTAGACTTATATTTAATGAATCGATTGGAGCGAAGTTTTCTTCCCACCATTTCTTTGAGCTGCGGCTCTGAGTATCCTAACAAAGACCAATTTGAATGAATGGGGCCCGTGTTATTTAATTTAGTTTTTACGGAGCCAAAAGATTGGTCAACTTCAGAATCGGCTACCTTTGCCACACCAAACTCCGTTGCTTCTTCAAAAACCATATATTCGACTAGCAGCCGATCTAGAGCCGAGTTAAATTCTTCGGTGCCAAGACTAATAGGAGTATAGGAACCATTATTATACAGCACCCTATCTACGATGTAATTTGCTTCAACATCGCGGTTTGTAATGACCTTGCCACCTACGGCACCCACTGATTTAAGAACCATTTGTTTTGTTGCAAAAGCATCGGGTGTTCCGAAAACTGAAAGGACTAGAAATAAGAGTAAACTTTTAGAAGTCATGTGCATAACAACAGGATGCCAGAGTTTTGAAGTTTTGTCATTTTGAACAAAAAAAAGCGCCTCATCCTGAAGCGCTTTTGATTATAAGGACAATTTCAAACTTAATGTGGCAAAGTAGTAATTGAGAGATTCAATGGGATCGCCTTGCTGATAACCTACGTTATAAGCTAGTGCGTCGTCGGTGCGGTAACTGAAATTCATGAGATATCGAATATCCATACCCACCGTTAGTTTTTTGGTTGCCGAAACGTCTACTCCGACCAGAAATCCCCCGTCAAAGGAATTAGAACCCCGAGTCGAACCGGTATTTGAACCATAACGAATTCGATCTGAATAACTTCGCCGGGTGTAGTCGGCTATTACTCCGACCACCGGCGAAACTCGGCCGCCTAAAATATGATAAGTCAAACCAACATCAAAATTATATTGATTGAGAGTTGTGACAAGACTGCCGCCGCAGCCTGGGCAGTAAAAATTATTGTAGTTGTTCTTTATGTCATAGCTTGAATAAAGAAATGCAGTTTCAAGTCCTAAACGCTCGGCAAACTGCATATCCATGAGGACACCGGCAGCATAGGCGCCGTTGACGTTGCCGACTGAAGGATAAGAACCAAGACCGGCCAAGGCACCAATGCTGAACTTAGCAGGTTCTTCAGATTCATTGTTTCGCATGAGGTCATCATGGGTAGCTGTGACAGTAGGTACTTCTTCTCTTGTTACAATTACCGGAGCTACTACGGGTGGAGGAACAACTGTCGCCGGAGTAACTGTTGCATTAGTTGGTACAGTCGTGATGGGGGGATTGACAGTAAGAGGAGAAGGTGAAACCGCGGGCGTTGGTGGATTCAACGGTGCCAAGAGTCGGTCTGCTCGGTCTTTTTCAGATAAGAGGCGATCATCTTCAAGTCGTTCAACAAGCTTATTTTCCGTTTGATGTTCAACTTCTTCTCTTTGTTTTCTCAACTGATCTGCACGAGACTCTTTTACCGGCGCAGCTTCAATGGTGGTTGCGGGCTGAACTTGCGCCTGGGGCGAAGCTGCCGGTTGTTGCAGTATGTAGATGGGTTGCAGGTTCGTGTTTGTAGACGGAGGGGTTTGTGTCTGAACTTGTGTTACGGTGTTGATTGATTCAGCAGAACTTATAGCTGGAGCTACTTTTTCAACCTGAATTTTCTTAACTTCGCTAAGTTCTTTTTTTAATCCTTGATTGTAGTCTTCAGCTCCTAGGGAAAAGCCTGAGATTCCCAATGTTCCGACGACCACAGCGATTTGTAAAAATTTTTCCATCTGATCTTCTCCTTACGCCTAAAAACTAAGCTTCTATGGAGAGAATGGTGAGCAATGTTCATGCCCCCACCTAGTCTAATTTATGTAATATTGTAATATACTGATATTACTTAATTATGTTGCGATAGTGACACTCCCATTCTGCGAGCAATTTGACAGTTACTATGCAGAATTTTCGTGGTCGTGCCACTTCTAGTAACCTCTTAGCCCGGTTTTTTATTGGAGTTTGTTTTGCTTTTGTATTTTTCTGGGGTTAAATCATGAACTCACTAGGTTTTTTTTGATTGCCTCTGTGGCGGAACTGGTAGACGCGCTGGACTCAAAATCCAGTACCTTCACGGGTGTAGGAGTTCGATTCTCCTCGGAGGCACCACTCCTAACGCTGGTCGAACTGGCACACCTTCTTAAATAAGAATCAGTACCAGTAAGCTTTTGATCGGTCAGCGTTGAGGAAACGGTCGGGGCGTAGAGTCCCAACCGCATTTTCATCGGATAAACTTCTGCAAACTGGATGACGTTATTAAAGATCTCGCGTTGTTTCTCCTTGGGACTTGATTCTAGGAGCGCCAAGGAATTGTGCAGCCTTCGCCTTAACCCTTCTCTATCAATAACCTGGCCCGTCGCTTTGTTTTTCTGTGCCATGAGATCAGCTTTTATGACGTCTGCCGATTCAAGTTTTTTAGTCACAGCCTTAATCTTCTCAAAGAATAAATCAGCATTAATTTCTGGCGGCAAATCTGCAATACGTTCCATTAAATTCTCGCGCCGTTTCCCATGGGTCCTAATTTCAATGTCGACTTGCTTAAGCTTTCCCTCTAGCCCAGGTATCACCTCTTGGCTTTGTTTCGCGTAGGCTTGGATCATCTCGTCAATCTTTTCCGGCCTTGAGAGAACGTCTCTAAGGGAGCGAATCACCATCTCTTCGGTCCTTTGAGCCCTCACCTTCTCCATTTGACATCGCTTCAAGTGCGATTTGCCGTCACTATGAAGCTGCCTTGCATGAGCATAGTAATTATAGGTCCCGCCCTGGCCGTTAGCAGATTTGCCCCCGAGATTCTTGCCGCATTCACCACAGATAATTTTTTCAGTGAGCGGATAAGCATATTTTTTCCACTCGGCAGGTTTATACTTATTCTTATTTGCTCCAAGTCTTTCTTGAACCAGGTCAAATAATTCCCGATTTACAATCGGCTCCCACGCCGCTTTCACTTCCTCCAATTTACTGGTCGACTTCTTCTTATTGATCTCTCTAATTCCAAGATAGGCCTTATTGGTGAGGATTTGATAGAGGCTTGGGACCGTGAAAGCGCCACCACCCTTTGCAATACCGTGCTTATTCACATATGACTTTGAGAAGATCCCCTTCTTTGTAACGGCCTGACAGGCTTTTCTAACAGCTCCAGTTTCAAGAAACGTCTTAAAAATCGTCTCAACGTCTTTGGCTTCATCCTGATTTGGAATGAGCTGCCCCGGGTTTTTGGGGTTACGGGTATAACCCAATGGAATCGTGCCACCGTTCCAAAGCCCGCGTTTGGCACGGGATAGCTGGTTTGCGGATATTCTTTCAGCCGTTTGTTTTCTTTCAAATTGAGCAAAATTAATGAGGTTAAAAACCATCATCTCACCTGCGGCCGTGGTTGTATCAAACTGCTCCCGCAGGGTTATGAAGCGGGTCTTATATTGTTTAAAGATATCCCACAGCTCGCAAAAATCCCTAGTGGACCTCGACAATCTGGAAAGCTCTGTTGCCAAGATCAGGTTGATGCGGCCCGAGCGAACATCGGCAATGAGTCTTTTAAACTCCGGGCGGTTCATGTCTTTAGCCGAAAGGGTATCTTGGTAAACGTCAACTATCTGACCCCAACCGCTATCTCGCCTGTTAAGGCCTGCCACATATTCTTCAAGCCTGGCTTTCTGACTGACGAGACTCCCGTCAGTAATTCTTGCCTGCTCTTCAGTGGATACTCTTAAATAGAGCCCAATTCGTTTCATGCGGCCTCCAAATTTTCAGACGGTTTTGACTCATCCTTATTAGCCTGTCTTGAATTGGTTGTCTCTCCAATTTCCAAAAGTATTTTTACTAAATTTGTCAATTTCTTTTCGTAGTCATCATTTAAGATCTTAACTTGAACTGTTTCAATCGTCATTTCATCTAACTTCATCAACACCTCTAAAAATAAAACAACTTATAAATTCATCCATGATTTTTCATTTCTCTGATCCCGCAATCTAACTTTTGAGCCCAGGCCGTGACTACTTCCCACCTATGGTTGGGGGGGAGTGGTCACGGGCGTCAAGGGCGACTCTTTTATAAATTGCGGGATCAATATTCCTTCGTGTTCCGACTGGCTTAACTTCTGTAAGAACACATTTTTCACGGTTCACCCATGACCGTCGCCAGGACGGTCAAAATGACGGTGACCAAAGGAGTTTCTGGTCAATTTCATTTTCCTTTACCTTTGATACCCAATTTCTTAAATTGAATGCCTTATGGAAAGGTAAGATGCCCCTTAGAGTTCTTACCCTCGCATCGCCGGAGAATTTTAAGAACTCTCCTAAGTGCACGACATAAAGTTTTGTTGACCTACTCTTTTCAAAATTTCGCCATTCGGTTAACGCTGTTAGATACTCGGCAGGGCTTGCTAAAAAGCAGAGAACGATACCAACTTGGGAATTGTCTTTGAATTTTGAAAGAATTCGTCTGTGTTCAAATGGTTTTTTTTGAGCAACTTCCACTTCCATGACAACAACTTCATTACCGCCTTCTGATGGAATGAAAAATACCCCATCACTCCCTCTTACATTCCCTAAGGCTTCTAAAATCGAATCATTTTTTTTAAGTCTTAGATCCCTCATTGAAATAAACTTTTCCCCAAGGCCAAGATCCTCAAAAATAAAGCGCACTCTATTAACTGCCAAGTCATGGTACCTGGTCTGCCAATAGACTCTTGAGAGTGGAAGGTTAAACCCTAAGCCTTTGGCACCACGGCAGGTGAGCGCAAACGAATGAGCCTCGTTGTAGCGGCCCTTTACACGATAGATCATCCCTTTCGTAATGAGGTCCCTCAAAGTCTTCATCATGAAGGTGTGGGACACTCCATTAAAGCAACGTTGGTAAAGCTCGTGACTTGAAAGAATCGAATATTTATTTAATGAATTTAGAATATGTTTTTCACGAACAGAAAATCTTAATATAAGCACCTCGCTTTCTGGGGGCTCGAAAAATGGTCCATCGAAGTTTCACTTTTCAAATAAACCGACGTAAATGCGTCGGTAATCCTGGGAGAGGATTCATTGATCTAAAAAACACCTCTCCTCCTCACCTTTTTAAATTGCAAGAATTTTTGAAGATCATGCCAATAGATTTAAATGCATGTGATTAATAGAGAAAAATGAGAAAAGACCTGCAAAATCAAAGTTAAGAGAATGCAATATTTTACGGAATACCGTAATGATTTCTAAAAACAGACGCAGATTCGACGACTTAATGTTTTACGGGTTCCCGTGCCATTCCGGAAAACCGAATACGGTGATTCGGAATTCTTTTTGACGATCCCGAAACACCGTAGAAAGCTAAGCTAACCTCATTCAAGGGTCACATTATCAAGAAAGGGCGCTCACCCGGCCGCGACCCAGGAACCATTTCCAGGTCTTCCTAGCTTAGTAGGTCACTGGGTCGTTTAATTTGATTTCTTTTTGGCACATATGTCGCAACTGACGGTGCATTGCCAAGATAATTGTTTCTCTGACCAAAGGGAGTTTATGAAGATTGTATTTATTTTCATATTGTTAATAATTTCGACAGGTGCAAGTGGTCAGGCCTTGATAGACGATGATTGTTCTTTTCTTCGTGACCATTCAGTGAAGATCCAAATTCAAGAATTTTTAGACAAAGAAGCTAAAACTGCTCCAATCATAAACGGATACCATTTATCGGCCTTCCCAATTGCACTAATTGACCCGATTGTGAATCCCCAGTGTATATTGATGCTAAAAAGCGGCAGATCTTATGGCCCCTCTTACTTAAAATCAGTACTTCCTCCCGAAAATGGTTTGTATGATTTTATGAGCGTAGCGCGAGGCAACATAGAAACTTTCTCAAATTTTCTTTCTCAAAACCTCACCAAAGAAGTGGGACAGAATGAACCTCAAATCATGCTTTTTAATATTCAGCCTGAATTTTTTAAAGGCCTGGCTGAAAAAACGAAAGATTCGTTTTTTAAACAATTTATCAAATCAAATATGCTTCTTATTTTTATGCTAATTCATGAGGGTTTTCATCAATTTGGTCAAAGCGGACCAGACCTCGGCGAAAGAAAAATTTGGCCGCTCTGGGCATATGGGCATAAGCCCATGAAAATTAATAAATGCTATTCCGTCACTAAAGAAGTTTCAAATTTATTTGATGAAGAATCTCTCATACTGCTTAAAATATTTAAAAATTTATCGAATCCCTTTACCGCCAACAATAATACTCAGCTTATCAAAGATTACTTTAAAACGCGGAACAAGCGGTATCAGATGGTTAACGCCTATAATGGAACGCCGGAAAGTAAAGAGTGTGTTAAAGAGGAGGCTATTGGAGAAATGGTTGAAGGTTTTGCCGAATATATGGCGCTTAGCACTCTAAATCTTTTGGGTGTTATGAGCAGCTCAGATATTTTAAAATATTGCGCGGTAGGTTTGGGGCCAAATAATTATGATGACGCATACTATAAGACTGGAGCATTGAAATTACTCATAACCCAGATTTCATTAGGTTCATCATTCCAGCAGGCTCTTGAAAAATTGTTTCAATCAGAAGATTGGCAATATAATATAGATAGTCTGATTCAGACGATTCCTGAGGGCATCTAATGTTATGTCAGCTGATCATCTGACACTACCCTGATGATTTAATTTTGGGCTAATGAGTTGGGAAGATGTGATCCCCGTCTACTCTTGGGGATCAACAATGTAAACCTTTCGAGAATTTTGCTTGGAATCAATAATCATAAGATGACCCCATGTCGACGTCTTAGAATCTTGAAGTAGGCGGAGTTGAGCCATTTGAACTTGCCTCACCACTTTGGGCAATTGCCCCGTGGCGGCCGCAATGAGTGTCAACCCAACTGCAATTTCAATTATTTTATCAATTCCCATTTCAAATCCTCCTTTTGTTTTTCGGGACTCCCTCTATCGAGCCCGCTTTCACAAAAGACAAGCGGCGAGATGGATGGGAGAGTCAAAGCGAAGGGCAATTCCCGCACGACCCGTAAGGCAAACCCTGTGACAGGGTAGTTTCTGGCACAGACAGGTTTGCAGGAGTGCGGAATCAGAATTGACCGCAGCCTTTGACGGTCACGAAAAACAAAAATTGGATAAATGGCAGTAAAGAAAACCGTTTGGATAAAGTTGTAACTATACGTAAACAAAGCTATTTTCGACTAACGATTTGGCGCAAACCTATGTTATTATATCTCTACTGGAGGCCTTATGGCAGACCTTGAGAAAACAAAACGTAAAACAAAGGATGATTCTGCAAAAGATAATCAGCTTTTCGACGAAGTAATGAAGAGTGTACCTCTTTATTCTTCCAAGGAAGAAGCCCTCAAGGCTCTAACTATGGAACTCGAAATTCTAGCTTCAAAAAATGATCTTTCTGTAGAAGCCCTTTTAGAAAAGGCAGAGACCTCAAAAAATTTCAACGAAGATCACCTTGATGCCCTCATGCTAGCCAGACAAGTCGCATTTCTAAAAAAATGAAACTCAAACATGATTGGAATACCCTGGAGAATTATCTCTCTGTGCATGATCGTGTGCTGCGCCAATACTCAAAACATATGGTTACGGTTAAGACTTATATTCATAGGAAACTCACGCCCTTCTTTTTAATTTTAAGAGCAGAAAATATTGTAATCCGAACGACAAAAGGAAATTCAATCAGAGTTGATATTAGGAAAAATGTAGAAATAGATCCGTCAAATAAAAAGCGGCCTAGAGCACGCACATATGATTATACCTACAGCGCCTCTATCCCTGGAGGCTCAAAGTTATTTCGATATTGCAGTCCCCATGGGGACGTAAAGTCCAACTTACCCGATCACCATAAGTTTCATCACAAGCATGTCTATGATGGAGATAGAGAAACCATTGAGAGAATTGACGATGACAAGTGGCCCCATGTGAATGAGTTTCTCCAAGAGGTTTTGGAGTCCTGCTAGATTAATTGAAAATTACTTAGGTTTGGCTTTTTGGCGCACAAAGGCCTCGCAAGCTCCAATGGCAACGGCGGCCTTTGTACTACTTCCAAATTTCTTTATGAGCCCTCTTAATTGACTTGCAGTGAGGTTCTTTGGCTCAGGATAGGCTTCGAGCTCGAAGACCAGAATGACAAAACTCCCAGAGGTTCTTAAATCGCAGTTGACGCCAGAATTCAGTTCGTCTACTTGTTGCTCTTGGGCACCACGGTTCTTCCATCAAAAAATCAATAGTTAAATTTCTTGCAAGAAATAAATTATTTTTCTGATGCGGTTTCTCTTTGAGCGCCATTGGGCGTGATAATAATATCGACTCTTCTATTTTGAGACCTACCAATAGACGTCTTGTTGCTTGCGATTGGTTTTTTAAATCCAAATCCCACAGCCTGAATCTTGTCTCCATCAACTCCGTTTGACTCAAAATAATGGGCCACTGCTTCGGCGCGAGACTGAGAAAGCTGGTCATTGGATTCAGACTTTCCAGCGGAATCGGTATGACCTTCGATGATCATGTGTTGAAATCCCAGATCTATAGCCACTTTTTTGACTCTATTCAATAAAGTAAAAGAAGAGGCTGGCAGCTCAGCATGACCACTTGAAAAATTCATTGCCTTCAATCGAATAAGTACCCGATCACCTTGTTGGTAAACTTCGGCTTCTTGCTTAGTGAAACTGTGTCGGGCCGCTTCGATAGATTTTTGAAGTTTGTAGGTTGCGTTAGCCACTGTCATTTTTTGATCTAAAGTTTTATTTTTGGTATTAGCTGCAGTTAGGTTTGTCTGAAGTGACGAAATCCTTCGGTTTTGATATACAATATTTAGTGCCGTATCTTCGTCTAACCGATTTTCACCTTTTGTAGCCACCATGATAACATCAGTTAGAAGCTGAGAACTATAACGAGCTTTTTCAACTGAAGCCCTGTAGGTTTCAGGCCTACCTCGGCTTGCGGCGATCATATTTTCAGCATTTTGAAGATCAAACTCCGCAGTCTTCAGAGATTTGGGTGCTACTTTTTTTGCTTTGTGTTCGTCTTTTGCGGTTTCTATGGCCTTAATGATATGATCTAAGTTGTTCGCCTTTAAAGTTGCCAATTCTAAATCCATATACTTACCTTGGATTTTTGAAAAATCCTTTAGCGACAAATCGTCAAGATGATGAACTTGATCACGAAGATCGTCGTCAACATGATTTAAATCTGAACCAAATTTGGGATAGTTTCTTACTCCAGCCTCCATGGCCATTTGTCGAATTCTAATAATGCCGTCAACGGCGGGACGTCTGGATTTGCCGATTGTATAAGCACTCTTCAAAACCGCACGACTTTGAGCGATAATACTTAAGATCTCATTTTCGTCATCGCCATCTATAATGGCGGCATCTACTTTTTCAGATAATTTCTTTGCTTGAACAAACTCTTCAGGGGCTAGAACATCTAAATGTTGGGCAGCTCCAGTTGCGATTTCTGAAGTGAGCCTTCTTGCATCGGCAGTAGTTGTCTCTGGATATTCTTTTAAAGGGGCTTGGCCGCATCCAGCTAAAACAAAAGCGATTCCGATCAGCACTAAAACGTGAGACTTCATATGCCCTCCGCGGTCGGGTAATTCCATACTCATATTCGGACGTTAGGCTAGATAACTTGATATTTCCCTGTGCCGTAAAGGTTTTAGACGTAAAACTAATATAAGTGGCTATGAAATCAACGGTTTATAGAGATAATGGTGTTCAAAGGGAAAGGTAATCAAATGATGTTTTTTACTTCTTGGCTGTTTTTTGCTCTTGGTTCGGCCGTATTCGCGGCGCTAACCGCTTTATTTGGAAAAATCGGTGTGGAGTCAGTTCCTTCAAATCTGGCCACTTTAATTCGAACCGTAGTCATTCTCGGGCTTACAGTAATCGTCGTCTCAATCAAAAATCAATGGCGACCACTTTCTGAAATCTCCAGCCGTGGTCTCATTTTTTTAGTAGTATCGGGAATCGCCACAGGATTTTCGTGGCTATGTTATTACCGCGCCCTACAATTGGGCCCGGCTTCTAAAGTGATTCCTGTAGACAAACTCAGTGTGCCCCTTGCAATGATTTTGGCTTTTTTATTCTTAGGGGAGTCTATAAGTCTTAAAGTTTTATTGGGGGGATTACTCATCGTCGCCGGTTCAATTATTATAGCGATCTGAAAGGTCAAGTATTACTTGATAAACGCAGAATTGATGAGGTAAGTGCATTTGTTTTGTCGCAGCTCTATAGTTCTAAGCACATCGAGAAGCTTTAATTCGTTAGGAGTTGATTTACCAAAATTCACGAAGGGATCTAATAAAGCGTAGGCTTCGCGATTATGTGTACCCCAGGGAACCGAAACTCCGTAGGTTATGACTTCCATTTTCCCAATCTCACTTAACACGCGATTGACCATGGGATCTGGATGCTGTTTGTATTTGGCCAATAAAAATTGATCTGAAAAGTACTTGTAACTGCAGCAACTATCAAAAAATGCAACTTGATAAGACTTTTTAAACTTAATGGGATCAGGTCGATTGGGATTTTCGCTACTCAACATGGCGAGCCGTACAAGATCTAGATTTTTATCTAATCCAGAATGCCCAAGGTAGGCCACAATATCGTCGTTCTCAAACGCCGATCGGGCTCGTCTTGCAAAATTTACGGGCATGTCCACGTCACTGGCGGAGAGACTAAGGGAAACTCTAATTTGGGGAGAATTCAAAGTAGCCGGCTTCACATATTCTGCGAATGGAGCTGACTGTCGATTGCTGAATCTTTCAATAACGAAGCCATTTTTTTGCAAATAATTTTTAAATCCGGCAAAACATTTTCGGCCTTCGTCTTTGATATCTTTAGGGCCATTATCAAAGCCCAAGAGAAGACTAATTCGCAATTCACCTTGATTTTCAATGACCTTTTTTAACTCGCCCATTTTAATTGCCCGTGAGGGATCGCTGGAAGGTCGTCCTTTGATCTGAGCCGTGACCCAATCTACAGTGTTTTTGCCCGTAAAGAGATGTTGGTATTTTTTAATCTGAGGTTGCCAATAATAATAGATCCATTTTTGTTCGTCCCAAAGAGAATCCGTAATTTCTCGCACGTAAAATTGAGACGGATCTCGAGGCAAGTAAAATTGAATAGGTTTAATTTCTTCAGGTCGAAGAATCTTGTCATTGACAAGAATTTCTGTCGTGGCCTCATAGGTAATTTCTAAACCCAAGGGTCCCTTTTGAATAGATAAGACTTTGTAACTTTCAAGGCGCCCTAGGCCTGCGACAGCCGTACCTTCTTCTTTTCGCATTCCAACATTTTTTGCGAGCCAAGATGAATCAAATTGAGAAAGCAAAAATCGAATATGGAAATTAATGAGTTTCTCGATGTTTTTATCAGTTGGCTGCTCCCCTGGAGGCAAGGTGACTTTAGTTTGAAACGTGAGTTCAGACTCAATGGCAGAGGGGCCAATGGCCGCTGTGATATCGGGCCCAACTGCAGCTCGTGCTATTGAAAAAGCTGTAATAATTAGAAACAAAAGTTTCACTTTCTTGCCTCGACTTTAACCCGACTCACGATAATATCTGCCAAACGCAAATCTGGAGCGAGGGCTTTGCCTGTCCAAACGATTTCTAAATCTTTAAGCCGGTCTAAAATACCCGCTTGAATGCCTTGGTTTGAAAGTAAATGAGGCAGAATCAACGCTTCTCGACCGCGAGAAAGTGTAGTACTAATACTCCCTCTTAAATCTTCGGTGATTTGAGATCGCATAGGTTCGTCGATATCATCACGCAGACTAACAACTTTAATGTCCATAAACTGAAATTTTGAAAGATCACCGGCATAGCGCTGACCCATTTCAAGCCATTTATGGTTTGCCAAATCTTCAACGGGCCCGTGCATCACAATATATAACTCTTGATGTTGAGGCGACTTTGTTTTGCTTGTTTCAACTAACTCTTTGGTTCGATCTTTTAGAATTTCTGAAATGGCAGGAGAATAGTCTATTGCTTGTGTATATTTTATTTTTCCTTTAAATGAAGTTCTAGGAACTTCAATGGGCAATGGCAAATCGCCCCGTAATCCAAATATGTACTTTTGTATTTCAATGACAGAACTAAAAGAAGAAATAAAAAATGGAACAACGATAAGCTCATCAAGTTTCTTAGGAGCCATCTGGGCTTTGAGCATTTCGATGGAATGATCAATACATTGGGTTTCCCACATTCCAAACGACACTTCGGTGGGTAAATTAAATTTCAGCTGGGCTACCTTTACGACTTCAAGAACACTTTTTTCCCAAGGTGGCGGATCTGTCAAATGACATTGGCGGTGGCCGCTGCCCCCGTGCATAGACCCGTGGGCCAAAACCAGTACCCCCGTTGCCGCATTTGAGCTTATGCCAATGAGAAGTGAACCTAGACAAAGGAGAAAATTTTTGATTTCCATATTGATTTCCTTACATTGCAATCTTGAGGCCGTAAATGAGTTAAAGAGAGCCAAACCAGACTAAGCTTTAGGTACTTTTTTCAAGTCTGTCAAAGAGTTAAACATACACATCGAATCGAATGAGGTTACCTTCAATTGAAAAAGATGGCTTTTCAGTGCATGTTGAGCGAAGAGGCCGTTTAATCACAGTTCTGTGACTCACGGTGCGACATTGTCGAATTAATTCGCGAATTTCTTCTTCTGAAGGTCTATCCAATAAATCATGGAGAACGGCCATTTCTTTTTTCGGTAATGCGGTTTTTGATTTTACAAAAAACATGGGGTCTAAATAGGCCACGTCCCATTTCTTTTTTCCCTTATTTGCCTTCATAAAATCAATGGAATCAGAATTGATAACTTCTAGTCGCTTCCCAAGAATTTCTTTAAGATCTGGTGGGAGGCTGTCATTTTGTAGCGCATCTCTTAATAAACTAAACACGATTGGAGATTTTTCTACAGCAGTGACTCGGCATCCATGAAATGCCATGACTAAGGCATCGGTTCCAAGACCAGCCGTCGTATCTAGAACTTTCTTGTTATTACCGCCAATGGCTCTGAGGAGATCTTGTTTACCTTTTGAATATCGCCTTCTAAAATCAAGAGAGCTTTTATTAAAATCGCAAAATACGGGACCGACTGAAGGTTTCCCTTCTATTTGTCGTCGGAGTTGAAGTTGGGTATCAGTTAACTCCAAGATAAAATCAAATTTTTCTAGGGGATGATCATGAAAGCTTGGGATACCCAGCTCCGTTTGTAGTTTAAGACCGTGGCCTTTACGAAGTTTAGAATTATTAAGGAGAGCTACGCGGGGCATATTCATTTTTATAGTACCTAATGATTTTAGGGCTCATCTCAATCTCTTTGAGTAGACCCTCTAGTTTTGTTTTCGCCATACCGTTTTGATTTTGTATTTTCTTAGCTAAGATTAATTCGTTTTTCATAGAATGTTCCCAGCCCACCAACTCTGTTACTGTGACTTGATAACCGTAAGCCTCTAAAACTAAAGCTCTCAAGACATTTGTTAAATGGCTGCCAAATTCCCGCCGGTGAATTCTGTGACCCCATAATTCACTTAGAGAAGATTTCTTTTGGTCACTCAAAAGTCTTGAAACTTCGGCCTGACAACAGGGCACAATGGCAATATACTCGGCCCCCGAATCTAGGCCTGCGATAATGGCATCATCAGTAGCTGTATCACAGGCATGAAGAGCTGTTACAATATGTACGGGTTTGGGCAAAAGCGCCTTTTCTATGGCTTCGTCGACAAAAGACATTCTCGTATACCCGAGTCTTTGGGACATAGCTTTTGATTGACTTACTAGTTCACTTCGGCTTTCTACTGAAAAAATTTGCCCTTGATCTTTATCTTTAAAAAATAAATCATAAATAATAAATCCTAAATATGATTTACCGGCTCCCAAGTCAACCAAAGTAAAATTTGGAATTTGCTCAGCCACATCAACTAAAGCTGGAAAAATAAGATTATATAAATGGTTAACTTGTTTTAGTTTGCGTCTTGCATCGGCATTGAGCTGACCTTCGCGGGTGAGAAGATGGAGTTCCTTTAAAAGTCCCAAAGATTGATTTGAGGCTATTTCGTCGCTGAGCTGATTCGGTTTTACAGTTTTTCGTACTTGCATGGCAGAATTATAATGCAACTAGCCATTAGTTTCAAAGTGGAATCCCCTCAAATTACGCCATTGACCTAAGGACAACCGAGTAATAATTATTCAAGTTACAAAATAAAAAGTTGGGAAAGGGATAGAATATGCGAAATGCGACTAATTTTTTCATTTCAGCTTTGTTTTGCGTGGTGGGCTTAGGTTTTGAAACCCTCAAGGCAGAGATTTATCCCGTTATTGATACTCATGTTCATTTGGATTTTGACGAAATTCGTCAAAAGAAAGACTCTCCCACTGGTTTTTCAAATACCCCCGAAGAATTTTTGAAACAAGCTAAAAACGCGGGTGTTAAAGGTTTTGTCGCCCTCACGCGAGATGAAAAAGAAGTCCTACCAAATCTTAAAGGTATGGTTCAAACATTTTGTGCTGGCGTGGGAGATCAATTTGACTTGAGCATCATTGAAAATGGCCTAAAAAATAGATCCTATAAATGCATCAAAATCTACTTAGGATATGTGCACCGATTTGCCTACGATAGCGCCTACGAGCCTCTTTACCGTTTGGCTTTGAAATATAATGTACCCGTGGTTTTTCACACAGGTGATACGGATTCTCCTAAAGCAAAACTAAAATATTCTGACCCGCTGACTCTTGACGAAGTGGCCGTTGATCACCCACAAATCAAAATTGTCATTGCCCATATGGGTAATCCCTGGATTCAATCCGCGGCCGAAGTGGCCTACAAAAATCCCAATGTCTATATGGACGCTTCTGCCATGCTTATAGGTAACTTAAGGACTTATTCCCAAGAGGAAATTA
>JAHFAE010000061.1 GCA_023250675.1 Oligoflexia bacterium | reverse complement strand
GGACAAGCCCAACTCCCAATCCTTCGCCTGCACCCGTTCCATCTCCAACACCTATGCCTGTCGCCTGTTCAACAGCTGGCCCCTGGGTTGACCATACTGAAAACGAATACGTGGTGACATTGCAAGGGGCTAACGGCAGGTTTGTCGTTGCTGAATGTGGAGGTGATGACGTAGGCACCGTCAATGTAAATCGCGAAAGTGCCGGTGAATGGGAAAATTTCTACGTGCTCCCACTTGGCAATGGCAAGGTTACCATCAGATCAAGCCACGGTCGATTTCTCAGTGCGGAAGGGGGGGGCGGTAGCGAGGTTCATGCAAATCGTCTTGTGGTGGGTCCCTGGGAACAATTCCAACTTCAGGGTGATCTTTCTGAAGGTGCAAACATTAGTTTAAAAACTATTGATGATACGCACTTTGTTTCAGCGCGTTTAGAACGTAATCCACCAAAGATAAATTCTGAAGCGCAAGGTCCAGGGCCGTGGGAACAATTCACTTTGCATATCAAATACTCACCTATAGGAGTTCCAAAACTTCATCCAAAAGATCCACATCGATTTTCTATCAATGGGTCCACCTGGACCCCGATAGGGTACTATCCGAACATAGCAACTTTCAATCTTTCCGATCAGTCCAACGGCGAATTCTATAAAGTGTATTTAGACCAACTCCAAAAAAATGGCCTCAACTACATTCGAATGTTCACAACCATGGGTCAGGCTAAAGGTAATTCAATCAACCCCTATGTTCGAACGGGTCCAGGAAATGCTGCCGATGGCCGACCCCGTTTTGATCTTAGTAAAATTGATAGCAATTTTCTTAAGTATTGGCATGAAGTACTTCAGTATGCGAAGGACAGGGGAATTATAGTTCAGCTCGTATTATTTGACTGCTGGCATAACAAAGTCTGGGAGCAAGAAGTATCATATGGAATGAAATATGATTTTTATAACGGCTCCAACAACATCAATAACGTCAATACCACAGATCTCAGAAGTTGGCTGACTGATCAGAGAGCCGTTGAATTTCAGAAAAGGTATATCCGTGCAATGATTGAAGCTCTTGGTGACATGCCCAATATCATTTGGGAGATTGCCAATGAAAATTTTGTCAATCGCGGCTGGGAGATGGATCTTGCCAACTACCTAACATCTGTAGAAGAGGAGTTGGGTTTCGATGCGCATTTGGTCATGCCTAGAGATTTGTCAAGTCACTCGGAGGTAACGGGGTTTGATGCAAGTAAGAGCATTAGCGAAATTCATGAGGGCTTAGTGGCGGAGTTCAATAGAGGAAGTCCGCTCATAAGCGACAATGACTGCTGTGGAGGATCTCGGGACCCAAAGTACAGACGACAAAAAGCTTGGGCTTCTTTTGTGGCCGGAGCGCACATCAATTTTTTTCATTTTGAGACTTTCAATCAAAATATTCTTGAGAGTAATGATGCGCGCGAGGGAATGAGGTTTTTGGGCATGCTCAATCAATTCATTAAACTATCCAAAGTTGAAATAGCAGAAATGCAACCAAGAGATGATCTTGTGAGCAGAGGCTGGGCGATGACCCGTGGGGGTAAGGAGTACGTCATCTATTTGCCAGAAGGTCAAGAAGTTGACGTGACTTATCTTCCACCTAATCACAAATCCTTTTGGTTTAATCCCCGAGAAGGCGATCTAAATCCTGCGGACGGTGGGCCTCACTACAAGGCACCTGATGGCGAGGATTGGGTCCTTTACATTAAAGGAGATAGTCCGTCACAAATTCCTGATAAGCCCAGATCTGATCAAATGGATCCTTCGAGTATTGAGTGGTTGAATCCTTCGACGGCAAATGTGTCAGATTGGAAAGTTACTTCCAAGGTAACTAAAGTTGACATTAAAGGGGATGAGATTTGCGTCTATCACACTAAGGCCGGGGGTTGGCCACTCATAAGTATTGACGACAATGATCCCAATATAGAGGGAAACATTATGATCGTCGTACAGATCAAGGGTAAATGGTATGGCTCTGGATTTGATTGGTTAGGCCAGGGGCGAGTGTGTAAGTATATGCCAAAGGACGAAATCGGCAGAGATCAGGTTCGTGCTTCTCCTATGGATGGTCGATGGCCGGGCCCTAGTCGCGGTGATATGGTCGGATTTCTAGTGTCGACCCCATCGTCAAATCGCATCTCTAAGAGAACTTTAAACGAACGGTCGAATATCTTCATGATTCGTTGGCCTTGATCCAAATCATTTAGCCCCCCTTTTGACCATAAAGACAATGAGAATACGATTTTGATTTGATGGTGTGCCTTTGGTGACGTGCAGATCAAATCCTCAGCAGTCCCACTTCGAATATTGAGTCCCATGGTAAAGTGAATTTTAAAACCCATGATATGATCACGATATTTTGAACGTCCTCAAAAAGACGAGAACATATAATTTAATTCATAAACTCTAATGGAGGAATAAAATCATATGCACAACCTAAAACAGATATCTGATGAAACCCTTTTGAATGAGACTCAAAAACTCGTACATCAAGAGCGAGAAATCTTATCTTTGGTTCTCCACCATCTTCGAGAAATTGAAAAGCGAAGACTTTATAGCAAATAGGGCTCTCTATTTGAGTACGCTACCAAAGTTTTAAAATACAGCGAGGATCCGGCCTATCGAAGAATTCAAGCGATGCATCTGGTCAAAGAAATACCTCAGATTGAAGAAAAACTTGAGGAGGGCACTTTAACTCTGACCCATCTTGGTATGGCACCGTCTCTATATTAAAAGAGAAGAGAGATCCGGTCAAAAAGCCTTTTCTAGACAAGACAAAATTGAACTCTTGCAAAAACTTGAAACGACCTCAAAACGAGAGGCAGAAAAAATAGTTTCTCAGTCGGCGACCGTTGGCATCTTGTCGATAAGTTCGATGTGAAATTTTTCTTGTTTCAGCCTAGCCAATTCTATAATGGTTACGTCAATGGATGAAATTGAAAAATCATTTAGATGTCCCTATTGCCGCGAGCAAATTTCTATGATTTTGGATTTGTCATCCGACGGTGATCAGAGTTACATCGAAGACTGCGAAGTCTGTTGCAAGCCAATTCAAATAACATTCAAGGCAGAAAATTCTACGTTAGCTTCATTCTCTGCCAGTCGCGCTAATTAGAGAGTTTCTTTATTTTGTCTGGGAGGTCAAAACTGTCCCGCGAAATGAATGCGTTTTAGATTGTACCCATGACAAATTATTTGGTCAAATTCGTGATCTGACTCATCTGAGCCGAAGAAAGCTCAAACTCATCAAGTCGTAGATCATCCTTCATATGCTTTTCACTGGTGGTGCCGGTCAAAGGTAAAATTCCAATTTGTTTGCAAAATCTAAAAACGATCTGTTGAGGTGAAAAACCCAATTTCTCAGCAATAAATTCAACATTTGAGCTACTCACTACCCAAGGGTTAGCCGTCAAAAGGGAAAACCCCTGATAGACGATCGAATTTGACAGGCAAAACTCTCTCACCTGGAGATCCCAATCCATGCGCGCAAAACATCGGTTTTGAACGTAGTGGGGCTTAACTTTAGCACCAACGAATAGTTCTTGAAGTTGACTAAGACCGATATTACTCACTCCTATGGCGCGACAAAATTTCTTTTCATAGAGATCTTCCATAGCGCCCCAAACCTCCCAATCAGCATCGTTAAATCCCTCATTGTACATGGGCCCGTGGAGCACAAATGAATCTAGATAATCTGTGTGCAAATTCTCTAAAGTATTCTTAAACGAAGCTTGAACTTGGGTTTTAAAATCATCATCGGGATTATAGGGAAGCCTGTGATCTTGCCCTCCTTGATAGGTGTACTTTGACTGCAAGAATAAATTTTCTCGCGTCACACCCTGCTTAACCAACCTCTGTAGTGCTTTGCCCACATAATCTTCACGGTAATGTTTTTTTTGATTGGCTGTGTCGATGGCCCTATAACCGGCCCCGATGGCTTTTAACGTGAGTTCTTCTGTATTTTCTTCCTTCCAAGCCGTTCCGTATATAATAGAAGGAATCATGAAACTCGTTTCAATACCGACTGACGAGCAGACCCCGTCATTAACAAATAGTAAAACGAAGCAGAAACAAAAAATCCAATAAACCAAGCGTAATTGTAAAGATCAGTAAGCCAAAGTGGAAACGACTCAGCGGCCACAAATTTTGTTGCTTCTAAAAAACCAGGCACATTGGGAATGATCCCCAAAATCAACGCTGAAATCGCTTTGAAATTAAACCCGCCGTCGTACCAGTACTGGCCCGTCTCGTGATACAAGTCATCCACGTTCAATGATTGGCTGCGGACAAAATAATAATCGCAAACAAGAATTCCACCAATGGGTCCTAAGAGACTTGAGTAGCCAATAAGCCAAGTAAAAATATACCCAGTAGGATCAGCAATGAGCTTCCAGGGAAAAATAAAGATGCCAATAACACCCGTCATATAGCCCCCGATCTTAAAATCTATTTTTTCTGGGGCCAGGTGCGAAAAATCGTTGGCCGGACTTACAATGTTAGCAGCAATATTGGTCGCCAAAGTCGATATGGCCACTGCTATCATTGCAAAACTAACTATAAATGGTGAATCAAATTTACCTGCAAGAACGACGGGGTCCCAAATGGCGGAGCCAAAAACAATAGCACTTGCGCTTGTAACGATAACCCCGACAAATGCAAATGCGGTCATAGAAGTGGGGAGAGCTACAGCTTGTCCGAGAATTTGGGCTCTTTGAGATCTCGCGTATCGAGTAAAGTCAGGAATGTTAAGAGAAACCGTTGCCCAAAACCCAACCATGCCCGTGAGCGCCGGAAAGAAAAACTTAAAAAACTCAGAAGTAGTTTGAAATTTAGAGGGTTGTGATAAAATCGGCCCGAGCCCCTTTGCTGCAACTATTGCCCAACACACCAATGCCAAGGCGGCCAGAGGTAAAAAAGCAGCTTTAAATAATAAGAGTTTTCGAATGCTTTCAATTCCAAAATAAACCACCAACATATTTATCAACCAAAAAATAAAAAACGTAATGGCGGGCCCTGTCTCAAGACCAAAAGAATCAGGAAATACCGGTGGCAAAGTTGAAATTGCAGGGATCCAAATTTTTAGCATCTGATAGAGAGCAAATCCACCTATCCAAGTTTGAATTCCAAACCAACCACAAGCGACGATAGCTCTAAGCAAAGCCGGAATGTTCGCACCCTTCAAACCAAAACTTGCCCTTGCAAAAATCGGAAACGGAATTCCATATTTTGCTCCCGCATGCCCATTAAGAAGCATAGGAATCAAAACTACCGCATTGCCCAAGAAAACCGTAAACACGGCTTGGCCCCAACTCATTCCGCCTTCGATAAGGGAACTTGAAAGCATATACGTAGGAATACAGAGAGACATACTCACCCAAAGGGCAGCGTAGTTCCAGGTTCCCCAGGAGCGATCTTTTAACGGGATCGGCGCTAAATCTTCATTGGTAAATTTCATATGAAAAGCACCCTACTTGACCCTTGCATCTGATTCAAGACGAATATTGACAAAACCTTGCCTGCACACGGTTTTTTGGTTATGTTTATACCAAAATTTTAGAGGGAAAATCATGATTAAAAACTATATCAATGGGCAATGGGTTTCGTCGTCTGCAAAAGAATCCGTCGACATCATTAACCCAGCTACTGGCGAACTATTAAATAGATGCCCGTTGTCGGGAGCAGGCGAAGTTGATCAAGCTGTAAAGGCCGCCCAAGATGCGTTTAAATCATGGCGTGAGACACCCCCCACAGAACGGGCCCAATATTTTTTTAAACTAAAAACTAGATTAGAAGAAAGTCTTGATGAACTGGCCCGTCTAGTAACAATGGAAAATGGCAAAACATTAGTTGAGGCAAAAGGCAGTGTTCGCCGGGGTATCCAAATGGTTGAAACCGCATGCGGAGTTCCTACTCTTATGATGGGCAAGACTTTAGAAGATATTGCCTCAGGCATTGACTGCCACGCTGTTCGTAGGCCCATGGGAGTTTTCGCCGCCATTGCACCGTTTAATTTTCCTGCCATGGTGCCCTTTTGGTTTTGGCCTTTTGCGGTGGCGGCAGGAAATACTTTTGTACTTAAACCCAGTGAGCGCGTTCCCTTAACCCAAGCAAGAATTTTTGAACTCATAAATGAAGTTGGATTTCCAAAAGGTGTTATTAACATGGTTCACGGTGCAAAAGATGCGGTAAATGCTATTTGCACCCACCCCGACGTGGTGGGGGTTTCTTTTGTAGGTTCAACACCCGTAGCAAAACATGTTTACACAACAGCGACCGCAGCGGGTAAGCGGGTTCAAGCTTTGGGTGGTGCAAAAAATTTCATGGTGATTTTGCCCGATGCAATTATGGAGCAGTCTGTAAAAACCGCACTTGATTCTATTATTGGTTGTGCCGGTGAACGTTGTCTAGCAGGCTCGGTGATTTTGTCAGTGACAAACAAAACCAACCAAGAGGTCACTGAGGGAATTGTTCGTTATGCCAAAGAAACAATGGTTGGAAATGGTTTAGATAAGAACACTCAAATGGGTCCAATGATTTCGCAAGTCGCAAAAGACCGAGTGAAGGGATTGATACAATCAGCACTTGATGAAGGCGCGAAAATTCTAGTCGACGGCAGACAAGGTGTTGACGCAATGCCGGGCTATTATCTTAAACCTACAGTCTTAACGGGCATCACCAAAAAAATGCGTATCGCCCAAGAAGAGGTTTTTGGCCCCGTAGTCTGTTTGGCCCAAGTAGAAACATTTGATGAAGCCATCGAGTGGATTAACTCCTCTCACTACGCAAATACCACAACCCTTTTTACTTCCTCAGGTGCCGCTGCCAGAAAATTTTCGTATGAAGTAAATCCAAGTATGATTGGAATAAATATTGGCGTGCCAGCTCCCATGGCTTTCTTTTCTTTTGGCGGTGCAAAAGATTCATTTTTTGGCGATGTGAAAGTTCATGGAACAGCTTGCATGGAATTTTTCACCGACACAAAAGTCACAGTACAACGGTGGATCAAAAATTCTAGTATTTGGTAAGGGGATTTTTTATGAGTTCGTCTTTATTGATTAAAAATGGAATCGTTGTAACGGCCACTGACATTTACGAAGCCGATATTTTTATCGTCGATGAGAAAGTACAGACTATTGGCAAAGACCTAAACGTCTCAGCGGCAAAAACCATTGATGCTAAAGGTTGTTACTTGTTCCCTGGCGGAATCGATGCCCATACTCACATGGAACTTCCGTTTATGGGCACCTTTTCAAGCGACGATTTTGAATCAGGTACGTTGGCAGGCCTTTATGGTGGAACGACGACAATCATAGATTTTGCCATCCAAACTCAAGGTGACACATTAACCGCGGCGCTTAACCAATGGCATGAAAAAGCCGGTGGAAAAGCCGTGGGAGATTATGCTTTTCACGTTGCGGTCACTGATTTTAATCCCAAAACAAAAGCAGAGATAAAAACCATCATCAATGAAGGCGGCGTCAACTCATTTAAAACTTTTATGGCTTATAAAGGGGCTCTGATGATCGACGATCGTCAGATGCTAGAACTTTTTAAAGAGCTAAAAGTTCATGGTGGTATGCTCACAACTCACGCTGAGAATGGTGATCTTATCGATGGTCTCATTGCCGATAATTTGGCAAAAGGTAATACGTTACCCAAATATCATCCTCTCTCACGGCCTGAAATTGCCGAAGAAGAGGCCTCTGGTCGTGTCATAGATCTAGCTTATCAAACCCAGAGCCCGCTTTATATCGTTCATATGACATGCGAAGGCGCTTTGAACAGGGTTCGTGAAGCCACTAAGCGCAATCAAAAAGTATATGTCGAAACATGTGTTCAATATTTGCTTCTTGACGAATCTCTCTATGACCAAGGGTTCGAAGGTTCAAAATGGGTTATGAGTCCTCCATTGCGTAAAGAAAAAGATCGCAAAGCACTTTGGAACGGAATTCATCAAAACTTAGTTCATACTGTGGCCACCGATCATTGCCCTTTTTGCATGGATCAAAAGAAAATGGGTGAAGGAAATTTTTCAAAAATTCCCAATGGTGCACCGGGAATTGAAAACCGAATGGAGCTCATGTTCTCTGAAGGGGCTTCGCCCGGTAAGATTTCTCTAAATAAATATGTAGAACTCACATCAACGGCAGCAGCAAAGATATTTGGTTTGTTTCCCAAGAAAGGGACCATCGCTGTGGGGAGCGATGCAGATATTATTGTGTTTGATCCGACCCAAGACCATACTATTTCAGCCAAGACCCATCATATGAAATGTGATTATTCAGCCTTTGAGGGTTGGAGAGTAAAAGGCAAATGCAGAACCACTATTCTTCGGGGCCAAGTTGTTGTAGATCAGGGAAAAGCATTTGTGAAAAAAGGCTTTGGGCAGTATTTAGCTCGTAAACCTTTAGCAAAGTAAGAGGAGTCACCTAAAATGGCAAGAATTGTAAAAGCAGGTCTTATTCAAATGGCCAACAAGCTTAAAACTGAGGCAAGCTGCCAAGAACATCGTAACGCCATGATTGAAGCCCATTTACCTTTGATAAAGCAGGCGGCCCAAAAAGGCGTTCAGATGCTTTGTTTTCAAGAAATTTTTACCGGCCCTTATTTTTGCCCGTCTCAAGATTCAAAATGGTACGGGTTAACAGAAGATATTCCCGATGGCCCTACAACAAAACTCATGTGTGAGTTGGCTAAAAAGCACAGCATGGTCATCGTTGTTCCCATTTACGAACGCCAAATGACGGGAGTTTATTACAACACTGCGGCCGTCATTGATGCTGACGGAAAATATTTGGGCAAGTATCGAAAAAATCATATTCCCCAAGTAAAAGGGTTTTGGGAGAAATTTTTCTTTAAGCCCGGCAATCTGGGCTATCCTGTTTTTAAAACTCAATTCGGAAACGTCGGGGTTTATATTTGTTACGATAGGCATTTTCCTGAAGGAGCAAGGGCATTAGGTATCAATGGCGCAGAAATTGTTTTCAACCCTTCAGCCACCGTCGCTGGGCTTTCTCAGTATCTTTGGGAGTTAGAACAACCGGCCCATGCGGCAGCGAATGGTTATTTTGTTGGCGCCATAAATAGAGTGGGTTCTGAGGCCCCATGGAACATTGGTGAATTTTATGGGTCGTCCTATTTTGCAAGTCCCAAGGGTAAAATCGTAGCGCAAGCGTCTAAAGACAAAGACGAATTGCTGGTATCAGATTTAAATTTTGACGAAATCCAAGAGATTCGCGATCTCTGGCAATTTTATCGAGATCGAAGGCCTGAGACATATGCAGATTTGACACTGCTATAAAAATTTCTGCTTAAAAAAATTAGGCCCTAATTGAAATAATTTATATTTCACAGTCTGGAGAGTTCATGAAATCCAACGAAGAAATAACACGAATTAGACTGAAACATTTTTTAGCGACACCTAATCACTATCATAAAGAACCACTTCAGTTAGTTCGTGCTCAGGGCATGTATGTTTATGATGAAAAAGGAAAGCGGTATTTAGATTGTGTCGGTGGTATCGTTTGTATTTCGGCAGGTCATAATCATCCGCGAATTAAGAAAAAATTGATGGAACTTCTCAGCGAAGATCAGATTCAACACACAAGTGTTCTTTATTATAGTTCTCCTGCCGCTGAACTCGCAGAAATGATTACGGCTGAAGCACCAAAGGGCCTTGATCGAGTAGCATTCACAAACTCTGGTTCTGAAGCCAATGAGTTGGCCTTTATGGCGGCTCGTCACGCAACGGGAGAAACGATCATTATGAATCTTCGCCATAGTTATCATGGCGGTACGGCGGCCGCATTGGCGAACTGTGGTCATCATACTTGGAGATTTCGGGCCCAACCTGTGGCGTCTACGGTTTCGGCTTTAGAGCCCAATTGCTATCGATGCCCGTTTGGCAAAAAGCCAGATAGCTGTTCATTAGAATGTGCAAAAAATGTCGAAACCACCATTCAAACGGCGACTCACGGTAAAATTGCTGCGTTCATTGCAGAGCCGGTGATGGGTGTGGGTGGGTTTATCGCACCTCCGAAGGATTATTTTACTGAGGTAGCTAGAATAGTTCATAATTATGGGGGCAAATACATCAGCGATGAAGTTCAAACGGGCGCTGGTCGCGGTGGCGGAAATTTCTTAATGACTAAAGAGCTAGAAATTGATGCTGATGAAATCACAATGGCCAAAGGGTTCGGCAATGGGGCAGCCATTGGTGCTGTGCTGATGAAAACAGAAATCTCAGAGTCGTTACGCGGGAAAATGTATTTTAATACATTCGGCGGTGATCCCTTTCAAACAGCTCAAAGTAAAGTCACCATGGAAATTATTAGAGACGAAAAGCTTGTAGAAAATGCCCGGGCTATGGGCAAGGTCTTGATGGATGGATTAAAAGACCTGATGAAGAAACATAAGTTGATCGGCGATGTTCGTGGTCGAGGACTTATGATTGGAATTGAACTTGTCAAAGACCGCGAATCAAAAGCCTATGCCACTGATGAGGCAGCTCGACTGATGGATTTATGCCGTGAAAAAGGTGTCCTCATCGGCAAGGGTGGTCTCTTTGGAAACGTAATGAGAATTGCACCACCCCTGACAATCAATCGTGACGAAATCAGTGGTCTACTTAAAACACTTGATGAGTCGCTCGATCAATTGTCGCATTAAAGGTTGTTGTGATTCATAACCCCTTGGTGCGCCGAAACCCCTTGGCCGTCATCCATGAAAAGCAATGACACTGCCGCGATATTCCGCTTAAGCCCCCGCAATCAAGAAAAGATTTTCAAAACCAACTCAACCATACGAAGGACTGTAATAATGAGGATCGAAGTCCTGTAAAGGTAGCTGGTAACCTTCCGAAAAGTTAATCGTACGTTTTGGCGCACAACAAGTGTTTTCATATAACCCCCTGTGATGGAGTTATCCTTAACCCGAAGCAACCAAAGGGCTTGGCGAGCAATAGCATTGCAAGCCGGGCCAATTGGTCATCTCGAAAATGTTAGCACTTGACGTTCGGAAAGACTGGATCTCGGATCCGCTCGGACTACGGCTCTACTGAAACATGCACATAGTGGACAAGAGCTTTGGCTTTCACAATTTCTCCTGATTTACCAATAGCATTTGTCCAAATTTCTTTTGGTGGGTCGATCCTTACTACTTTCCCTTTAAGAGAATCCGACAGGAGCAGTTCCTCTTCTGTCTTAATAACTCCTTCATTCTCTTCTGTGACAACTCCTGAATTCAGATAATATAAAAAGTAATAAAAAGGCAAAACTTTGGACCCTTTGGCCAAATGATAAACATAGACAATGCCCTCTTTTGGAAGTCGATCTGCATTTGCCCCATTATGGAGATCGGTTAAAAAAACTTTTCTATGATTCGTTGAAACTATTCCATCGTACTCTTTTCCAGGAACCCCATAGACAAATACTTCAGCCGAATCAGCTGATCCTGAAGTGCTTTTAAATGCAGGGTCATTTATCACCTCTCCAACAGCTGGTACTTGACCGACAGCCGATAAAGGCACTCCTCTGTATAGATTCATTTCTGTAGGCAGACCTGGAAGCCGTGAAAATACTTTTCTTATTTGACGAATATCTTTTAAAATCTGCTTTTGATCTTGAATTTTATCGAGAAGATTCCCTCTTAATAGAGAATTGATTCTTTCAAATCCATCCATTTGAAAATTATAGAGAGATTTTCCTTCTGCTTTGGTAATGAGAAATTTTTTAGCAAGTAGAAATCTTGTAGCAATATCACTAGGGCCTAGATTGTTCAAAGTATCTGAATTTAATCTTAAAATAAAACGATCTACCAAGCTAGAATATGAGAATTCATGACCATTCCAAGTTTTTGCCATTTCATGCTTGTCGCCATCGTCAAATGATCTTTCGTATATTTGGCTAAATGGGATCAGATCTTTAGTTAGGATGTCTTGATCAAGGTTCTCGCGGCATAGATCCATATCTCCTAGACCCGAAGTTGAAAGCATTAATATGATGGTGATGGCCCATTCACTCAAACCCAAACGATGGCGTGCAATATTGCTAACAACTGTCCAAAGTTTAGCCAAAATAATTTTATGAAAAGCATTCATATGTTCCCATAGCTTCTTCATATCCCTATGCAAACGTGCCAAAGTCAAAAAATATTCCTTTTCTTAGCAGTTGGCATGGTTTGCTATGAATTCTTAACCAAAGAAGACCATAGACTTATTCTTGAGGTATAAATGTTAAAAAACTTGCTGTTAGAACTTTTAACGGCGCTTTTATTATTTATTGCAAACTCGGCTTTGCCAATTATCGCATTTGGCAACTCCGAGACCTCGTCTAAAATTGATTCTCAGAATCAAGCCGATCAGCAAAAAGTAAGAGATTTTCTTGCCGGTATTCCAAAGATAAGAGTCGTGATAACTAATGCGCCGGGAAATGGCCACCAATCTGCTGGAGCTTCTGTTGTAGCAAGCCTTAGACAGCTCGGTTATTCAGGCTTGATCGAAGTTGCCTTTGTTTTTGAAGTAAGAAAAAAACTTGGTTTTTTGCTCCCTCCATTTGACCCCGATGGTTCTGGAATCCAAGAATACCCAAAGCAGAAACTACGTTTTGTTCAAGTTGAATACTCAAAAGGGGAATTGCGACAATTACCAGTTCCCAAGTTTCAACTAGATGAAGTGCCACTTGCAATAATAGGAGCTAATGATTGGGACGTGAGTTTTCAGTCGGTAAAAACTAAAGCTCTACTTAATTTGCAGCCCATTGGACGGGCGGCAGGAAACTGGATGTCTATAGGGCAACAAAAAATTGAACTGCGGAATTTTGAAAAGTTAGGATATGTTTTTGATATCCCAAATCCGTCAGATCCTGCAGAATTTATTTCAGCAGAAATGTCCCATTTTCCAGAATTATTAAAAAAAGTACCGGGATTGCAAATCATTGTGAATAATATGCCAAACCACCAGTTGGCTTCGGCATATGGCTTTGGTTTCAATGGCACCAAAAAACTTGCCGTTTATATTGCGGGTATTCATTTGGCTGCGGCAAAAGAGCCAGACCATTTTAGAGGTGGGACTGTTATCAGTCTTTTCTCAAATATCAATGATAAAGAAAAATTAGAAGTTGAAGAAGAACTCCATAAATTGGGAATTCGTGACAATGTAAAAATTGTAGATATAGACGATCCCGAAAGCATTGAAAGAGAATATAGTAATCTTAAATCTAACGAAATTCTCTTGGTTAGGACGGGGCCTGTTTCTAAAGCCATTTTTGAATACTTTTATTCAAAAAGTACGGTTGTTTCAACAATAGCTGGAAAGAATGGTGAAAACCTAATGCGTTTGATAGGAAAACCATATTTAAATACTGTGGGTTCTTTCCCTTACCATATTGACGAGGTAGATGAGCCGGTTTCAAAATGGAAAATAATGCAAGTTTTTAATTTATTTGGAGGTTTGAATAAACTTAATGATGAGCTCACAGTAGTCTTGGCCGATTATATTTTAAAAAGTAAAATGTTGGAGTCACCAGTTAATAAATTATTTTATGATCTACGAATATCTTCTGATTCTGTTAGCTACAATAAGTTGGCCCGAGGACTGTTAAATATCATACCACTTATTCAATCACAGTCGGATCTTGTCAAACCGGAAATTAAAGGTGTTTTGGAAAAATTGGAGCCAAATAAGATTGATTCTGACCAATCAGTTAGTAAAAATTCTCAAAAATGTCTGGATACAATAGAAAAATAGACGCAGCTATTTTCTTGGAAAACGACCTCCAACCTGGGAAGGTAATGCGTGATATCTAAATTACTAGCTGCCTTAACGGCGCTATTGAGAATTCTTCCAGCTACAGTAAGCCTCTAGGCTAAATTTCCCGGGCTTATAGTAGAAAAATCGAAAACAAACCCCAAGAAGACATAGATTCTTAACTAAATTTGTTCGTTGAAGAATATCCCAGATCCACTTTGAGTTATCTGCCAAACCTGGGGGATAATTAAAAACTCCAACTCCGTGCACCGGAACTGTAATAACGATCAAAAAAACAGCCAATATAGTTGCGCCCCACTTTAGTTTGTAGCCAAGAAGAATAGATAAACCCCCTGTCATCAATACGGCTCCGCAAAATAGAGATACTAACCGTTTTTCTGGAACCCATGGTGGCATTAAATGCTGAATGAGATCGTCAGAAAAAATGTGTTCCATACCCAACCCTAAAAATATGCTGCAAAAAAGGGCTCGAAAAATGAGGTCACATTTATCTTCGCTAAGTTTTGAAAATCTCATTTCTGCGGTCCCCATTTTTGGATGCGAGGTAGTGACTTATAAAGTACATAATGATAAATGAATCGAGGCAATAACCTTCTAAGGAGTAAAAAAAACCGAGCGTCTGATGTACCAGAAACTCGAAGGGGTGGGCTTTTAGAATTTATGACTTTCAGAATTTTCTTGGCTATCTTTTCGGGACTGGAAAACGAATGCAACATCAATTTTTCAATGAATTCACTCATGTGTTTGTAGTGGTGATGATAAGGATTTGATTTATCTTTGGTAGCTTGGAGTCCTCGTTTGGTCAAAATGACATTTTGAAAAGACTTCGAACTGACAAATCCCAATTGCACCAAGGTGACGGTTATATTCCAAGGTCTAACTTCATACCAAAGAGCCTCGCTTGCGCCCTCAAGGGCAAATTTAGAAGCGCTGTATGCTGACATTGTGGGCATGGCCATCATTCCACCAACACTCGAAATGTTAATTATTTTACCTGACTTTTTCTCTCTCATAGTTTTAAGGGCATTTCGAATGAGGTTAAAGGGGCCAAGGTAATTGACGCGCAGTTGGTGTTCGTCGTCGGGTGGAGACATATGCTCCACGACGGATCTGTATGAGATCCCCGCGTTGTTAATGAGAATATCAACTCCGCCGAATTTCTCGTCAATTTCTTTGATAAGAGACACTGATTGTTCATATTCACAAAGATCAAGTGGGCGGACAATGAGACGGTCGCACTCTTGAAATTCAAGTTTGAAAAATTCTTCCATGGATTTCTGGCGCACAGTAGCCACGACACGAAAGTCAGTCTTTAGTAGTGCACGCAAAAGAGCCAACCCAATACCCGAATTGCAGCCTGTCAGAAGAACCGTCTTTGGCATAAGTTGATGTTAGACTCTGTGTTTTGTCTCTGTCACCTAGATATTTTGGGTTGAATTTCGTGGATTGCGGGGATCTTTAGTCCAACTCAAGAATGGTTTGCCATTTTCAACTTTGACCATGGATATGCACTCAGGAACGGGGCAAGCTAATTGACATAGATTGCAACCCACGCATTCAGAATTGATAACTTCATATTTCTTAGATGAGTTTGTTTTTGTTGTTTTGATGGCTTGGTGGCTCGTGTCTTCACATGCGATAAAACATAGGCCGCATTGAATGCATTTGTCTTGGTCAATTTGAGCTATGGTTTCGTAGTTAATATTTAGGAATTGCCAATCCGTCACATTGGGAACAGCATGGCCGACAATTTCGCTCAGATTACGATAACCTTTTTGGTCCATCCAATTATTTAATCCGTCGATCATATCATCGACGATCTTAAAGCCATAGTGCATGGCCGCAGTACAAACTTGTACAGAGCTTGAGCCTAAAACTAAAAACTCAGCAGCATCTCGCCAAGTTGAAATTCCACCGATCCCAGAAATTGGAATTCCCCGAGTGGCCGGATCTCGGGCTATTTCAGCTACCATATTGAGTGCAATGGGTTTCACCGCGGGCCCGCAATACCCCCCATGGGTTCCCTTGCCATCAACAGTTGGCCTTGGAGCCATAAGATCTAGATCAACTGATGTAATAGAGTTGATTGTATTAATTAAAGATACTCCGTCGGCTCCCCCCTCTTTAGCTGCCCGGGCAGGTAATCGTATATCTGTAATATTGGGTGTGAGTTTCACTAAGACGGGCATTGACGAATGTTTCTTACACCATTGAGTAACCATCTTAATATAATCGGGTACTTGCCCCACGGCTGAGCCCATGCCGCGCTCACTCATTCCGTGAGGGCAACCAAAATTAAGCTCCACACCGTCAGCACCTGTTTCTTCAACTCGCTTTAATATTTTTTTCCAACTTTCTTCTTCGCAAGGGACCATCAATGATACAACCATGGCTCGATCGGGCCAGTCTTTTTTAACTTGAGTGATTTCTTTAAGATTTACATCTAAAGGTCTATCGGTGATGAGTTCTATGTTGTTAAAACCCACCATTTTCTGGCCTCCATATTCAAGGGCCCCGTAACGAGATGACATATTGACCACCGGCGGATCTTCGCCCAGAGTTTTCCAAACAACTCCTCCCCAACCCGCTTTAAAAGCTCGAACCACGTTGTAGGCTTTGTCTGTTGGTGGAGCAGACGCCAACCAAAACGGATTAGGAGATTTTATTCCACCCATATTACAGCGAAGATCAGCCATTTTAACGACCTCCTGTAAGCATTTTGTGGATAGAATGGGCTGCGACTTTGCCGTCTTGCACCGAAGTGACCGTCAGCTTGCCGCCGTTTATGCAATCCCCACCGGCGTAGACACCAGCTAAAGAAGTCATTTTATTCTCGTCAACGATAATTCGACCTTTTGTAATTTCTAAAAATTCAGGAGCGTCTCCCAAATCTTTTAGATTCATAATCTGCCCAATGGCTTTAAAAACCATGTCACATTTTAGTGAAAAATAATCACCCGTACCTAAGAGTTCGCCCTTTGATCCAAGCCGTGTTTTCTCAAATTCAATTTCAGTAACACCAGATTGAGTTCCATGAATTTTATGGGGTTTAGCCCAATATTTAATTAGTACGTTTGATTTCTGGGCAAGAATCTGTTCCTTCAATGTCGCTCCCATTTCTTTGGGCCCTCGGCGATAAACCAAGGTCACATCTTCTGCACCTAAAAGTTTTGTTTGAACGGCGATATCTATGGCTGTATTTCCACCGCCAACCACAACCACTCGGCGACCTACTTCCATATCGCTTAAGTTTTTAGTCTGGCGAAGCTTTGCTATATATTCAACGGCATCCAAAACTCCAGGATAGTCTTCGCCGGCAATTGAAAGGGCATTAACGTCAGAAAGCCCTGTTCCAATAAAAACAGCATTAAAGTTTTTTCTTAAATCAAATAACGTAATTTCTTTTCCTAGGGCGTGTGAATACTTGATTTCGATTCCACCAACTTCTAAAATAAATTTCAATTCTCGTTGGGCAAAATCATCGACCACTTTGTAAGCGGCCAAACCATATTCGTTGAGGCCTCCACCTTTTTCGCGGGCTTCAAAAATAGTTACATTGTGGCCTAAAAGTGAAAGTCTATGGGCACAACTTAAACCAGCAGGACCTGCTCCGACGACGGCAATTTTTTTACCCGTGAGCTCAGCACGCTTGAAGAGTTGCACCTTATTTTCAAAAAGCCAATCCGTAGCGTAACGCTGAAGTTGCCCGATGGTTACCGGTTTGTCTTCGCTTGTATTTCGAACACAGGCTTCTTCACATAGAGATTCGACGGGGCAAACTCGTGCGCATGTTCCTCCCATAATATTTTGATTTAAAATATCAAGGGCTGAACCTTTCAAGTTGCCCGTAGAAATTTTTCTAATAAAACTTGGAATATTGATTTCGGTGGGGCAGGCCTGAATACATGGGGCATCGTAGCAAAAATAACAGCGGCTACTCTCGGCGGTCGCTGTTACAAGGTCTAGGGGCGGTTTCTTATCGCAAAAACCTTTGGCGTATTTGTCGGCCGAGAGTCTATGACTCTTAATGTCATAATTATTTTCCATAGAACGCCTTTCTAGCCTCGTTTTGAAAGAGGAGCAAGGTTTTTGTCCAGTTGGGAAAATAGTCCTAATGCCGATAGATAAAGCATGACGCGAAAGAAAAAGGTCATTTTTTTAAGGGACCACCGAGAAAAGAAAAAAAAGATTCGGGTAGATACGGACCCTCAAACCACAAAGCACAGGGGTTTAGCGGGTCTTTATGAATTGGCTCTGCGCCGTTTTAAGACTGTGGTCTATTTACTCACGATATTGCCACTGTACTTTTTGGGGAGTATTTTTTTAGGTGCGTCTTTGGTCCCCGGGATCTATCTTTACCGATTTGTTTCATATATTGTG
>JAHFAE010000147.1 GCA_023250675.1 Oligoflexia bacterium | reverse complement strand
GAGGCCGGGACCAAAGCTAAATCATCTTGTCTATCCGTCAAAGAAAAAATCAGCACCTGGATTAGGAATTCATGTGACATTTGGCCTGGATGGTTCAATAAAGTTGGGCCCAGACATAGATTATGGCAATTGCGAAATCAACTACTCACCCAAACCAGAAAAATCAGAAGCCTTTAGAAAGGCGGTAGAAAGATATTTAGGTCCGCTGCCGCCTCATGCGCTTCATTACGATCAATGTGGACTTAGGCCAAAACTTCGAAGTCCAAAAGAAAAAGAAGAAAAAGATTTTTTTATTTCTATGACTCGACCCGGTTGGGTTGATTTGGTTGGAATCGAATCCCCGGGATTAACTGCCGCCATGGCCATTGCAGAGAAAGTTAAATCGCTCCTTTAACTTCGATTTGTTTATTATAAACGGCCAAATACCGAGATGCGATTTCATTGGAGTCGAGTTTTGTTTTCGCCTCTTTGGTTAAATTTGGCTCTTGTTCAAGTCCGCGCTTTTGATCGGCAACCCATTGAGCCATATTGTCTATAATGTAGGGTGCCTGACGGTCCTCGTTTGGTAACAACAATAAACGAGGTGCAAGAGTCTCAAGTTCGAGCGACCCATCGGTTCGTGTAGCAATGATCGAACAACCCAATGCAGCAGCCTCTAGGAGTGAAACGGGTAGGCCCTCTGCTCGGCTAGGATTAATGACGACATTAAGGTACGGAAGAAACTCCAACGGGTTTTTGATGGAACCGAGAAGAGTTACATCATTTTCTATTTTACGATCTTTGATAATGAGTTTTAGTTCGCTTTCCATCTTACCAAAGCCACCTAAGAAAAGGTGAGTATCTTTAGGTAACTTTGATAGCATTTGGTGAAACCACCAGATAGCGCGATCAGGACCGCGTTCCGAATTAAATCTCCCGAAATAACCAATGCGAAGCCCTCTATGCTCGTTGACTATTGAAAGGGGAGAGGTCTTTTCAAATTGCCTATTTATAGAACCAAAAATATTTTCAGCAATGGGATTATTAATGACAGTGATTTTCTCAAAAGCAATGCCTGAGCTTTGAAAAATGGAAGCTACACTTTTCGTAGCCGCAATATGATGGTCAAACCCTAGTCTTGAGACCGCCCGTTCAAATAAAAAACTAAAAAGGGGATGGTGGGGGTAAAGACGAGGCGAAAGTGCCGCACGCACCTTGAGGCAGTTTTTTGAAGTCGAAGTTGCCGCGAGAAATACATCTGAAATACCCATATGACTTTGAATCACATCGGGGTTTTGATCGTTAACAAAGCTCTGCAATTCTTTATAAGACTGATAAATGTCTGTGAAATTTGCCATAGATTTGGCACTCACTATTGGAATTTCGTTTAGAGACGATCGCTTTTCGGTAGAATCAAGATTGTAAAAAGAGACGGCATGACCAAGGGCTTTCAAAGCTTTTGGAATTTGAGATGCATAATTGAATACGGTGCTGGGCAGAAGGTCTTTAACCAAAAATATTATTTTTAATCGACATGTGGGTTTATCTATCATGCTTTTATTTTTGACTTAGTCTTGTAATTTTGTCCATTTGTAAGTTCGCGAACTAAATATTTCCAAATTTCACAAATTGACACTCAATGGCTCCATTAAAAACACGCCAGGATTTTTCGGGCGTTATTCCAATGGCGTTTATGAGCTCCGAATCACTTGCTAAAACGTAGGCTTGCCAACCACGAAATTTAGATTTCAAAACGGTTCCCAGTTTCGAATACAGTGCCACTAGCTGAGTGCTGTCGCCCATTCTCTCGCCATAAGGCGGGTTTGTAATAATGATGCCCGGTGAGGGTGCTGGAACAAGCTCCAAAATATCTTGTTTTCGAAACAATGTGGCGATTTGAGTGCCGGCGTTTTCTGAATGGGCCTTTGATGCGGCGACGGCTCTTCCTTCAACATCGTATCCATAGATACGAAAGGGCACGTCAGACAATTGTCGTTGGTTGATATCTTCAACTATGATTTTGTAGGGCTCAGGCTGAAAAGTTTTCCATCTTTGAAAACCGAATTTTTTTCTAAAGGACCCCGGTGGAATTTTTAATGCCATTAGTGCAGCTTCGATGCAAAACGTACCTGAGCCACACATGGGGTCGATTAAAGGAGAATTCTGGTCCCAACCGGTCATCTTAATCAGGGCAGCGGCGAGATTTTCTTTTAGTGGTGCTGGTGCGCCACGGTCTCTGTATCCACGCAAATGAAGGGAGCCGCCCGAAGTATCTAGAGAAACTGTACACTTGTTTTTGACGAGTCTCACTGAAATTTGCATATCTGGGTTTTCAGTATTCACGTCGGGCCTAATTCCAAATTTTTCTCTGAACTGATCGACCACGGCATCTTTTGTTTTGAGAGCACAAATTCTCAAGTCTTTAATAATGCTGTCTCGAACCGAGGAGTCCACGGCGATGGTCTGTTTTGGGTCAATGTATTTAGTCCAATCATGTTTTAAAACACTGTGATAAATTTGATCAGGTTCATAAGCCGGAAAATCTAAAACCGGATAAAGTACTCGGCTGGCTGAAACCAGCTCTAAATTCGCTTTGTAGCAGTCAGCCCAATTTGAAAAAAAACTCACACCGGCGATACCAACTGTGGTTTTTTCAATTCCCAAAGCACGAAGTTCTGACTGGAGGACTTTTTCAAGTCCACGAGGAGTGGTGGCAAAAAAAGCTGGCATGGGACGTACTTATAGCAGAATTGACGTATTTAGGGCACCGATGCGTAAAAACTTTAGATAACTTAGTCTATGTACAGCCCAGGAGATAATAAATTCATAAGTAATTTTAGATAGTTATCCATAAGGGCTGTTCTATTTTTTTGGTATATTCATTGCTGATAATGTTCAACAGATGAAAGGTTTTTTAGTTTTTTTTATTATGGGCGCCGTATTTTCACTGATCTACTGTGGTGGGAATTCAGAATCTACCTACAAAGACAGCATGAAACGTGCGGGTGGCCGTTCAAGTACAGATAAACCCAATGAAAAACCTGACTCTTCTAAATGTAATCGAGTTGATATCTCAAAAGCCGTTATTGAAAAATATCTTAAAGACAAATACCTCAAAACTAAATTCGATGAAGTTTTATGGGCTATGTTTAGTGAGTCGGTAACTATTGACAATAAACCCACAGAACATGTCGGGGCCAGTTTTGTTCGAATTGAAGATACGGCTCGTACTTATATGATTGGCAGTTTTTTTATTGAGCCCAATAAATGTACTGTTTTAGGTTACGGATTTAATGAAGCACTTGAGAAAATTCCAGACGCGGTAGATTCAAATTGTCATTATCAAAAACAGATTGACGAGAAATATCCGGTTTCTGCTAAAGATGGGCGACTTCTTGGTTTTCGCGACAAGTATTTCTTTGGAAGTAAGACGTTCCCTTATATGCCTGCAGGTAATGATGGCAAATACTTCTTTGATGTGTTTGCTGTAGAAAAAGGTGCCTCTGTTCCAATTGTCGTCAGATATAAATTTAACGGTTGTAATTTAGCTGATCTCAGACCATCTGCTGAACTTGGGCCTAATGTGGTGGGTAGCCAACCGAGTCCTACTCCTGAGCCAACTGCTGTGGCTAGAAAATCGCCTGACCCTAAAAAAGGTGATGATGGGGATGGGGACGATCAAGAGTAATTAGACCAGCCCCAATGATAACCTCCACCAAAACTGAGATTCTCTTGTTTTATCAATCCACTGAACAACGAAACTGACGGATACTCAGAATATTTGCTAGATCAAACCAAGCAGATTCTACGTATTATCCGCTGGCAGACCTTGGTACAAATTCTTGCATTCTTTCTTTGCCAAAATCAGCTATAGCCCGGTGAATATTATGGCGTTTACAATAGAGTTTGATGTTTTCAAGCAGTGGTCGGCCCCCTATGGCGAACGGAATTTCGTGATGATAGTCTAATTGAAATCTTGACCCACATTGTTCGTGATTCTCTGACTCTTTGAATACACATTGGCCCTTATCTCGTTTCCAAACAGCCCTTTTGATTACCGATGGAATATACCGTGAGTTTTGTTTGTTAACTCGTTCTACCGCCGACGTCGGAGTTTTTGAACTCATGCTTTGATTTTTTTTTGATGAACTCTTATCTTGATTCGTCTTTATTTTTACTTTTTTTTGCTCAGGATCTAACTTTTCAAGAGCCACGTTAGATAATTCTTCAATCAGTTCAGCATAGCTCATGTTTGGGTGCTTATGAGATAATAACCCACGTAGTTTGTCTAATTTAGTAATGACCTTTTCGTTAAGAATCACTTTAACTTCTATATGGCCGGCAGTAA
>JAHFAE010000060.1 GCA_023250675.1 Oligoflexia bacterium | reverse complement strand
TGACTCATCAGTGTCAATTTGGAACAAATATGTTCATAGGTTAAAAGACCACAAAACTGGCCTTAACTTTGCAAAAGTCTCATCAAAAGTTTTGGCTATCGAAATAGAACAGTTCAGTAATTTAGGAGAACTTTATGCGAAATTCTTTGCTATTTTTTGTCACATTGTTGAGTTTTTCGTCAATGGCCCTCGCTGGCCATATAGTAAACAACAAGGATTCAAAGTATATTCGGTTCGTAGAATCAGATGAAAACACGTATGCATTCAAGATTTGCCGATTAGATAAATCAGGTGGTAATCCCATTTTAACAGAAAATTGTGAAGCTAAACCCATTGGTGGCGAATTTCTTACGACTGCAGACGTGATAAAGCTTTATAAGTCATTGAATAATTCAGATATGTTATCTGAAAACGAAGCCATTGATGGTCCCATAACTAGCGCTACTTACAAAATATTTGGCATTGGTTGTGGTGCTTACACTGCCATTGGCTTGGGTATTGTTGCGTTTAGTGCTCTCACGCTCACCGAAGTCGTGGTACCCATAGTTGTAACAGGGTGCTTGCAAAATTCTGGTATTGCCACCGCGGTGTATGCAATAAGTCGAAAAATATTTGATACCATGGCCACACAAGATGCCATCAGAAAAGGTTCTAATTCAAAAGTTGAGGCGACTCAAGAGCGAATAGATTCCATTGCTCGATATCTAGACGACAGAATTCGTTTGTTGAGATTTAGTCCAAACTAAATGCTTTTATCAATGCAAAGACAAAAAGGACTTGGAATCGCCCTCATTCTGGTCTGCCAAGTTCGAGACCACCGATCTTCCTGACTGCGAAGAACAGAGCACAAATACCCAAGAATGAACAAGATCTATTCAAAGTACATGAATTCACTGCTTTAAACAAATGCTTGATTAATTAAAACACTTGTTTTAAACTAAAGATATGCGATTCAAACCCTTTTCCCATAAGGAAGCTGCACTTGACCCGTCCACACGGGAAGAAATCCTCAATGTCGCCCAAAAAGTCTTTGCCCTAACGGGCTTTAAAGAGGCTACCGTGCGGCAAATTTGCAAGGCCGCCAAAGCCAATGTCTGTCTCATCTCTTATTATTTTGGTGGTAAAGATGGACTATATAAAGCCATCTTTGAACGAGTCGGCCAATCGCGATGGGAGCTGGTTCAAAATCAACTGGGTGATATGACCAATATCACTAGCCGAGAAGAATACTACCTTAGACTTAAAATGTTTTTAGAAAATATGTACAAAGAAATGTCTTCAAAGCCTGACTTTTTTAAACTCATGCACCGAGAAATGAACGAAGGTATGCCCCGAGCTGAAGAAGTCATTAAAAAATTCATAGGCAATTGCCTGGGCCTTTTTGAAGAATTCTTAGAATACGGCAAAAAGAAAAAATTTATTAAAAAAGAAATCAACTGCCGATTTGCAGGCCTTGCCATCATTAATATGTATTTGGGGTTTATCGCACAACATGCCACAAGACCTGATTTTTTCTTTCAAGAAATACCTGACGAAGAAATTTCTCAACTCATTATGAAAACAATTACATCTATTTTTTTTAATGGAGTTACTCAATGAATTTTCTTAAAAGTTTTAAACTCGCCACTGCCCTGCTCGCACTTTTAACAGTGCCTGTTAAAAATCTCATGGCAGCAGAGGCAGCAACCCCATTCACACTGAAGGCGTATTTGGCCCAAGTGGGACTTCAAAACAATGGTTATGCGGCAGGCATCCTACAAATCAAAGCCTTTGAAGCCAGAATGGCTGAAGGCAGTCTTGATTTTGTTCCACAACTTGTTGGTGGCTATTCTTATCTTGATGAAAAGAAAGTTCCCCTAAGTGCCCTTACCGCAGGATTAGAGACCACCGCAAGCAATACCAATCTTGGTGTTCAAACCAAACTTCGCACGGGAACCATAGTAAATTTTAATTACGCTACCGGTTATACCCAAATCCAAGGGTCTTCCGTTTTGCCCAATTATGCTTATTACACGGCATCGCCTGCTCTTATGATTTCACAACCACTTTGGCGCGACTTCGGGGCCAGCGTTTCAAAGGCCACAGAAGAAGCCATCCAAACACTTTACAAAATGCAAGCGGCCCAAACAAAATTTAGCAATGGCCTTATTTTGTCAAACGCAGAAGCAGCCTATTGGCGTTTAGCTCTATATAGACAAATCGTCCAACAAGATCGTGATGCCATTGATAGAACGGATAAGATTCTAGCTTGGAATAAAAAGCGTTTTTCAATGAACGTTACAGACAAATCTGACTTACTTATCTCTGAAGCCGCGTTGAAAGGAAAACAGCTACAGCTCCAAACAGATTTAGAATTATTGAGGCAAACAGGCAGCCAATTTAATTCATTGAGAAATTTGCCTGGAGATAAAGTAACAGAATCCCTCCCTACTCTTGAGAGTGCAGGCGATTCCGGATTTGCGCAAGATCTCGTGAGATCAGGGATCAGAGCCGATGTGCAAGCAATGCGGTTTAAGGCCCAAAATGAGAGGGCCACGGCCAGAGTTTCAAAGGGCCGAGTAGAACCAGATATCAGTCTCTTTGGCATGGCCCAATTCAATGGCAATGGTCTAGACAACACATCGGCAATGGATAAGGCTTGGAATTCAGACCATCCCACTTATGCAGTCGGCGTAAAATTCAGTGTTCCTCTCGATGGAAGTGTCATTCATCGCATCAATGAAGGTTACGAAGCCTCAGCTTCTGCTACTGAACTAGCCATTTCACGAGCAAACTTTGAGCTTGATCAAGATTGGAATGATCTAAAGAAAAAATACGACGACGCCATCGTTAGGCTCAAAGTAGCAAAAGAGTTGGAATCACTTCAGTTTCAAAAACTTGACCACGAGCGAACCCGCCTCAAGGGCGGCCGCAGCACGAGCTACCAAGTTTTTCAATTTGAAGATAATTATTCTGATGCTGTTTTAGCAAAGCTAAGAATTCAATCTGAGATTTTTTCAATTCGAGCACAAGCCCGCTTGTTTAATGGAGAAGCACTGTGAACCTATCTAGACTTTCAATAAATCGTCCCATCTTTTTGACTTGCATCGTTTTGACTATTCTACTTGTTGGCTTTCTTTGTCTTAATAAATTGGGTGTAGATCAATTTCCTGACGTCACATTCCCCGTTGTTGTGACTCATGTCGGGTACCCTGGGGCCTCACCTGAAGAAGTTGAAACCCTCATTTCAAAACCCATTGAAGATGAATTGTCATCGACTGCGGGAATAAATCGCTTATCCTCAACAAACCAAGAAAGTTTAGCTATTATTGTTACCGAATTTTCATTGGGCACTGATATTAAATACGCCGAACAGCAAATTAGAGATAAAGTCGCAACTGTTAGAGGAAAATTACCCAAAGACATAGACGAACCCGTCGTCTCAAGAGTTGATGTGACGGACCAAGCCATCGTACGTTTATCACTGACTGGTGATCTTCCCCCTGCCAAACTTTATGATGTTGCCGAGTACACTGTAAAACCATGGCTTGAGCAAGCCAAAGACGTTGGTAAAGTTGAAATTCTAGGCGGTTCAAAACGCGAAATTAAAGTTGAAGTCGATCGCCATAAACTTAAGGCCCATGAACTTTCACTGCAAACCCTTGCCAGCCGAATTGCTTCATCGGCACAGAATGTTCCAATCGGAAAGATCAATAGTGGTAGTAAAGAAACATTATTTAGAACAATCGGTGAGTATAAATCCATCGATCAAATCAAAGATACGGTAGTCAATTTTTTTGGTAGCGATGTTCCTGTCACTGTAGCAAACGTGGCCACTGTGACCGATAGTCTTCAAGACGAAAAAAGCCGAGCTTTTTTTGAAGATCACTCGGCCATTTTTTTAGATGTCCATAAACAATCTGGAAGTAATACAGTCGCCGTTACCGAGGGCGTGTTCAAACGCCTTGCCAAAATAAATGATCAACTTAAGGCCAAAAATCTAAATGTCAAATTAGCACTAGTGAGAGATGGGGCTCGGTTTATTCGAATGAACGTAGAAGACGTCAAGCAATCTATAACTTTGGGAGTAATTCTCGCCGTCGTTGTTGTTTTCTTATTTATTGGCAATATTCGATCTACTTTGATTACTGGTCTTGCCCTGCCCAATAGTCTTTTAGGTGCTTTCATACTAATGTATTTAATGGGATTCACCATTAACGTAATGACATTGCTCGCATTGAGTTTGGCCGTGGGTCTTCTTATCGACGACGCTATCGTTGTTAGAGAAAATATTTTTAGACGCCTTGAAGACGGAGAATCCCCAAAAGAAGCCGCTGAAAAAGGCACCACAGAAGTCACACTGGCTGTTATCGCGACGACATTTACCGTTATCGCAGTTTTCTTACCCGTTGGATTTTTATCAGGTACAGTTGGACAATTTTTTAAACAATTTGGCCTTACTATTGTATTTGCCATGCTCATTTCACTTTTTGACGCTCTCACCATGGCACCTATGCTTTCTGCTTATTTGGCCGGCAAGACAAATACCAAGTCACGAATTGGGCGACTTGTCGAAAAGCTCTCCGACCGCATTGATGGGTTTCAAGATTTCTTAGCCAAAAAATACGGAAAAATTCTTGATTTTACTCTGAGAAAACCGGCCACTATTCTGGCCATTGCCGTGGTCATCTTTGTTTTCAGCATCGGACTGGGTCGAAGTGTTAAATCCACATTCTTACCAAATTCTGATAACGGAGAATTTACAGTGAGTCTTGAAATGCCCCCCGGTACTAGCCTAGATGCCATGGAAGAAGCGGCAAAAAAGGTTGAAGCGGAACTTAAAAAATTCACTGAAGTTGATCGGGTGGCCGTAACCATTGGTAATTCTGCCGGAGAATCCAACGTAGCAAACATGTACGTCGCTCTTGTTAACTTTAAAAAACGAGTTTTAAGAACCAACGAAATCAAAGCTCTGGTCCGTGAACACCTTGTTCCTTACGCCTATACCCTACCCAAGGTCACCGATGTGGACATCGTCAATAGTGGGATAAGACCTTTTAACCTCAATGTCTCTGGAGAAAATTTGGATGAAGTTTCAAAAATAGTAGAAAGCATAGTGGCGAAATTTAAAAAAATTCCTGGCCTTGTTGACGTAGATTCTAATTACCGCTTGGGCAAACCTGAATTTCAGGTTCAAATGGACCCGACAAAAATTATTCGCTACGGTGTTTTGACGGGAGTGGCAGGTCAAGAACTCCGCGGTCAAATGGAAGGCGTCGTCCCCGCAAAATTTAGAGAAAACGGCGAGGAATATGATATTCGTGTTCGATTAAAGCCTGAGCAAAGAGACCTGCAAGCCGGATTTCATGAGACTTGGGTACCCAATATCAATAATAATTTAGTTAAAATTGGAGATATTTCAAAGGGCATCCTCACTCAAGGCCCCGCTAAAATCTCAAGGTTTAACCGCGCTCGAACAATTCGAATTTCTGGCGATCTTGCTCCAGGCGGCGCCCTTGGTAATATTAGGAAAGAGGCCGAAGAAATTTTGGCTAAAGAAAACATGCCTCCCGGAATGAACTATTCTTTTCAAGGACAAGCAGAAGACTTTCAAGATTTAAAAATCAACATGGTCATCGCTGTGGTCATGGCCATAACTTTTGTCTATTTAATATTAGCAAGTCTCTATGAATCTTTTATCACTCCTTTAACTATTATGTTGGCCTTACCGCTAGCCGTTGCAGGAGCGCTGATTGCACTATTTTTATTCAATCAATCTATGAATATATTTTCTATGATCGGTATGATCATGCTCTTGGGTTTAGTGACCAAAAACTCTATTTTGCTTGTGGACTATACCCTGCAGTTAATCGCCCAAGGCAAATCTAGAAACGAAGCTCTTAAAGAAGCCGGCTTAAAACGTCTGCGTCCTATTTTAATGACGACCGTGGCCCTCATTGCTGGAATTTTACCCATTGCCATGGGCTTAAGCGAAGTGGCGCGGGCAAGACAGAGCATGGGCATTGCCATCATTGGCGGGTTGATTAGCTCAACAATGTTGACGTTAGTTGTAATACCGGCGGCCTTCGGATTTATTGACAGCTTTAGAGCGTGGCTGGGCCAATTACTTTCGAAAATCTTTGTGGCTAAGACTTCTGAAGGTTAAACCCAAGATAATTGTTGAGAACTATCCAATTTTTGACGCGTTGCGAAGGAATAAGAACGCCACTTAAGCGTTAATCTCGGGCGCTTCATCCTTATCGCCAAGGCGAACGGCCACTCCCCAATCCACCGCTTGTGATTTTATTTCAGCCTGTGGATTTTGCACCAAACGTTTTTGGAGCTCAGTAAATATTGGAAATTTGATGGGGTAGTCGTTTTCTTGGGCTACAACTTGCTTAGCGATGCGAGATTTCACATTGATAACAACGGGAGCTTTGAGATTGGCCGTCATTTGAGTAACATTTTCTGGAATAGTAATTATCGTAAACAAACGGTACTTGTCTTGAGCACTCAGAGTTAAACTTTCAAGATCATGTTTAGATAAAGCTAACTTGTAGGTTGGAGCAAATAGCTCTGGTTCTAAAATCGGAAACGCGACAGCGGCTTTTTCGCAGGATTGGAGCCATGCGAAAATTTCGTCGTTTGGGTCATCTAAAAGAACAAATTTACGTAGATCGGTAAATCCTAGAAGGCCTTCATTAAAGGTAATGCGGTCGTTGTCTTCGATATTAATGAGGCCAAACCGTGTGGTTTGTACTTGCATAGTCCCCTAGACCTCCATGTCCAGCCTAACAAGCATTTTTTGCTGCCTGCAAGGGTAAAAATACGTATTTTTATTTTAACCGCGCTTTAAGAGTTTGGCTACCTTTTTGGTGTCATCGGAGCTAGTGGTAGAGGCGGCCTTATTTTGGTCTTGGATGGCCAAATAGACCTCTTCCCTATGAATTTTAGTCTCTTTTGGGGCTTCGATGCCTAACCGAACTTGCTTACCTTTGATCTGCACCACAACAATCTTGATATGGTCGTCAATGGCGATGCTTTCGCCCAACTTCCTAGTTAATACGAGCATTTTTTCTTCTCCTGAAACCTACTCACCCTAGAAGATTGCTTGGCGCTTCCTGTGAGCCCGGCACTAACCTAACAAACTTGCCAATAGCTAGCCGGACTATCTTAAAAAGTCAAGTAAACTGGGCTGTATAAGTTTACCCGAGGTTTGTAAAGCCGCCTTCAAGGCGTTTTCATTTTTAGTTATATCAGTGAACACTTCAAATGCATCGGCATCTTCGATGGAACTCAAAAGGGTGGAATCATCGATTTTACCTTTGGCAAGGCTTTCGTAAGTATTTTGAATAGACGCCATCCTTGCTCCCACCTGTGACCGAGCTAAGACTACCTGTTCCAGAGCAGAATCCAGTCTTTCTAAAGTGCTTTGTACGACCACCGTATCGTTTGCTCTAAGGCCATCTGACAAAGTCTTAAATACATTAAATATGTTTTCACCTTGGGGCATACCGGCGTTCGATTCTGTTTTTATGGATGCTGGGCCCCGCACCTCTATTGGATCTTGGATTATTAGTTCATTGGCTGGTTCAAACTCAGACTGAGGAACAGCAGGGTAATTAGGTGTGTTAGAACCCCTACGATCTTCAGGAATAAGTGATATTCCATTATTATTTCCCAAGAAAACCCGATCTCCGGGCAGATTCACAGCCGCAAAAACGCCTTTTGATATTTCAACTTTGATTCTTCCTTGATCTCCTGAATATTCCCCAAGGTTTCCAAACGGAGAATTGGTGGTTTTGTAACCACCAAATATATATCGCTCGCCTAACCGACGATTCCCTGCAGCCACCAAATCGCCAAACATCTGATCTACTTCTGCAGATGTCGCAATTCTAGTTTCGGCATTGCTACTGGCTTCACTGGCCTGGCCAACGGCCAGTTCTTTTGCTCTTACAATGAGTCCAGAAATATCGCTTAGAGCAGTTTCTGTGTAGCCTAGAAAATTCTTGGCCATTTCCATGTTTTTCATAAACTGTTGATTGCCCAATCCATCGGTTCTTAAAGCTAATACCTTGGCCGTACCTACTGGGTCATCTGATGGTTTATTGATACGCTTATTGGTAGCGGCCTGACTTTGCAGATCGATCATTTCTGAACGGTTCTTCGCAATATTTGACTTCACTTGCTCATAATTCATACCATTACTGACGCGCATCTATTAAAGCCTCTTTAAGTTTAAAACCGTATCAAACATCTCGTCTGCTACTTTGATTAGTCTTGCCGAAGTATCAAACGCTTTTTGGTATTTGACCATATCTGTTGTTTCTTCATCTAAGCTCACACCGCTGACCGACTCACGAACGTTGTTGAGCTGGGCCACAATATTTTTTTGATGTTCAAAAACCATGTTGTTTCGTTTTGTCAGAACAGCAAATTCCCCAACCATTCCATTAAAAAAATCGTCTATGGTGGTCGTGTTATCAGAAAAAAGTTTTTCTGATTGTAACGAAGCGATTTGGTTTGCAATTCTATTGTCACCGGGGCTTTTGGGCATCATCCCTGATGCGATATGACCGGGGTCAGTCATAATATCGTCATGAAGTGAGATTTCAGAAGATGCCAAAAACTCATCCTCTAAAGAATTAAAAAATTCTCTTCCCGTATTGTCGTACCTATCAAATCCCGTTTTATGAATGTCATTGACCGAATGAACGACAGTAAAAGCAATTTCATCGATATTTTCGTGAAGACTATTGACAACATTGTCACGAACTTCAAGAGCTCCTCCGATTTGACCACCCTTAATTTCGCGAGTGACAACAAACTCCGTGCCTTGGGGCCCATATTTAAAAACAATGTCTACATTGCCCTCGCGCTTATTGTCGTGAGCGGGAGTGGACCGTGCAAACATCTCATTAAACTCGGCGCCACTCACCAGAACTGCCGTATTGCCTGCGGTGATGGTGAGTTTTCCGTTATCACCTTCTGCATACCGAATGTTTATAAGCTCTCCTAGTTTTTTCACTAAAAGTTCTCGTCGGTCACGCTCGTCGTTTGCCTTCATGCCTTGCACTTCGATCATGGGGATTTTTTCGTTGAGTCCCGCAATTTCTTTAACGTATCCATTGACTTGGGAGAGTTGATTTGTAACTTGGGCGTCTACGTCTTTTTGAACAGCGTTAAGTTGATCATTGACCCTATGAAAATCTTCGGTGAGCTCCCGAGCACTCTCGGCAACCAACGCTCTATTTGCTTTGGATTCTGGATTGTTGGCAAATTCTCTAAATGAATTAAAAAATTTGGCTAAGAATCCATTGAGCCCCTTGTTAACACTTTCATTAAAAATAGATTCCACACGGGCAAGATGACCTTCGCGACCCGATGCTAAACCTAATTTTGAAGTCTCATCTTGAATTTGTTTATTTAAGAAATTATTGACGACCCGATCGACGCCTGCCGCCCTTACTCCCTGGCCCAAGCGAATGTGCCCTTCTGATATAGGTTCAGCTGTTCTTGAATCAATACGTTGACGGCTATAGCCTTCGGTATTTGCGTTGGCAATATTATGAGTCGTAGTCTGAAGAGCCGTTTGGCTATTGGCCAACGCCTGCTTACCCACAGACATCATAGAACCTATACGCGACATCCTGTCCTCTCGCCCTTGCCATCCGTGGCAAGGTCAAAACAATAACTTAAATCTCTTTACTTACAAAATGCCCAGCTACTTCATTTTTTTTAACTTCACCTGAAGAAGCGTAAGTGCTTCGAGGTTGAATGGTGTCTTTTATAGCACCCAAGGCGCCGTTCACCATTTTCAAAGACGATTGAATAAGTTGTTCGTTGTTATCATTGAGCTCTTTAATGCGCTTAATGAGCAGTTCTAAAGTAGAATGGAATGATCTGAGTTTGCCATTGTAGGGTTCGGCCATCTTAAATGCTATTTCTAATAAACGTGGCGATTCAGAATTGGCTCCCACAGTGGCTGCTAAGTCGCGAGCACTCTTTTCACGTAATCGTTCAAGGCCCCTGATTTTAAGAATCATGGCTTCTTTGGCCCGATTGTTCTCGTTGAGCTCGTCGATTTTGGCTGAAACAAGAACTTCTTTCTCTTGGCGGACAAGATCAAGAAGATGTCGGTAAACTTTAATTTCATCCTCAAGAACCGCTTCTAAATTCTTGTAGGCGTCGAGCATATAAGCATCCTTGCTGTTTTAGTTTATTCTTCTGAGCTCAAAAAATCATTGTACGCATGTTCGTCGACCATCTTGTCAGCCACGGCTTTCGAATTAACTTTGTATTCACCTTTGGCGAGCATGCTTTTGAATTTTGCAACTTTCGCTTCGTCCACATCGGGTTGCGAATTGACGGCATCCTTAATTTTTTTCATGTCTTGGGCGCGTTCAGAAAGTTTAACCTTAGCAGAACCAATCTCACCGCCCGTTGAAACATTTTGAGTAGATGAAGACTGGGGGTGACCCTTTTTCTTGGTCGATTGAGTCTTAGCTGTACCATCCATGTGTTCAGCGGACTGTTTTTCTGTGACCTTCATTTTCAGCCTCCATATCTATATACTTTATTTTATTCAAGTTTAGATGCTTTGCGCAACCCGAAAAAGACATTTGCAACGTCGCCATGTGACGAAGGAAAAAGGTCTGCTAAAACGTCGCCAGCTTTGATTTGGGTTCCCGTTTTTACATGGTTGTGACCAGAATGGACAAGTTGAGTCACCATACCTTGGTCGTGTTTGACCACGACCATTTCTTGACCGTTCTCCATAGCAGCTGCTTGAAGAACAAAACCCGACATAGGTGATCGAAGGCTTACTTTTTCTTCTAGAGGGAAGCGCGATCTGAATTGAAATCCATCTCCACTTTTTTTTGCTAAAAAAAGAGAGCCAAACTTTTTGTCAAAAAGATCGTGGAGGACGGGACCCATATCATTTCTCTTCGCACTTTCAATTTGCTTTTGAGAAAATTTAATAAAACCATCGGGGCCTTTTGGTAGTTCTCCAGATTTTTTTTTGAATCGCTCAATAAGTTGATCGTAAATGAGATCGGCAAGACCAACACCACCTTGACCGACCCATTGATCGGCATATTCATTATCGAGCTGTTCACGAAATATTTTATCAGCCATGGTCTCTGGCACCACTTCGTCTTCGGGCACAGTCTTTCTCATTTCTGAAATCATTTGTCTTATGAATTGCCCTTCGAAACCTTTCGCCGCATCTAAAATTCTTGGATCCCTTTTATCAAGCTGACCCTGAGCTTGGCTGAGGGACGAAACTTTTTTATTTGACGAATCAGCGGCTTGGTTTTGAGATTTCTGGGCTTCGAGTTGGCTTTTAATAAGCGAAAGAGGTCTTGCTTTGATTTCTATCATTTGAGAACCGAGAAAAAAAAGGGGTGATGGACCAATGAGTTTTGAGCTTCCTGCTCCTCATTCTGCAAAATGGGCCTCGAGCCAATCCTTGGCCGGCGCCGACATCCTGCACCTGTTTCCTGCGAGAAACCAGTATTCGAGCCTATCCATGGCCAGTAACCTATGGCCCACCGAACCCCCGACTGCACTCAACACTTCCATGTGTTGAGATATGATGTTCTTAGTGTAATGCATTTCGCAAAAATTTCGAAAAACTTTTTCACAGGACCTCCAGCTCGCCTTGCAAAGCTCCTGCTGCTTTTATCGCTTGCAAAATTGTTATCAGGTCTTTGGGCGTGGCACCCATGGTGTTTAATGCTTTTACTAAATCACCGACGTTGGCCGATTTTTTTAAGACTGCTATTCTCTCCGTCTTAATATCTTTAGCACTGGCGGGGCTCCTGACTGCTGCCGATTTTTCAGAATCATCTGTTGAACTTTTAACTTGAACCGAAAGATTCCCATGACTTATGGCGACTGTTCCAATTTGAACGTGCTCACCAATCACAACTGTTCCGGTCTTTTCATTGACGATAACGCGAGCTTTAGTGTCATTACTGACGTCTAGATTTTCAATACTAGCCAAAAATTCGACACCGTTGCCTTCGTAATTGAATGGAACTACCAGGTCGATCGTCGCTGAATCTTTGGCCGTCGCAAATTTTCCACCTAAATCTTGGTTAATTGTTTTTACAACTCGCGCGGCAGTCGTAAAGTCGGGATCAAAAAGTGTCAGACGAAACATTTTGCGATTGGCAAAATCACTTCCGACGTCAGCTTCAATAATCGCACCGCCTGAAATTCGACCGGCTGTGGGATGCCCTTTATCACCGCCACCACCGCCTCCACCACCACTACCACCACCAGAGAGAATTCCACCTTGAGCTACAGCATAGACTTGTTGGTCAGCGGCCCTGAGAGGTGTCTGAAGTAGTGTGCCACCTTGTAAACTTGAGGCCGCACCAATACTATTGACAGTGATATCGAGTTTATTGCCCGCACGGGCAAAAGGCGGAAGAGTCGCCGTCACAATAACCGCTGCTACATTTTTGCTTTCGATTTCTTGACCGGTGAGCTTCATGCCAATGGTATCTAACATTCGCACAAAACTCTTTGACGTGAATTCGGCTTTGCCGTCACCTGTTCCATTGAGCCCAACGACTAAACCGTAGCCGATAAGTTGGTTTTCTCGCACACCTCTTAAGTTAGAAATATCTTTGATTCGCGCGGCAAAGGCCGAACTAAGGAATAGAAACGCAAAACTTAGTCCCAGGAATTTAATGGGACGATTCATTTTTCACTTCCTTGTTTGATGCCACCAAGTCAAATTTACTATCGATAATTTTTGAGGATGGAATGTCATCGCTCACAATATCGTCGGGTCTCACTAATCCAGTTACGATGATCTTATATTCCCGTTTGCCTATAAATAGAGCGCTCTGACCTTTGACACGATAAGATCCATCCGTGGTTTTTTCAACAATTCGACAAGGTACATTTTCAAACTTAGAGGCCACTTGCTCTTTTGGTTTTTCTTCACGTTCAGCAGCCGGAGGCGGCGGAGGCGGAGCCTGCGCTTGATTTTGTGCCCCATTTTGGCCTGGGTTTTGTGGTTGTCCGGGAGTTCCTGGTTGACCATTGGAGCCATTTGATTTGTCAGTTGGACTTGGAATTTTACTCAGCGCACTTGCAGCTGGTGCCCGTGGCGGTGTTTCAAATCGAGCAAGGGCTGATTTTAATAGGGCAACTTTTGCTGTGAGATTATCTGCAACTCGTCCTTCGATTTCTACATTGACGATGTCTCCAAGAACTCGAAGATTGTTTTGGCTAAATAAATAAGACCCTTGCCCTTCTTTTCTCCAAAGTGAACCCACGTGATCTTCTAAGGCTTGCTCGTCGCTAAAGTTGTCTTTGTTAACTTTTTTGTAGCGACGTTCTTTGCCCACCATTAAGTTGGGTTGACTTGAGTAACTTGCTGGAGACAGTTGTGAAGATTTTGGCCCTGGATCAGTCTGCCCACCCACCAGGCTTTTCCACTTTCTGCCTATGCTTGCACAACTCAAAGTGGTCACAATCATTAAAAGTAAAAATATTAGTTTCAAAACTCTTTTCATTCGTATCCTTTTAAAAGTCAAATTTTAAAGCCCTACTCTTACGACTCCGTTTGCCGCTACGACCCCATTTAGAATCCTCTGATAGCCAACACTTTTGACTTTGATTCGATCGCCGATATAACCGTTTTGTTGAACCACTCCGCGACTTGAAACGAGCACTGACCCATCTCCCGCTGTAACAGTAACCTCATCGCCAAAATGAACAGCCATTTGACGCTCCAGATGAGTTCGACTCAAAATCATTCCGGGCACTAATGCAACCCGAGCTACAGCAGAATCTAGGTCCCCCGCCGTTGCGGGAATATCATTAAAAAAGGAAATATCTTTTTTTAGCCAGGCGATATCACTTTGCGAGATAGTCGACCGAGGTTCCACCCGCCTTCGAAGAACAGCCACGAGACTTGAGTACTTTACTAAACCTGTGACCCAAGACCGCGAATCAACATTGCCATTTCGGACAATTTGCACTTCAATATTGGTGGCACCTCGGGGCCTTTGTAGAAGAGGAACTACTTGGACGCTGCCGTCACGGGAAATGTCGAGCTCATCGGGCAATTTCGCGTCGATGAGTTGGGCCTCCCATGAGGAATCCGGCAGCGTCGACTTGAGCATTTCTTCGATCTTGGCTCTCAGCTCATCTTGGCTTACAAAATTCACTCTGCGATGGATCACAATGTGATCGGGCAACTTCAGCTGAGCGCCTTGAAGAATACGCTTGTAGGGTCTTAACCGTTTGCTGATCTCCTCTGCAGACCATTCTACAGATTTACCAGCCTTGGGACTTTCGCCTAAAATTAATTTAGCAATGACTTTCTCATCATCAACATTTGTCGACTTGATGTTTCCGATGGCGCCAAGCTCCACATTGCTTTCCGCAATTTGCGCTTCACTGCGCACGTGGATTTGGACTGCTTCGCCTTTCGCTAAACCGCTTTGAAGCAAAATTCCCCCTAAAATCCAAAAACAGTTTTTAACCCAACTAAATCCACAACTCATTTCAATCTACCTACCTCAAATTGTTTGAATACTGCAGCATCTGATCTGCAGCTTGTATGACTTTTGAATTTGATTCATAACTTCGTTGCGCCGATATCATATTGACCATTTCATCGACGATATTTACGTTGCTCGCCTCAAGTTGGCCTTGAGAAAGTGAACCCAGGTTATTTTCACCAGGATTTCCTTGTTGGGGAGCACCGCTGGCCGCTGTGGGCGAAAATAAGTTTTTACCCAATGACTTTAAACCTGTGGGATTAACAAAATTGACTAGCTGTATTTGTCCAATTTGTTGAGGGGGTTGGTCGGGTGCTGTACTGATCGTGACCATTCCACTGTTCGTGATATCTACGGCCACTGCATTAGGCGGAATGACAATTTCAGGGACTAGTGGATTAGCATTTTTGTCGACGATCCTACCCCCGGCGTCACGATGAAATGTGCCATCTCTGGTGTACCCGATTTGTCCATTTGACATTTGTATGGGGAAAAATCCACTTCCCTCAATAGATAAATCTAAGGGATTACGAGTAATTTTGGCCGCACCTTCTTCAAATATTTTCTGTGTAGCTGACGTTCTTACTCCAAGACCCGTTTGCACTCCGGCAGGATGAACCGACGCTGGACCAATTTGTGCTCCCGGTTCTTTAATGGTTTGGTAAAGAAGATCTTCAAATTCAGCTCGTGATTTTTTAAACCCCGTAGTGCCTACGTTAGCCATGTTGTTGGCAATTACATCAAGCTGGGTTTGCTGGGCCTGCATCCCTGTGGCTGCTGTATTAAGAGCTTTTAACATTTACCTCTCTCTACCCCAATTTGGGTACGTCGTTAACAAGCTTTGAATCCATTTCGTCATATGCTTTTATAACTCTCTGCGAACTTTCAAAATTTCGCGTGGCTTGAATCATATCTGTCATTTCTTTAACAATATTGACGTTTGATATTTCAATACTTCCTTGGTGCACATCAGTAGATGGATTTAGAATTCGGCCCGCCGTGGGATCTGAAGTGGCATACAAGGCGTTTCCAATTTTTCTAAGATGATCGTTATCTTCGAATTCGATGATGCTCAATTGCCCTAGGCTCTGGCCATCTTGAAACACCTCACCCTGCTGAGTAAATGTTACGGGTGTTCCCCCAAGGGTAATTGTTCTACTCTCTGAATTTGCGTCTTCACCTGGTTGTGCACCGACGGCTCCCCTCTTAAGTACAGGTAGTCCGTCACTTGTTATAAGTTGCCCCGTGGGTGAGAGCGAAAGAGTTCCCTTTCTGGTAAATCGAGGACCTTGGGGAGTGAGGACTTCGAGAAATCCTTTTCCTTCTAAAGCAATATCGAGGGGGTTACCCGTGGCCTTGATGCCGCCTTGTTTGTAGTCTGTATATGTGCCGGCCGGTTCGACGTAACTTTTATCAGTCCCTTCCATATCAAAAAAACTTCCTATACTGCCAGGAATTCGAGGAACGGTATTTACTTCAGGAGCCCGTTCTAAAATTGTGAGGTATTCCTTAAAAGAATTTTTGTCGCTCTTAAAGCCAGGAGTATTGGCGTTTGCAATGTTGTTTGCAATGGTGTCGAGCTGCTGGCCTTGGGCCATAGCACCTGAAAGAGCTGAATAAATTCCTTTGCTGCTCATGCGCTCTCCTCAAAAAACAGGGACATCCCTACAAAAATATTCAGCATAGTTTGTGCCAGCCCGCCCATTGTCTTGATGTGAATCTGCAAGTCATTGAACTTAGGTTATTGGAGAGAAAAAATTTCCTCACGCGGTGTTTATTTGAGAAGGTTTTTTGACGTCGCCGTCAGAAACTAAGACTTGGGTTTGATTTGTCACTCGTGTAGCCTAAGTGAATGATCCATTCGCGCTTGGCTGTTTGCATGATTTTACTTTTAGCAGCTTGCGCCCATAAGCAAGAATTAAACCCGGTGACGACAGCATCAAGTGTGAGTTGGCCCATTCTCCCGATTCAATCGGCTATACCTGCGTCTGATGCGGCTCCAAACCAAGCTGGTCTAGCTCAAGAAACCACAGCGACGGTTTTAGCAATCTGCACTGCAGCCCCTAGCAAAGACGTAACTGGCGGGCCTGCTCTAACTGCATCTGCCCCTATGGTTGCAAATTCTGGTTTGATTCCAAAAGTTGAAATTCCACCGGGACAAAAAAACGATTTGGGTAAGCCGTCGCAAATTAATATCCCCAGTGTTAAAACAGTGGCGGCCAAACCGGGCAGTGAAATTGATAGCGCAGCCGATGCTCCTCTCATATTTGACATTCCCGTTGTTTATAATTCTCGAGTGAAATATTGGATTTCATATTTTCAAACAACAGGTCGAAATTGGTACATTAAGTGGCTTGAAAGATCGTCACGGTACTTGCCTATTTTGCAAAAAACTTTAAAGCGCCATGAGTTACCCCAAGATTTAGCTTATATTGCCATGATTGAAAGTGGTTTCTCATCGCAAGCTTCATCATCAGCGAAAGCTGTTGGCCCCTGGCAATTTATTCGAGAAACGGGCGCACGTTACGGGTTAAAAGTAAGTTGGTGGCTCGATGAGCGCCGAGACTTTCAAAAAAGTACTGATGCAGCGGCCAAATATTTAAAGACTATGTATAATATGTTTCATAATTGGTACTTGGTAGCTGCCGGCTATAATACGGGTGAGAATCGAATCAAGCGTGTTATCGCTAAACACAATACAAAAAACTTTTGGAAGATGGCCCGAAACAAGGCTCTAGAAAGAGAAACAGAAGACTACGTCCCAAAGCTTATTGCAGCACTATTGATTGCCAAAGCCCCACAGATGTATGGATTCAACCAGATTAATTACAATGGTGCTCTTACCTTTGATCATTTTACAGTGCCAGGGGGCACAAGACTAGATCAACTGGCCGATGCCATCGGAGTAACAGACAAACTGATGCAAGAGCTTAATCCCGAACTCATCAGAGGCTATGTCCCCAATTTTGTAGAAGGTCATCTTATTCGAATTCCAAAAGGAACCACTTCACAAGTTTCTCGTTATATCAGAAAAACTTTCGTTACCGAACGCTAGGCCGGCGAGTATCGAACGCCAGACAATCAAATCGTCGTAAATTTGAGCCCAGTAGGCATATCGCCTTGCAATACGTCTTTTGCCGGACTCATTGATTGCTTCGGGTTAAGGATGACCCCCTTCGTTAAAAGGGGGTTACTATGAATAAGAAGACAACCAAGTGTCTTACTATTCGGCAAGTTACCAGCTACCTTTACAGGACTTCGCTCTTGATAGTTACAGTCCTTCGTATGGTTGAGTTGGTTTTAAGAATCTTGTCTTTGATTTGAGGGCTTAAGCGGAAGGTAAGGCTTAAAACTTTGCCTCATGCGGCAGAATCGTTGCTTTTCAAGGACGACGGTCAGTGGTGTCCCGGCCTCTACTCCTCGATAAGGGCTAAATGCCTGGATTTTTTCTTCATATTGTTCGGTAGTCTTCGGAAATGCCAGAATATCTTCAGCCTTTCTGGCCAAATCTCACCGGACCTTTTAAATGTGACTGACCATTTGGATGCCTGCCTTTTTAAACAAACTAAGAGCTAAAATAATTTGGTTTTAGTGCAAAGTAGCCGTGGGTCGGGCACTAGGCTTGCACTAATCTTTTTAATGCTTCGGACTCATCAATTCAGATTATTTGTGATTAAAAATTTCCTTTCAATAGGGGCGATAATTGGCGCTCTGTCATATTCTTCGCCACTTGCGGCAAGCCCCGAGACGACCCCCAATTTCGATGTTAAGGAGCTGGTTTGCTCGATTAGTGACGGAATTCAATGGGGCAA
>JAHFAE010000146.1:2814-4413 GCA_023250675.1 Oligoflexia bacterium | reverse complement strand
TTGCCAACATCACAGCTTTCAGACCGCTACCACAGACTTTGTTTATGGTCAGACAAGGTATAGAGTTGGGGAGTTTGGCAAAAATCGCCGCTTGTCTTGCAGGAGCCTGGCCAACTCCTGCAGCTAATACATTTCCCATAATAACTTCGTCTACAGCGTCGTTTTTTATTCCTGCTTTTTCAATGGCATTAGCAATCGCAATACTTCCTAAAACAGGAGCCAAAACTTGGGACAATGCGCCCATAAACGATCCAATAGGTGTTCGACTTACGCTTGCAATGACTACTGATTCAGGCATAATTTCCTCCGGTGTCAAAATTGGGACGTGTTTAATTACTCAATAATATGATTATTTTGTCAATGAGTGAACAAAGGAGTATACAATTTCATGGAGGGGGTGGCCTTTGGCCTACGAAATTTTTTTTCAAACTCTTTTGATTTCTCTTAGTTTAATGGGAGCGCCCAATAAACTTAAACCCATCACTGTTGTCGATGCTCCATTAACTTTGGATCGGGGAGCAGCCAAGCGAATTTTTATTTCTGGATTTGCAGGGAAGGTCCAAGTTTCTTCTCAATCAAAATCGATGCAGGTGTCTATACATGCCACTCGCTATATCGAAGTCGATGATCCAAATTCTGACAACGCCGATGCTCTGAGGCAAATCGCCATCAAGACTGGTGTCGTCGAAGAAAGTTTTGAGATTAAGGTTCAACTTCCTCCCCAACGATCTGGCTGGAACCAATGGGCTCAAGGCAAACATGTGCCTCAAGTAAAATTAGAAATTTCTGCTCCCGATGGAATTCCCCTTGATATCTATTGGACCCGTGGGGACGTTGACGTCGAAAGCTGGCATGGTTCGGTGTCTGTTACTAATCAATCAGGGGATTTGAATTTAAGTGACATCACCGGTGACGTAACCGTTAAGACAATGTTTGGCGGAGCCAAATTTGAAAACATTCGAGGAAATGTGAATATTGAAAACTTTTCAAGCCATCTCAACCTGGCTTCCATCAACGGTAGAGTAAAGCTTCGAACTTTTTCAGGTGAGACAGTACTTAAAAAAATTAAAGGTAACCTCAATATCAACTCGCAAAAGGGCGCTGTGACCACTCAAAGTACCGATGGTGCCATGGAAATTCAGACAGGACTTGCAGCTATCAAGATATTAGAACACCAGGGCTCTATCAGAGGACATTCTGAGGCCGGTGCCATCGAAGCAAAAATTATGGGAGCAGTAGACGCCAAACTAAATAGTGTATCGGGACCTTTGAGTATTGCGGTGCCTTCAAAAAGCCAAGCTAACGTAAGTATGACGACGGCCAAGGGCGATCTCGTGGCTCCAAAAGTTTTGGAACGAAAACGGAGCCCCTTGGGTAAAGTGGTTCGCGGCAATTTGAGTGGTAGCGAGCAGGGAGTTTTGAGGCTAACCTCCGATTCGGGGGATTTGAGCCTAAAAGTTCATTAACTGGGTAGGTGCTACTCCGACGCCGTACAATAACCGGGTAGGCGCTACTCCGACGCCGTACAATAGGTCATGAAAACCCTTAGAATTTTCAAAAAAATTCTTTACAAAAAGGGCCCAATTTAACTAGGGTCAA
>JAHFAE010000146.1:0-2759 GCA_023250675.1 Oligoflexia bacterium | reverse complement strand
CGGAGGCCCAATTAAATGAAAAAAAAGACCAAAAAGCCGGGGAAGGTTGCGGCTAAGGCGAAAAAGCCCAAAAAATCCAGCCCAACTAAATCTTCAAAAAAGACGTCTATCTCTATGAAATCTAAGGCTAAAAAGCCAGTCGTGTTAAAGGGTAAGCCCACCAAAGTAGCTAAGGTAAAAGGGCCCGAACCAAAGCCATTGGCAGCCAAAACACAGACGTCTAAACAAACGACTAAAGCCGAAAAGAAAGCCGAAATAATTGCCCAAATTGCGGCTCAAGCTACCAAACATGAAAAAGAAGTTGTTTTGACAAACGCCGACGGCAAACAATACTGCCGTATTCAAGACTGTGATAACGAGGCCACCACCGATGGTCATTGCCGATTTCATTACCTGGCTCTTTGGAAGCGAAATAAGATCAAAGCTAAAATTCTTCTAGGTGGAAAGCTTGATAAATACATTGAGGATTTGACCAGCAAATATCCTGACAAGTACCTTGAAATGCTCCGCAAAGACTTGTCCTCTGAAAAAGACTTTACCGCTATTATAAATGAAATGGATGTAGAAGACTCAGGGGATGAGGCCGAAAACGAAGAAGAAGCCAGCCGATTTATTGAGGAAGTCAGAGGCGGTGTGCCAACAACTGAAGACGACGACGGCGGGTTCTAGTCTTTGACTTGAAAAATGGCAAGATGCCGATAGTCGCGAGTGCGGATAATCTTAAATATTTAAAACTCAAAGATAGTTGGCATACGCATGTACAATAAACATACTTTAGCCTAATGTGTTAAGTTTAATTGCAATTTGGTTCCCCAATATATTCCAAATCTTGTCCCCTAAACTTTTCTCGACCTTAAAATCAAGATTCAATTCCATCTCCATAATCATTTTAATAACTCAGCACTATTGTTTGTCCGTCTCTACTGAAAGTTAAAGAGAAAGGGGCTGATAAAGCACCTTTAGAAACCGTTCCAGAATAACTGCCAAATGGAACACCGCCAGCAGAAATACAACCATTACTACCCGTAACACTAGAAGGTAAACCTAAAGGCGAAATCGTTGCCCCATCAACAGGAGCACCATTCAAAGTGACGCAGACGATGATGGTACCCGAAGTCGGAGGTGGCGGAGGTGGCGGAGGTGGCGGGGGTGGCGGAGGTGGCGGAGGTGGCGGTGGTGGAGGCGGTGGAGGCGGCGGCGGCGGAGGCGGAGGCGGAGGCGGTGGCGGTGGCGGTGCATTTACGACAATACCTACTTGGTTACTTGATACCGCGGCTCCATTGCCACCAGTTGCAAATGCCTGAACCGTGTAATTGCCCGCAGCAACATTAGGAAATGTGCATGATGCTTGGCCGCCACAAAAGGTGCCGACTCCAATGACCTGCCAAGATCCACCCGTTACCGCAGGACCAGAGACACTGGAATTACATGTCACCGTGCCACCTGCACTTAAGTTTGTGGGTGAACATGAAATGTTAATCGTCGAAGCACCGGCATTCACCGTGACCGCTTGCGCAGCCGATACACCTGCTCCGTTACCGCCCGTTGCACTAGCAGTGATCGTGTATGTTCCACCAGGAGTGGTGGCTGGTACGGGTATTGAGCAGCTTGTGGTATCTCCACAAACAACTCCAAACCCACTCACACTCCAAGACCTACCAGTTACGGTGAGTCCAGAAGTTGTGGAGGAAGAACATGAGATACTTCCACTACCAGCTGTGATGGTTGTGGGTGAACATGAAATGTTAATCGTCGAAGCACCGGCATTCACCGTGACCGCTTGCGCAGCCGATACACCTGCTCCGTTGCCGCCCGTTGCGCTAGCAGTGATCGTGTATGTTCCACCAGGAGTGGTGGCTGGTACGGGTATTGAGCAGCTTGTGGTATCTCCACAAACAACTCCAAACCCACTCACACTCCAAGACCTATTTGTGACTGCGGGGCCCGAAGTAACCGCCGATGAACAGTTAATATTTCCACTTCCCGCCACAATTGAAGTTGGACTACAAGAAATATTAATAGTCGATGCTGCCAATTGAACTACAACAATTGCTTCGGTACTACCGACTACATGATTATTCGTACCCGTGACAAAAGCTCTTACATGGAATGTTCCTGCCGCCGGTCTTGTCGTACATGTGTCTCCCGAACCGCAAGGGATAGTCACACCTTCTGAAGTCCACCTACCAGTACCAGGAATAGTATTGCCGATCACTATTGCTGTGCACGTAACAGAATCACCCTCTTGCGCAGTCGCAGGGCAAATAATTGTAACTACGGGGTCAATATCTGGAATTGGCATGACTGTTATTAAAAACTGATTGCTGGGTACTTCTACATTAGTACCAAATTTAGCAAATGCTTGAATTGTATGAGCGCCAAGAGTTGTTGTTGAGTCTGTCTGAAAATCACACGTAGGCTGATCTATGCACGAATTAACTCCACCCGTAGTCCAACGCCCTGAAGTGGGAACCTGACCACCGGGCACACTTGCTGAGCAGTGTACCGTCTCGCCGATAACTACCGTCGCCGGCGAACACGAAATACTAAGTGTCGGCGCTGTGCCAGGAGTAACAGTAACTGAAAACTGATTGCTGGGTACTTCTACATTAGTACCAAATTTAGCAAAAGCTTGAATCGTATGAGCGCCAAGAGTTGTTGTTGAGTCTGTCTGAAAATCACACGTAGGCTGATCTATGCACGAATTAACTCCACCCGTAGTCCAACGCCCTGAAGTGGGAACCTGACCACCGGGCACA
>JAHFAE010000145.1 GCA_023250675.1 Oligoflexia bacterium | reverse complement strand
CCACGATTTTTCTGGAAATTTTTTGCTCGATTTTCAGTAAGACAAATTTAGGCCGAGCAAACTTTGAATTAAAATGCGCAGCACTTTACAAGCAAATGAGGGTTCCGCGACTTTTCAAAAACTTCAAAATCAACCAATTCCTCGAGGGAGAATTAAAAAATGATTTCGAGGCTTGCCCTAAAACCTAATGTCCAAGAGCCTCAAGTCGGTCAGCTTGGCGCGAAACTCATTGGCATGCTTTGATGAACTTTGGAAGCAAACTTGGTCGGCCTTAATTTGCATTCCCACACTGGTGCCCTGGTTTTCACCTAGTTTTGACCACCGCTGGGTAGCTTGCGCCCGGTGCTCAATCCATTAAATAAAAAGGCATAGACTCGTGCTGAATAATCTATAGCTTATTTCAAGCCAAAGCCATTCGCGCTTCAAGCTCGATTCATTTTTTTTCTTTTTCATTAGTATTGGTGGTCATTCCGTTGAAATGAAGTGTTCTATTAGTTATTAGAACACTTTGTTCTAAAATAAATTGACGTGGCTAGTCAAATCAATTATTATGGCCCTCGCAAGTTAGGAGTTTAAGTGGATCAGCAGTTAGAGGTCCGTAAAATTATTAGCGAAGAAATGACCCGGGCTCGGGCAGTCAATCCGAGTTTTTCTTTAAGGGCATTGGCGAAGAAATTAAATATTCAACCCTCTGCTTTATCTGAAATTCTAAGCGGCAAGCGTTTCATGACAAGGCGAATGGCTCAAAGAGTATTAGAGCGGCTCTGTGTTGATCCGTCAAAGAGCGCCCAAATTTTGAGTGGTCTTACCAATAGAACTTCGGATAAAAAGCCCAACAGACAATATGCGGAATTTATACAAATCAATATGGATCACTACCATGTCATTTCTGAGTGGTATTACTTTGCAATTATATCTCTGGCAGAGACATCCAATTTTAGGGACGAACCGTATTGGATTGCACGAAGGCTAAATATTAAAGCTAGCGAAGCCTCAACAGCGCTACAGAGATTAGAGCGTCTCGGGCTTTTGGCTCGAACGAAATCTGGGAAACTAAAATCCACAGCACAGCAATTCGCTACGACATCTGACATCGCCAGTCTCTCTCTTAGGAAGAGCCACCATCAAAATTTAGATTTAGCACGTAAGTCTTTAGATGAAGATGGTGTTGAATTACGTGATTTCACTTCTATGACTATGGCAATTGATCCTGCAAAAATCCCCGAGGCAAAACGTATGATTAAAGAATTTAGAAGAAAATTATGCGCATTTATGGAAAGCGGAAAGAAGTCCGAGGTTTATAGAATGTGTTTTCAACTCTTTCCGTTGAGTAGACAAGGAGAACCAAAATGAAACCAATATGTATTTCTGTGATGTTGGCTATTGCTTCCTCAGCCTGCACGAAAGGAACAGAAACTCTTGATAGAAAGCCCGACCCTCAAGCCGCTGTAAGACAAGCACAGATTTCGCCGCCACCAACTAAAGGTACTGAGCAGGGCAATGGTGCTGATTACTTTAATGATGCAGATGGCTCTGCGTGGTTCCTGGGCGAGAAAAATATAATCAAAGTGTGTTATGTTGTTTCTGATGATTTTGGTCTGCCAGAATATAAAATCAAAGAAGATTTAACTTTGGCATTTCTTAAATGGCATAATTATATCAAAAATAAACATATCAATCATGCATCGAACCCGAAATCTAACCTGGCCATCAAGGGGCATATTATGGATTCTTGTGATGGGACTGAAGACGTCAAGTTTTATTTTGGCGTTCATGATAAAACCGTCGATCAAAATATATCAAAGAATAACATCGCGCTTTCCAAACGTTTAGAATACGACTCATATAAAGGCTGGGGTAAAGGATTTGTTTGGGTTACCCCTTCCGGCAGTCTTGATCCTCATGTTCCGTATCCAACTACAGAACAGGCGAATTTTCCGAATTGGAAATGGAGTTATAACCTCCTCGGAATTTTAACCCATGAAATAGGCCATATTTATGGCTGTGGGCATATTGATAATACCATCATGGATGAAAACATTTATAGTCGTTTGGGTGAGCTACATGATGAAATTCGTGCTGTTGAATTGGGGCGAATTGACTCTTGGCAGGAGCTCTATATTTGCTATGAATGTGATATTAATGCTAAGGGTTTTCTCGGACATTACTCAACAAATACAGATGCTCAAGGTACCGTCGTTGACGATGGTGTTTCAGAAGTATTTGAATTCTTAACAGGCCGCAAACCCTTGGGCGGACCAAAGGCGGTAAAGGCCCAGCTCATAGGTAATTTTGAGTCTGGGCTTAAATTGCTGATTTGGGACAATAAAGACAATTTTGAGTTTGTTTTGGGTCTGAATAATTTGGGCTTAGCCTCAAGATATACAAGTAATCTTAATCTCTTTAGGACCACTCTTGAACAAGATGGTACAAACTCGCACACTGTCAGCCGGGGCGGGACCGTACATGTTGCGTTTTCAGTCTCGGGCACCATTACTTCTCAATTGGGAAAAACAACTCAAATTACCGTTGAGAGAAACATGAATCCATCTCCATGGAGATCAGCTCTTGTTATTAGATATTTAATCAATGGCGAAACCAAATCATTATTCGCCGCCGACTCAAATGAGATGGGTGAGTAATTTTTAAAAACTATAACTTATTTATTTGGGAGATATCAATGAAGTTTTATTTTGTCATTCTTACAGTTCTTACACTCCTTTCCCCAACTACTCGCGCGGATGTTCCTTGCAATGATATGTCCAAAAAACTAATAAGCTTGGTAGAGTCTGACTTTAAACGTCTTAAGGGCTATCAATTTGTTCAGATTACTTCTTGTGAACTTTTCATCGCCAAGGTCGCCAAAAAATATGGAATAGAACTTTGGCCAGAACCGGATCCTTTTTTAAGAAAACAGGGATATTATTTTTCGGGAGATGTTGGGCCTCAGCTGTTGGATATCGGCATTCTATTTAAAAAAGATAGTTCTGGAGATGTTATTAAAGCCAGTTGTGCCATTAGAACTTTCCTTTATAACAATGGTGAAGAGTATTACCTCTTTAGTAATTGTGATAAATTCACCGAAGATAAAGATCTGGCAAATCAAATAAATAAAATAATAAAACTGCCACCGAACAATTAGTGGAGGAGGACATATGACTAAACTAATTTTAGTTCTATCATTTATGATAATTTTGCCATTAATTTCGCTGCAGGCACATTCTAATAACGCCCAACTTAAAGAGTTCGAAGAATTAGTCAAAAAAAGCCAAATAGGTATTGATCCTTATATACAAATTGAAAGTGAAGCCAAAGGTCTCAAAGTAGATGCCGGCAAAAATATGTATACAAATTCTGAGGAAGCCATTAAAGCCCTAACACTTCTAAGGAATTTTCCACTTCCACCAAAATCTACTTTAAGGGCTTACGAAATCATGGAGAATGGCCTCGCCGAATCATTACCAACCATCTCGGAAAAGAAAGAGTTTTTAGAAGTGATGCATAAGCTCCGTTACAGGAAAAGTATACCTTATATGTCTGCTAGTAGGCGGTTACTGAACAGTACTGTTTACTTGGACTTAAATCAAAAAGTCGAATTGAGCAAAGCCATTCTGACTCAGGCAAAAAATAATTTGGCGCAATCGGGCACACTGCTAGACGTCATGGTTCAACTCGTGGTCATTAATGAGGCTATCTCAAAGAAAATATTAAAAACAGACGCTGATAGCGTAAGGGCATTTGAAGCTCTTAGGTTAGAGGGTAAAGCCCTTTCTTCTTCTTTGGGCGAAGAAGCAAATAAGGTAAATGCAAAAGATGCTACTGTTGACCGAATTAAAAATCTACCAGACAAGACTGTGGAAGGCTTGGCTCATATCAATTCAAAAGAATTTAAAGAGGTCAAAAACCTAAGAACTAAGATCAATCCCCTATTGAAAAACCTCAGTGCATTATAAACAATTTTTTGGCTATGACTACTGGTTCTGAGGTGCGCCAGTCTTGAGAATTGGATTGAAGAGTGCTGACTTGATGGCCCCCGCGACTAAAACTTAACGGGCCATCAGTGTGTGCTCGGCCTATGAAATTTCTATCTGAAAATCAGAAACTCGCTAGGACTGAAACACATGTAAAAGGCTCATATCTTTGGCGACCGGGGCGTCTTCAAACTTTCTGATCTCATTTTTCCTGAAAGACGGAGTACTTCCTATCCACGACATGTCTCATAAAACATAGGCCAGTAGCAGATTTCCGACGAAGTTGATGAAGTCAGTGACGAAAAAAAATTTTAAAAGTGCCTAATTTTCTCAATAGATAGAGTTGAAAAGTTTGGCATCGATGACTCAAAACCAAATGTATCGAAGGCCAAATACGCTCAATAGAGCGTCCTGTTGTATGGCAGAGCAAATAGACAGTTTCTAGGTTGCCATGGTCGTTTCGAATATAGT
>JAHFAE010000059.1:3779-18791 GCA_023250675.1 Oligoflexia bacterium | reverse complement strand
CTCTAAAACTTTCTGAAAGACTTCCAGATCAAGTTCACGAATCTGAGTGGCAGGGAAGAAAAGATCTTAGAGAAAAAAAGTTTGTAACCATCGACGGGGCAACGGCTCGGGATTTTGACGACGCGGTCTACGCAGAAAAAGAGCATGGAGGTTTTCGTGTGTGGGTCGCCATTGCCGATGTGAGCCACTATGTTAAGACTGGGTCGGCTTTAGATCGCAATGCCTACGAAAGGGGCACCAGTGTTTATTTTCCAGATATGGTGGTTCCCATGTTACCAGAAAAATTGAGTAATGGGCTTTGCTCCCTGAACCCCCATTTACCAAGACTTGCCATGGTTGCTGAAATGTCACTTGATTTTAACGGCCATGTTCAAGAGACCACAATTTATGAAGCCGTGTTTATGAGTCATCATCGTCTTATTTACGGCGAAGTCCAAGAAATGTTAGATGGATTTGAAAATGCCAAATATCAAGATGTCATTGGTGAATTAAAACTCATGCAAGACATTGCCAAAATATTGATGAAAAAGAGATTTCATGAGGGCAGTCTTGATTTAGAAATCCCTGAAGCCCAACTTCTAATTGACGCTTCCGGGGTCCCCACCGACGTGGTTCGGGGTGATCGCCTTTTTGCTCACAGACTTATTGAAGAATTCATGCTCATGGCCAACGTGGCCGTGGCCAAATTTATCGCTGCCTCAGGCAAACCATCTCTTTACCGTATTCATGAACCTCCATTTGCTGATGCATTGAAAAATTTAGAGATCATGGCCCACAACTGGGGAATGCGGTTGCGAGTTGGACAAGGGCAAATTCAAAAAAATCTCATGAAAATGCTTGAGCATGTTAAAGGCAAGCCTGAGGAACATATTTTAAGTATTTTAATACTTCGATCTATGAAACAGGCTCAATATGCCGAAGAAAATCTGGGTCACTTTGGTTTGGCTTTTGATTGTTATACTCATTTTACCTCGCCAATTCGTAGATACCCCGATCTTCTGGTTCACCGTATATTAAAACAAATAATCGGCAAGAACAGAGATACTAAACCCCAAGAAGAAATTCGATCTGAAATGCAAACAAACGGAGTTATGCTCTCGGCCTGCGAACAGAGGGCTGTAAAAGCTGAAAGGGAGCTCTTATCTATAAAACGATGCCGATTTATGCAAAAGCATATCGGAGAAACCCTTGATGGAATGGTCACCGGAATACAAAAATTTGGAATATTTGTACAATTACGAGCATATGATATAGATGGATTGGTTAAACTAGAGACGCTCAGAGGCGACCGGTTTTCTTACGACGAAGATAAACAAAAACTCTTTGGCCGAAAAACTGGTACTGTCATCAGTCTTGGCGATCTCATGAAAGTAAAAGTACTGCGGGCTGACGCCGAAGCTCGCGAAATTGATTTTGAATGGGTGGATCAAAAACATGCCCCTACTAACGACGGGCCGACAGATCGGTCAGACCTTCAGGAACGCGGCAAGACTTCGACAGATAGTCGGAGTTTTCGCCAAGCACGGTTTTCACAACGTTCTCGAAAAGGCAAGGCTGGGTCGGTTCATTTTAAAAAAGGTCATAAAAAGCGAAGACCTTGAAGGGTTAACTCCGGCCGAGCGAGCACGCTTGGCTTTTGAAGAGTTGGGCCCAACGTTTGTTAAGTTTGGTCAGCTTCTTTCTACTCGGCCAAACTTGATTCCTGCAGACTTTGTTGAAGAATTTAAGAAATTTCACGATCAAGTCACCCCTGTCCCCATTGATGAAATTAAAAAAATTCTTATGGAGGATTTTGGTACGCGGATCGAAGATATTTTCGAGTCCATCGATCCCCATTGTATGGCCGCAGCCAGCGTGGCCCAAGTCCATTCTGCCAAACTGCGAAATGGTAAAGAAGCTGTAATTAAAGTTCAACGACCAGGCATTGTTGAGCTCATCGAGAATGATTTGGGTGTTTTGTATAATGTAGCCTCGCTCCTTGAGCGTTACGTCCCAGAATCTCGGGCCTTTAATCCTCAAGCCATGGTCGATGAGTTTTTTAAAACATTGGAGCTAGAGACTAACTTTGTTGTTGAAGCCAATAATATAAGACGAATCGGTGCTAATTTTAAAGATGACCCATTGATTAAGATCCCCGATGTCTATGTGGAGTACTGCACCGCTCGAGTCTTGGTCATGGAAAAATTAACGGGCACAAGACTCAGTGAAATTAATCAGATTGATAAAACCGGTATCAATCGAGAGCAAATTGTAAGCTCGGGTCTCAAAGCTTTTTTTAGGATGGTATTTAGAGATGGGATCTTTCACGGAGATCTTCACGCAGGCAATATTTTTATTCTAGATGGTAATCGAATTGGTTTGGTGGATTTTGGCGTGGTCGGTAGACTTTCTCGAAAAACCCGCGACGCCATTGCCAACATGCTGGTGGCCGTCGCCACTGAAGATTACGAAATGCTTACCTATGAATACATTGAACTTGCTCCCTATAATAGTCGCATTAATTTAGATCAATTCACTCGGGAGATTCGAGACTTACTGGCTCCCTATCACGGAATGACATTTAAAAATGTTAATTTCGGAAAAATGCTCATGGATTCAACATCCATCGCGGCCAAACACCAAATCATCATGCCCTCAGAGCTCATGTTATTTTTTAAAGCCATTGTGACCGTGGAAGGCATGGGAAGAACGGTTATTGGGGATTTTGATCTGATGAAATATGCATTGGAGTTTGCCAATGAGATTGTAAAATCAAAATACGATCCCCAAAAAATCATTCATGATTTAACAAACGTAGCTCGAGATTCTGCGACTCTTATGTACACTTTACCAAGACAAGTGCGCCAGCTGATGCGTAAACTCAATAGTCGCGATTTTGCCTTGGATATTAACATACCAGAACTTAAGGAACTTAAAGGAGCCATTGAAACTTCGGGCAATCTGACTTACCTGGGTTTAGTTATTGGAAGTGTTATTATAGCCAGCACTATGAGCCTCAATATAAATAAAGGACCTGATTTTTATGGAATTCCTGTTATCAGTTTAGTTGGATTTTCTTGCGCTGGTTTTTTGAGCTTGCTTGCCTTCTACAATTATTTAAGAAAATAACTAGCTCATTATTAACGGACAACCTCGTCAGAGGAAGGCGGCAGACTTTTCTTGGGCATGACTTGCTTCAGTGCCAAGATTCGTTAAACCCGGTGCTGCCGTATAAATTCTGATAAAAGGTTTGCGGCTATCCTAAAGGGCTCTTAAACTCTGAGCGATTTTTCTATAAAGGGCCGTTTCACCATGACCCTTTCGCTTAATTAAGAAAACACTCTGCATTTGATCTTTCTGAGGAATGGGAGAAGGTATTTCAAGAAGTCTTTTTGAGGGCAATACATTTTCATTATGCAGGCGAACAACGAATTCGGGTAAATAGGCCACCGCTTTTCCGCTTCGACAAAGTGCCATGGCTGATTCCATCATGGTCACACGAAAATTAATGCTGCGCTCAAATTTATGGTCGGGCCACCCATCAAGACCCATAACTTTCGAAGGAGTACCTTCTGCCGGAAAAAGAGGCACCACGAAGGGCAGAGTTACAAATGTTTTTTCTTGAAATTGCTCAGCGCCAAAAACACCCATTTTTATTCTTGTTACTTCAGTAAAATCCACACCGGTTTGAGGAACAGGTAAATATGTAATGCCGATGTCAACGTGACATGTGGCAATCTCTTGCTCTAACTTACCCGGACCATATTCATGGATTTCAAGATTGTTCAAATCTACATATTTAAATAGATGGTTCAAAAAGTAGGTGGTAAATACCTCAAATGAACCCAACCGAGTAGGTGTGGCAACGGTTTGCCCTTTTAATTTGGTTTGAAGACCAAACCATTTACCTAATAATTCTGAAGATTCAGTGTGAAAGTTTTTACCCGCTGCTGTCATGCGCAAGCCCCGACCATCGGGTTCCATTAATTTCACTCCGATCTCTTTCTCTAAGATTCGAAGAGCTTTAGAAAGGGCCGGTTGAGAGACATGCAAAACTTCTGAGGCCGCTACGAGGGAGCCCGTCTCTGCGAAAACGCTAAAATACCTAACTCGATCTATATCCATAAGTTATATGAATATAACATCATATCATTTTTTTTCAATAACTATGTGTGGCAAAGATAATTCTCATCCCGATGGTGGGAGAAACGGAGTTAAAAATGGTAAATAGTATTATTAAGAGGAAAAATTTCCTGGTTGCTACAGCATTGTTGATGATCGCAAGTTATTCAAATGCACAAACTGTTCAAATCGCCAAAGACCTTCGCACATTTCAAGGAAGTTGCAAAGTCATCAATTTTGATACTGGAGCTGAACAAATTATAGGGTCATTTGCCCTCAGTCACCAAGAAGCCCTGGCAGGTAAGTGCCCCCATGTTTTTCTTGATTTTGAAACGTTGAATCCCCAGTTAGAGTTGGCGAAGTACCAAATGTACATAGAACATCAGGTCTACGGAGACCAAAATCAAAATGACTACGCAGGTATTTATCTTCTGCAAAATGACCAATACGTTTTTAGTTCATTTAATTTGAAAGATGTTTCTAAAGCTAAATTGGTTTTGAGTGCGAGTATAAGTGAGAAATCACATATTGAATGCACGGGAGAGTTGAAGTGAAGTGTATGGCCTTTAATGGCGGTTGCAGAGAGATTTATCACGGCAAACTTATGGCAGCTATTTTAGCTATGGTTGTGTTTATAGCGGGGTCAGCTCAAGGATATGAGCCGCCCTTCGCCGAATGCCATTTGCTCGAAGACAAGCAGATTTTAAGTTTCTTTCTCTACAATCGATTTGCACCAGATGCAAAAGTTACAGTTTTGGATTATTTTACAAACTACACAGATGTTCAAGCAAGTATTGGTTTAGACACTTGGGATACTTACAAGGCAGAATTTAATTACCATGGGTCAAATATGGTTTTAGAATTTCCTAATTATTTTTCACCATCTAATGGCAAACTCATGCGTCAAGGCCAACCCACAGTGCCCGTGCGATGTTCAGTGGCCGGTCTTCGACAAATCGGAGCAAAGTGCCAAGTATGCTTTGGTCAAGTGACACCTGACGGTTTTTGCAGAGCACAGTGTGGCTGTTCTACGGCCTTTTGCGGGGCATGGTAGCTTCAATATATATTCCATGTTATCCGCGCCGGCGCGGAAAATTTAATTTCCTGTAAGATTCTGCGCAACGGTTACCAAAGATTTGAATTCAATGATTTAGCTACTTTTTGGGGGAATTAGGATTTTTCTATAACGTGTAAATAAATTGTAACATCTGCGAATTTTGCCTGAACAAAAACGAAAGTTAAAGAAAAGGCCAGAGCATTTATTTGCTCTGGCCTTTCAACATTATTGTAATAGTTTGACTTTATTTGCTTTAGTCTAAATTACTTTTTGCAAACAAGATCAAGAGTTGCTGAAGTATCTTTGCCATTCACCTTACCAGAGGTAGCAACAGTCATATTGACCGTCTGACTATCGGTAAGCACAAATTTTGTGAGAACTGATACGTTAGTATCTGTGCTAGACTGCGAAGCTTGGACTTTTACTGACAAAGTATTGTCGGTACAAACAGATACAACAATTATTGAAGCTCCATTGCCCGCATCTGATTGTGTGCCGTTTGCACAGGGGATCCCTTCTTGAGATGCCCCTTCAAAACCGCTTAGAAATAACCTATTGTCTCGAGTTGTGAAAGTAACTGAAGTGACAACACCGCTTGCCCCTACCGCTGTACAACTATATGTGCCGTCAAAAGCAGGAATGGCAAAAGCACTTGCTCCGATTGTTAATATAGACAAAACCGAGATGATTGAGAGCTTCATTCAAGACTCCTTACAAAAGTTAATAATGGTTCTGCGCTACCCTGTGCACGTTATATGCCACCAGTGTCGACAATTTAACCATAACTAGATGGGATTCATCATTTCTCTCGTGAAGAAACTGCTCGGTAACCGTGACAAATAATGTCCTTTAAAGTTTTTCAAAAGTTTATCAAGCAGATTTCAATGCAGTGACGAATCTTTCTTGAATCAATTACAAAATTATCATTAAAATGGTCCCGGTGAAAAACTCATTAACTTTTGTCATTTTCTGTTTAGTCACTTTAGTCATTCAGAGCTGTTCCCTAAAACATATTCAGCCAAATAAAAATTCTAGCGAAAGCCGAGCAAAATATGAGATTTCATCTAGCCACTACGTCATCGCTACCCAAGGTGAAGCCAGCGCAAGAGCAGCCAAAGCCATGTTTGAATTAGGTGGAAATGCTATTGATGCGGCTGCGGCCGCTTCGTTTACGATTGCCGTTGAGCGCCCCCAAAGCACAGGCCTAGGCGGTGGCGGCTTTATGTTGATATATTTTGCCAAAGAAAAAAATCTAGTGGCTGTGGATTTTAGAGAAAAAGCCCCCCGAGCAGCTAAAGAGAAAATGTTTCAAGATAAAAAAGGTGAAGTTGTTCCTGCCCTTTCAACAGATGGAATCCTATCGGGCGCAGTGCCAGGAACGGTGGCAGGAATTCTGGAGATACATCATAAATATGGCAAACTCACAAGACAACAGGTGATCCAGCCAGCCATAGATTTGGCCGATAAAGGATTTCCTGTATATGAGTACTTAGCCAATGCCATTAAAGACCGAAAGGACGTGCTCGCTAAATATCCCAGCTCCGCTGAAATATTTCTAAAGCCCAATGGAGAACCATTGAGCCAAGGTGATCTCCTTGTTCAAAAGGACCTGGCAAATACTTTGAGGCTCATAGCCAATTTGGGTAAAAAGGGATTTTACAAAGGGCCTGTTGCCAAGGCTGTTATTGCTGAAGAAACCAGACTCTACGGACTCATCGCCCAAAAGGATCTTGACCAATATAAGCCTATTTTTCGTAAGCCCCTGGTTGGCCACTTTCATGGGTTTGATATTTATTCTATGCCACCCCCAAGTTCTGGTGGAATACATATTATTGAAGCGCTGAACATTTTAGAAAGAGATGACCTTAAGAAATTGGGCAAAGACACCCCTGAAGGCATTCGTTTGATAGCGAGCACCCTTCAAGAAGTCTTTGCTGATCGAGCCAAATACCTGGGAGATTCTGATTTTATTAAGATTCCCATCAGGGGTTTGATTTCAAAAAAATACGCCTCTACATTGAGATCTCAAATTCTCCCGAATCAAGCACGACCGTCTAAAGATGTTAAAGAAGGGGACCCTTGGGCCCATGAATCTGATGATACAACCCATTTTTCTATTATGGATGCGGAGGGCAATACCATTTCATCAACACAAACTATCAACGGGTGGATGGGTTCTGGCATTGTAGTTCCTGGAACTGGTATACTATTAAATAATGAAATGGATGACTTTTCATCAAAACCGGGTACCCCCAATATGTTTGGTGCCATCGGTGGAAAAGAAAATGCGATTTCACCCACCAAACGCCCCCTGAGTAGTATGTCACCAACGATAGTAATGAAAGATGGGAGTCCGGTTCTAGCTTTGGGCTCTCCAGCCGGAACGCGAATCATCAGCTGCGTGCTTGAAACCTTACTTAATTATTTGGAATATGAATTGCCACTTTATGAATCGGTGAGAGCTCCTCGTTTTCACCACCAATGGATTCCCGACGAAATACAAATGGAACCGGATCGGTTTAATAGCAATACGATCATGACTCTTGAAAAAATGGGCTACAAAGTAAAACTAAAAGAAATACTTTGCAGAGTTCAGGCCGTTGCGCGACAAGGTAATCATCTCGTCGGTGTTGCCGACCCTCGAGGGCCCGAAGACAAAGCAGTCGGAGGGGATTTAGAAAAATAGGGACAGCCACCCCGGACTATCCGAGATCTGTGCCCTCAGGTTTTCCTAAATCTTGGAGCGATGGCAAAAAACAATACGAACTTTTTCATTTAAATCTATCAAAATAATTAGTAATCACGAGTTAGAGAGCAAGAAGAATACCAAAAAAAACGGGTTTGAATATTTAGATAATATTCAAACCCGTTTGGATTTTTTGAAATTAGAAAGGTTACATCGTAACCATTAAACCCTTTGGATTGCCCGATGCTTCGATTAAACCCCTAACACGTCCAAAAGAACCAAGAACAATTCTTGCTGTCCAGAGGTTGCTAACGAGATCCATTGTCACGCGTTTTGAGTGATCTATAAGAATCATTGTGAACGATGAATCGCTCACGACGCCGTTGGGAAATTGTAAATCCGCTGTGTACCTAACAGATCCGCCGCTGACTGGCGTAGTCGATGTCACTTTTAAAACCGTGGCGCCTTGACCATCAACCCTAATTGTGAAACTTGTCGGTCCTTGCACTCCATCAGTAAAATTCATGTAAATTTTTACTGATTTTGCCGAAGCTAAAGTGCCGGTAGCCTTTTCAATGGTCATTTCGGCAACGGAAAGTGCTCGCTCGCGACCGGGTCTAAAATCAGCCTGGGCAAGACTCATTGGGAGTAATGTACTAATTGCAACTAAAACTGCTAAAAACTTCATATTTCTTCCTCTTTCTCAATGCAGATTCAATAATCTACAAGGTTAAATTATAAATTTCTCTGAATCGACCTAAAATGGAACCGAAGGTGCCAAAGTGAACCTTTGTCCTACCTTCAATTAACTTTGGTCGTCAAAATTAATCGCCAATGGCTCCTTGAGCAATTCTTGTACCAATGATTTCTTGCACATTTTCCAATATGACAAAGTGCCCTAGCCTTGGCAATCAGTCTGGCATTGTCGTGAAAAGTTTTTTTTTGCGAAAGGAAAAATTAAGGGGCAGCCATTTCTGACTGCCCCATTTATTACCTAATTACATCCACCCCATGTTGAAACATGAGATTGATGCTAGTCCTCCCAACGTTAGTGCTATTGAAGCAGGTAAAATCCATCCCACATAGTAGTGCATCTTCTTTTCTCCTTTCAACCCAAGAGCTTCAATGCCACTTGTTGAACGGCATTGGCTTGGGTTAGTACAGAAACTCCAGCCTGAAGCAAAATATTGTTTCGCACCATATCTGAAGTCTCAGCAGCAACGTCCGTATCTCGTACTCGAGAATTCGCGGCCGATAGATTTTCATCACTGACACCCAAATTATTAACAGTGCTTTGAAGTCTATTTTGCATGGCCCCAAAATTCGCGCGGATCGAGTTGACCGATACAATGGCATCATCAGCTGCGGCGATCGAAACTTGAGCAGATTCTTTAGATGCCAAGTTATGAGCGCTGAGACCAAGAGCTTCCAATGTGGAATCTGCGGCAGACGAATTAAAGGTAATGCGGTCTTTAAAATCGTCGTTGTACACACCAACTTGAATGGAGAACATTCCACCCGTCCCATTGAGAAGATCGCGGCCGTTAAACCGTGTGACCTCTGAAACCCTCTGCAACTCTGACTTAAGTTGTTGGTACTCCACATCCAAAAATCCACGCTCTTTGTCTCCTATCGTATCTGACGACGCTTGTACGGAGAGCTCTCGGAAACGAATCAAAATATTACTGATCTCCTGAAGCCCACCCTCTGCCGTCTGCACCATACTAATGCCATCGTTGGCATTGCGAGATGCTTGCCTCAACCCTCTGATTTGCGCTTTAAGATTTTCGGAGATCGCAAGCCCCGCTGCATCGTCGGCCGCTTTATTAATTCGAAAGCCTGACGATAATCGTGCCTGCGCATTGGCCAACAAATGTTGAGCCACTCCCAAGTTCCTCTGCGCATTGATAGAGGCAACGTTGGTACTTATTCTTAAACCCATGTCTATCCTCCTTGCATAACGGAATCCTCCTGATTCTGGGCCATCCTAATTGGCCGACTAGGGCATCATGCCCACGGGTTATTTCACAAGAGCGTGAATGCGACACAAAACCATCTCTTATGATTTGTGCGCTGTAAGCTTTGCTCCTAAAGCCTACGCTTAACTTTTCGGAATTTTTTTGATATTTTTTAAGTCTAGATTTTTTAGAAATTTCATTTTGATATTTTTTGTAAAAAAATGTGCTCCGGTGCGCTTCAATTGCACACCGGAGCGTGTGCAGGAAACAGAGTGTTAGTACGTCGTTGCTGGCCTCGAATTCGTTTCGAGTGCCTGTTTAGTTACTTGACTAGTTCGGGGTGAATCCGTTCACCCTAAGTGCCAAAGGCTATCCTCCATGGATCAAGAGAACGTTTGCTTCAGTAGTCCCAAAGCTACGGCCGATGACTGGTTCGCCTGAGACAGCACGCTTGCGCCTGCTTGCATCAGGATGTTGTTTCTGGTGAGCTCAGACGTCTCTTCGGCCACATCCACGTCTCGGATACGACTATTAGCAGCGTTCATATTTTCGTTGTTCACCGCTAAGTTGTTCACCGTAGACTGCAGACGATTCTGAAGAGCACCAAAGTCAGCCCGCATGCCTGACACACTCACAATAGCTGAGTCGATAGCACTTAAACTGTTTTGGGCTGAAGCTTTATCGGCCACACTTGTAAGATTCACACCTAAAGCGGCGACAGTAGTGTCAGCTTTTGATGCATCAAACATAATGCGGTCGATATTGGGGTTATTGCGAACTCCGACTTGAATGTCGAAGACCGCACCCGTTCCGTTGAGAAGCGGGGTTTGATTGAATTCCGTCCCGTCGGCGATTCGCTGAATCTCTGAAATCAGCTGATCATACTCGACGTTGAGAAACTGACGTTCAACGGCGCCTACTGTATCAGAAGCCGATTGAACACCTAATTCACGCAGCCTGATCAAGATTGAAGAAACTTCATTCAATCCACCCTCTGCCACTTGAATCATGGAGATTCCGTCTTGAGCGTTTCGTGACGCCTGCTTTAACCCTCGAATTTGAGCTCTGAGGGCCTCGCTGATGGCGAGACCGGCGGCATCGTCGCCCGCACGATTGATGCGGAATCCTGACGATAGTTTTTCCAAGCTCTTATCGTGTGCGAGCTTGGTCCCCATTAAATTGCGCTGGGCATTTAATGAGGCAACGTTGGTATTAATTCGCAATCCCATAACATCCTCCTTGAGTTATCCAAGCTTTGCGGGCTTGGCGGAGCATCATGCTCCCTGGGTCGCTGTGCAGGAGACCTCTCCTGACATGAACTTGATCGGATGGTTTTTTTAGAATCTTTAATTTATTGTTGATTTTTTTTTCAGGACCAATGGTCTATGACTAAGGTCTGACTAAAAAAGAATTTTTTAAGACTTACAGCTAAGTTTCTTATCTCCTTTTTTCAAACTTGCACAGCCAGCCGCTCTGGCCAGTTTCCCTGTGGCTATTTGTCTGAACTGCCCGGCCTGTACAAACCCATCCTACATTGATAACTTCACTCCCAAACAGTATAATTATAGAAGCGCAATCATTGGCAAGGAGGATGGACCATGGAAGGCCCACGAGCACCCACGACGTCTGAGTTTGGCGACCTGGTAAAATTTTTAGATACAAATTTAAGAAATCAAAGCGGATGGTCCGTAGTCGATGAATATCCAACGGCTCTCACTCTACAAAACATTCATAATTTTAGAATAATGCGGGACCAAGAAAAAATTCTTAGTAATGCCGTTATCAAACCTACAATTATTAAAACACGCCGAGGACTTTTAAAGGTAGGTTGCCTAGGAAGCGTTGTCACCAGCGAGCAACACCGAAACCAAGGCTTGAGCCAGACAGTGCTTATAGACTGTCTTGAAAGTATTAAGAGCCAAGGTTGCGATATCGCGATACTTTGGACTAACCTCTACGATTTTTATCGAAAGCTTGGTTTTGAATTGGCCGGCGGAGAAGTTAGTCTTTTGATCGACAAGCCACTGACTGTTCCACCGACCACACTTAAGATTATTCAAAATAATAAGAGTGATACTCAAGCTTTGTTTAGACTCTATTCTCAACACTCTGTCTCATCTATTAGAACCCTTGATGAGTTTGAAAAATATTTAAAAATTCCCAATAGCCGGCTTTACACAGCTTGGACCCCCGAAGGTAAACTCGAAGCTTATGCCGTAGAGGGAAAAGGCGTTGACCTTCAAGGCTATATTCACGAATGGGGGGGAACGGTCGATGGGCTCGTTGCTTTGATCGCGCATATGAGAATTCAGTTTGGTAAGCCCGTTACGGTGATTTCTCCCAGTCACGCACAAGGACTAATTAGAAGACTTGAAGAAATGGGAATTAAACGTGTTGAAGGATTTTTAGGAATGATCAAGATAACCAATCCATTCGGTCTTTTTGCCAAAGTCATTCGAAATGCAAGACAAGAGTGGGGAATCACCAATTTTATTATGGATTATCGTGAAGGTGCTTATTATTACGGAGTCGGAGATAATCTCTTTAGAACAGAACATGAGGGCGATATCGTTCGATTGCTCTTTGGTCCTCAGAAACCGAGTCAAATTCACGACGCAGGCCCCGAAGTCAATGCTGTCTTAGATAAGATTTTACCTTGGGAAATGTGGATCTGGGGTTGGGATAGCGTATGACACGCGCCCATTTATTATTTAGCCTCTTGATTCTAGTTGGAGTTTTCGTCGGATGTACAATTAGACCTCCCGACGAGAATATTGATCTTGGTCCCGAGGTCAGTGCTTCAGACGTGACTAATTCTCTCCTTGATGCTCAATCTGGAATTACAGCAGAAAAGTCATTTCGATTAGGAGACAATGCCCATTTGCAAGTGACCGATCGAATTTTTAGTAGTTCATCTGTTGAAGAAAGTCATTTTCTTGAAGTGACCAAGTATGATGATACAGAGATAGACTACTACGATCTCAATCAAACAAGTGGGACTGTTCAACAATTTGTAATCGCCAGAAAATCTGATACAGCCACTGGATGGATCAAAAATACTAAGATTTATGCTTATATAGAAAAGGCTTATAGAAAAGTAAATGCACTGGTTGCCAAGCTCACTTCAAAAGTTTCAATCGGACCGTCCAGTGCCTTAGGAGAAGTTCCTAAATCACCAGCTTTGGGGCCCGTCCAAGATAGTGTGCTTTCTCAATCTGCCGTGCACGCACTTATTAATAAGCAACTCAATCAGTATGTGACCACTTCGTCGAGCTCAAAATATTACGGCCTCAAGGTAAGCCCTCATCAATTCAACATCACAAATTTAGCACAACCCATAGGACCCGTTAACGCCACTCGCATTGAATATAATGAAATGAGAACCGATGCCAAAGGTACCGTAAGTCGGATTCATTGGCTTTACGAAATCAGTAGCGAGGTCCCAGGTATTATCAGCGTTTTAAATGAATGTCTGTCCACAATGGTAACTCAAAATCAGAGTCAGTTCCCACTGTCCAGATGCTCCACCGCCATTGATTTTAAATTCGGAGTGGCTCACTAGAAAAAACGGAAATTTTATTTATCGCACACGAAACAAGAAACCCACGAGGTTTGGTGTTACTTCGGCGGCGGCACACCATCGTGGCTATCAGGGGACCCCGAGAGTTGCCGTCCATGGCCCCTGATGCCACCGCCTTCGCAACCCCAAACCTCGTGGGTTTAGAATTTAGAGAATCTTAATCAAAATTTCCGCTGGTAATCTATAAAGCTATAAGGAATTGGGTCAGAACGGTCTTCACGATAGACTTCATTAAAGTCAGACTTATTAAAAACAGGAAAAAAGGCGTCACCTTTAAATTCTTTATGAATCAAGGTGAGATAGATCTTATCGGCACGAGGGAGCATTTGAGTAAAGATCTCTCCACCCCCTAAAATAAATACTTCTTTCTCAGTACCCAAGTAAGGCTCTAAAGCATGTTCGATTGAATCCACAACATTGGCCCCGGGTACTGCATAGTTCTTTTGCCTTGTTACAATTATATTGGGCCGATTTGGTAAGGGCCTCCTGATAGAATCAAACGTTTTGCGACCCATCACGCAGGGGTGGCCCGAAGTAATTCTCTTAAATCGTTTCAGATCTTCTGGAATATTCCAGGGGAGTTTGCCATTTATTCCGATCACATTGTTTTCAGACATCGCTGCAATAAATGAAACGGTCATACAGAGATCTCAGCTTTAATCGGAGGATGGGACTCATAATTTTCTAAATTGAAATCTTCAAATTTGAAATCAAATATCGATTTGATAGAAGAATTGATTCTCATTCGAGGCAATTGCTGAGGCCTTCGGGTGAGTTGCAATCGAACTTGATTAAAGTGATTATTATAAATGTGGGCATCTCCCAAGACATGAACAAACTCATGGGCCTCAAGACCAGTAACCTGAGCAATCATCATCAAAAGCAAAGCATAGCTTGCGATATTAAATGGCACTCCTAAGAATACATCGGCACTTCGTTGGTAGAGTTGGCAACTTAACCTTCCTTGAGCAACATAAAACTGAACAAAGGCATGACAGGGTGGTAAAGCCATTTTTGAAAGCTCTCCCACATTCCACGCATTCATAATTAGCCGCCGCGAATCAGGACTTGTTTTGATATTATGAATAAGTTCTGAAAGTTGGTCGATGGCTTGTCCCTCTGACGTTAGCCAGCGGCGCCACTGGGCCCCGTAGACAGGCCCTAAATTTCCATCTTTGTCGGCCCACTCGTTCCAAATTGTAACTTTGTTATCGTTTAAAAATTTTATATTCGTATCGCCGCTAATAAACCAAAGGAGTTCATAAATAATACTCCTTAAATGAACTTTCTTCGTTGTAACTAAAGGAAAACCACGTCGCAGATCAAAGCGCATCTGGTGACCAAAAATGCTGCAAGTTCCAGTGCCGGTGCGATCATTTTTATTCACACCGTGCTCTAAAATCGTCTCTAATAGCTTGTGGTATTGTTGCAAATTCGGCCTCCAAACATCACTTGCTCAAGGTACTCGTTTATGCCTATAAGATAGTCCGCTGACTCGATGCTTGTCAAAGGAGACTTCAATTGGAAATCAGAGATCCAATCCACGGATCTATAGAATTAACTCCCGCTGAAACAGCCGTTATTGATAACGCGTTTTTTCAAAGACTTAGAAACATTAAGCAACTTGGTT
>JAHFAE010000059.1:0-3769 GCA_023250675.1 Oligoflexia bacterium | reverse complement strand
GTTACACTCATTCTCTAGGAGCCATGCATCTCTCGGGCATCGCATTTGATCAAGTTTTTCAGGGTTTTCATTTTAAGACCAAAGAAATTCGCTGGCGCTTGCGGCAAGCAGTTCGTTTAGCGTCTCTCCTTCACGACATAGGCCACGGCCCTTTAAGCCATACAACTGAAGAAGTGATGCCACCGGTGGGAGACCTGGGACTGAGAGCCTCTACAAAATCTGATAAACGAAAAGCAAATCACGAAGACTACACGATTAAAATTCTAACTGATTCAGAGTTAACGCCTGTCCTAAAAAATCAGTTTTCTGATTTATCGCCTCATCATATTGCTCAACTGATTGATACAAATTTGGCTACGGCTGACGATTTTTTTAAAAATGACGGAATTGATACAAGGCCCATTCTCTCACAAATTATATCAAGTGAGCTTGACGTAGATCGTATGGATTATCTCGCCCGAGATAGCTATTATTGCGGGACTTCATACGGAAAAGTCGATTCAGAATGGCTCATCGCAAACCTTTCTCATTATGAAAAGGACGAAAAGCTGCATTTAAGTCTCAACAAACGAGCCCTTTTTACATTCGATGATTTTTTAATTTCTCGGTATCATATGTATTTGATGGTCTACTTTCATCACAAAGGAATAATTTATGATGAAATACTGTCGCGGTATTTGAAGTCTCCCGATTGTGATTTTTACTTGCCCTCGAATATTTCTGAATACATTCATTACGACGATTATAAACTTCATACTCATATTGGGCAGAGCGGAAATAAATGGGCAAAGATGATTGCCAGCCGCGAACCTTACCGCATGCTGTACGAAACTGATGAAAGAGTTGCTGAAATAACAAAGGTAGAGAGTAAATTAAAAAGTAATGGAATAGATGTAATTAGAGCAAGTTCAACAGGGCGACTCAGCAAGTACTATTCAGATGATTCAAAAAAAGAAACTTTACCCATCTATGTTATCGACAAAGACTATGGCACTCAAACTCGGGTCACAAAAATAGAAGAAAGCACAGAGATTTTTCAAAAATACCAAAGTGCTCGAGAAATTGAACGTCTCTACGTAGATAGAAAAGCGTTTCAAGGGGCTCGCCTCATTTTAGAGTCCATATCGAAGTAGTCAATTGTTCTTCAGTGATAACTTACCAAAGGCTATACTCCTTGGGGAGACTTTGCTAACTCGGCCAATAGATGACTTTCAAAAACTCTAAATCCTTGAGACGGGAGCTTCGATAAATGCACAAGGGCCTTGGCCACAGTTTGCCCCTCGATGGCTTTATATTTTTGGAAAGGCCCGATGAGAAGCGGCTTGGTCAGTGCGAGAGCAACTTCTCCGAATCTTTCCCCTTTCCGAGGTATTTTTCGCTTTCCTATTAATAGGGAAGGCCGAGCCACCATTGTGGAAAGAATTCCAGCTGCCTTTACACCATCCTCCATTTCACCCTTTGTACGGCTGTAAAATAGGGGAGAAGATGAATTAGCTCCCAGCGAAGAAACTACCAAAAATTTTTTTACTCTTGATTTGTTAGACCACTGGGCAAGATTGACAACCCAATCCCGATCCACAAGACGAAAGGCTTCTTTGGTACGGGCTACTTTTATTGTCGTTCCCAAGCAACAAAATACAAAATCAATTTTTAAAGGAGTAAATTTATCAAGTTCATGAGGTGAAAAAAGAGCAGGATACACTTTAAGTTTCTTGGCAGACCCCGACCATTCTTTGCGACACAGGACATAAATTTCACTAAAATAGGGGTCGTCTTGCAAAATCTTGACGACTTCGCTGCCGATTAATCCCGTGGAGCCAGCGACAAGTGCTATTACAGAAATTGTTGCTCCTCAGTGGATCCATGCAATGCCTTGGTTGAAAATGAACCGGCAGCAATTTTCTCGGCCACTTTGTCAAAATACCCAGTGCCCACAAAGCGTTGATGGGTGGTTCCCCGGTACCCTAAGTTCTCACTTTCAAATTCTTGCTCTTGAAAATGAGCATAAGCTGTCATGCCTTGTTCTTTAAATTGTCGAGCAAGGTTAAACATGCTGTAGTTAAGTGCATGGAAACCCGCCAATGTTACAAATTGAAACTTGTAACCCATAGCAGCTAGTTCAGTTTGGAATTTTGCAATTGTTATGGAATCTAATTTCTTTTTCCAATTGAATGATGGGGAACAATTATAGGCTAGCCATTTGCTGGGATGAACCTTCTTTACAGCCTCAGCAAATTTTTTGGCCTCAGCTAAATTTGGCTCTGAAGTTTCACACCATACTAAATCCGCATAGGGCCCATAGGCAATACCACGGGCAATGGCCGCGTCGATTCCACCCTTGAATTTAAAAAAACCTTCTACAGTTCGCTCACCGGTTAAGAAGGGCCTGTCTGCGGGGTCAATATCACTAGTTAAAAGATAGGCACCGTTGGCATCGGTCCGAGCCACAAGAAGTGTGCGAACACCCTAAACATCTGCCGCCAAGCGAGCTGCCCCTAATTTTTGAACAAACTCTAAGGTTGGGACTAAAACTTTTCCACCCATATGCCCACATTTTTTTGCAGAGGCTAATTGATCTTCAAAGTGCACGGCTGCAGCACCCGCTTCGATCATGGATTTCATCAATTCAAAGGCGTTAAGATTTCCACCGAAACCAGCTTCTGCATCGGCAATAATTGGGGCAAACCAATAGATATTGTCTTTGCCTTCGGCCGTTTGAATTTGGTCGGCCCTCATAAAGGCATTATTGATTTTTCTAACAACCGAAGGAACACTGTCGGCTGGGTACAGACTTTGATCAGGATACATTTGCCCTGCTGTATTGGCGTCAGCAGCCACTTGCCAGCCACTCAAATAAATTGCTTTCAAACCTGCCTCAACTTCTTGAATGGCTTGATTACCCGTCAGAGCACCCAGTGCCCCAACAAATTTTTCGGTTTCAAGAAGATGCCAAAATCTTTCGGCACCAATTTTGGCTAACGTATGTTCAATTTGAATGGATCCCCGAAGCTTGACCACATCATCAGCAGAGTAAGCCCGCTTGATTCGCGCCCAACGCTTATCATTATTCCATGATGCCATGATTTCACTTGCGGAGGCGAGTCGGTTCATATCCCTTCTCCTTTTATTCCAAATAGTCATAGGCCGGCAAAGTAATGAATTCAGTAAATTCATCATTCTGCACGACTCTTCTAAAAATCTCCTTGGCGTTTGTAAAATTCCCCATCTCAATTCGGTGGGGTCCGATTTGTTCAGCAATGCGATCCATTTCTTCATCGAGGACTTTCAGGAACATTTTTTCTGTGATTTTTGTTCCGCTAGCTGTGGCACTACGAGGATGTCGAATCCACTGCCAGATTTGGGCTCGAGAAATTTCGGCGGTCGCCGCATCTTCCATTAAATTATTTAAGGGAACGCAACCTACTCCTCTGAGCCAAGATTCTAAATACTGTAATGTCACATTAACATTGGTTCTAAGGCCCGTTTCTGTAATTGACCCATGGGGCACGGTCAGTAAATCAGTAGCGCCGATGTTCATTTCAAGCTTTTTATCAATCTGATTTTGACCTGTCATAACTAAATCAAAGGCCATGCGCGCGGTTTCAACAAGTCCTGGATGGGCAACCCAGGTTCCGTCATGTCCAGTGTTAACTTCTCTTTCTTTATCTCCAATTACTTTTTCAAGGGCCAGCGCATTAGCCTCAGGGTCATTTTTTACGGGAATTTGAGCGGCCATTCCACCCATGGCATGAATTCCACGGCGATGACA
>JAHFAE010000058.1 GCA_023250675.1 Oligoflexia bacterium | reverse complement strand
AACCGCTTATTCCGGGGCCCGCATCATTGGCAACATAGGCAAAAAATAGTGGGAGTCCAGGTGCAAATCCTTTCTTGCTGCATGCGAAAAAAGAAGTGTAGACAATTGCAATGACGAAAATAATTTTTAGTAAATAACCCATGCTAACAATGTTACTATGTTAGCCTATGTTGAAAATAAAATTTTTGATAGCTGTCATGTTTTTGTCGTTTCAGCTTTCGTCTTTGGCCTGGGGAAGTGGGTTCGCGGCAGATATGGGATTCACTGTTTCTGGTGGAACGGTTTCAGATAAGCTCGGGACTATACCGGGACGGACCATGGTCAATGGAAGTGCCTTTTTAGAAACAGGGTGGCATATCAAATTTGTCTCACCTCTCATATTCGGTGAGTACAGGTATTCGGGCCAAACCACCGACGAGACAACTGTCGAGAATCAGAATATGGGAGGCTCTGGCTATTTATTCGGAGTCGGCCTGCGTTTGGACTTTAGAAAGTACTTTTTATCAGGTTACTTCGATTTCTCAGGGGCGTACAAGTTGGCAAAAACGACTCCCAGTGGGGATGATTCCGTGTATTCAAGTCCCAGAGGTTTTCATGTTTGGTTAGGTAAAAAGCTCACCGCAAATACGAAGTGGTTTTTATCATTTAGCGAAGTAAGTTATAGTCAGTCTTCAATCTTTGGCGAGCTCGTCGAAAACAAACTCACTCAACTTTCTTACGGTGTCGGAATTTTGATACCCTTCCACTGAAATTCTTTATCTGTCATTTTTTTGGCGGAACCAAGTTTGCAATTGTTTGCTGCGATCTCGGCACGCCCTCCGGGCTTTTGGGGGACCCCTATAAGCCCCATCCATGGGGCGTTAGCGCTTCCTGCGCCCCCAAAGCCGATATCTACGCAAACAATTGCGAACTTGGTAAATTCTAAAAAAATAGCAAATAAAAAAGTTTAACTGACGGGTTAAGAGCGACGTAGTGTCAGCAAAGAAATTTCGGAGGGGACGGTGAATCGATTGGGCGGGCCCCAATAACCAGTTCCACTATTTACATAGATTTGCATATTTTCGTGACGATTAAGCCCCCTGTAATATTTATGGGCCAAAGGCATAAAAAGTTTAAAAGGAAAAAATTGACCATTATGAGTATGACCTGAAAGCTGAAGATGCCAGCCGGCTTTGGCTGCTTCAAAGCAGCTTTCAGGACGGTGGGCCAAGAGCAACTTAAACAATTTTTCAGTGTTAATCGATTTTTCTTTTAAGTTTTTTAATGCCAAAACAGGGTCAGATTTATGAGTAGGTTCAAATTGCTCAGAAGAAACATCGGTGACCCCACCCAAAATAAATTCTGTATTCTTATACTTAATGAGAACACTCTCATTGAGAAGAGTGGAGAACCCTAAACTTTCAAATTTTTGAATCCAACTTTTTGCACCCCAATAGTATTCGTGATTACCTGTGACAAAGAATTTTCCCAAAGGTGCCTGCAATTCTTGTAGGGGTTCTAAAAACTCTTTGAGGGTTTCGGGCTTTCCGTCGGCTGAATCTCCGGTGAACACAATGAGGTCAGCGATTAATGGAATTATTTTTTTAACAACCCCTTCCACATAACTATAATCTATCATGGCGCTCACATGAAGGTCAGAAATCTGTGCTATTTTTAAGCCTTCTAACTCATTGGGGAGATTGTCGATAAAAACTTGAGTTTCAACAACTTCAGGGCCATGAAAGGCCGTTCTAAATCCTAGTGTCACAAAAAGTGCGGAGGCGCCGGCTACTGCCGTAGGTATGATTTGCGTGAATAAAACTCGGCGCTGCAAATCTAAATCAGAAGACTTACTAAAAGACATGATGCCGCAAGCAAAAAAATTTAAGATATCAAAAGGGAGAGACAAAAGAATATACATGGTCCAAAAAGCTGTGGTTAGACCACCGATCCACGTAACCCAGATATAAACACTGGAGTGAATATCTTGATTAAAACGTGTGTAAAACTGCCATCCCACCATTGTAAAAAAAATGAGGGTTGTGAGAATCCAGGGCAAAATCTTTTTATGGGGGAGAAGTTCGCCAATTTTGTAGCCTGTGTAGCTGTACAAACAAATCAGAATGAGAATAAAAATCCATCCCCGTCGCATGATAGGTTCTTATAGCATGAGAAGGTGCTTTTAAAAATCCAATCCAAGGGACAACGAATGATTTGTGATAATCGGTGTTACAACATTTATGAATTTGGTGAAAAGTGCACCCTTTAAAAAGATCTTAAAGTTAAGCTCCACTCCAATGATAGGCACAATTGAATTAGAACCTTGCCCGACAGAATAAGGGACGACGCCCGTTCCCCTAAAATCATATTCGTTTTGCACGTAGGCACCCCAAACAACGCCAAATTCAACGTTTCGACTATGTGTTCCAAATGTTGCAATGGCACCGTTAATAGGTTTAGCAATTGAGTTTTCTCCCTGAAATCCTCTCAAAGCGTAATAGTTCTTGTTCTTTGATCCATAAATTGTGATTCCAAATCCGTAGACCAGGTTCCCGATAAGTTTTCCTTCTGGCGATATTTTATGGGAAAAGTTCTTTGCACTTCCGTAGTCAACAAAATGATAGGTGAGACCACCGCCAATGAGTTCGAAAGAACCTTTGGCCATTGCGACATTGGTCCAGCCGTAAACCAATAAGAAGCTAAAGATAATTATCTTCAAACACAACCAGTATATACCTTTTTTCGGATGGTCTGCCGAAAAAGGAATATATGCCTAAGAATGGTCTAGAAGAAATTTTTTGGGGACTGAATTTTCGCCGAAAAAAATCCGCCGAAGTTTCTCGAAATGAATTTTTAAAAACCATGCCATTTTTTGAACATCTCACTTTAAAACAACTGAGAAAACTTGCCAACTACCTTCACGAAAGAAGGTACGAAGAGCATGAATATCTTTTTGAAATCAATCATCCAGGTGCGGCCCTATTTATGATCGCGACCGGTGAAGTGGCTGTTGTGACGTCAAGCGATTCAAAGAGCGCTACGGAGCTAGCTAGAATTAGACCAGGAGAATTTTTGGGTGAACTCGCCCTCTTGGATGAATCGCCCCGATCAGCATCTGCCTTGGCAGTGAAGCCCACCTTGACCTACGCACTTTTTCGGGGAGACTTAAACCAACTCGTTCTATCAGAGCCCGAAATTGCCTGCCAGGTTTTTAAAGCACTCGCCATTATCGTCGGTGAAAGGCTTAAAGCGACCAATAGACAAGTGGGTCTTGTAAGAAAGGCTGCTTGAATGAGAGACCCGGAACGTCGCCGCCGTGCCATGCTCGTTAACACCATCACTATAATACTCGCAGTGGGCATTACCGTTTATCTGATTTGGGCTCTTAAAGAACTTATTTTGCCATTTGTTTTAGGAATATTACTTGCTTATCTATTTCGTCCCCTTCGATCGGCATTCAAATACCGTTGGTTACCCAACGGAATCCGCGTCGTATTCTTATTTACGTTGTTGACCAGTGGAATATTAATTGGAATAAAATTTATCAAAAATAATATTCCCAATGACAAAGAAAAATTAGAGATCCTTGTTAGGCTTAAATATAAATTTAACGAAAAATTTAATTCAATGATGGGCTTTGACCAAGCCACGGGCAAAGGCAACGCCATGTTCAATCTCATTTCACAAGATCTCTCGCCGTTAAAAAATAGTATTAATGGTTATTTAGAGCTATCACCCGATCAGCAAGAAGCATTTCTAGAATTCAGAGATGGGGTCGAAGGCTTTGAACCTGTTTCTGAAAAATACTATCAGTACTTTTTAATCAATACGAAAAAGGTCGAACAACCGAAAAGAGAACCGGCCAAGACAGCAGTCGTAGCCGCTACAATTCCGAATACGGCCAAAGAAAAATCAGTATTGAAAACCGCCATGGGCATTTTATCTATTTGGTTTTTACTCCCCATAGTCTTTGTTTTCTTTCTGCTAGACGACGGTATCATAGGGCAATTTTTTATTCGACTTGTTCCCAATCGGTATTTCGAATTGGTACTTACGGTGAAAGACGAAGTGGACCAAGCCATCGGTAAGTATCTAAGAGGGATTTCTATGGAGTGTGGCCTCGTATTTATTTCGATGACCGCAGGCCTCTACGTCGTCGGTATCGGACTAAAAATGGCCATACTTATTGGTATTTTAGCGGGTCTTGCCACGGCGATTCCTTTCCTCGGTCCTGTGGTTGGATTGAGTTTTGGCCTTACTCACGCGCTAATTGTAGAAGAAATTAATCCTTTGCTGCCATTTGTGAGCATGGACAATTTGCCTGTTGCTGTTTTTTTCGCCATTGGAATTGTTTTGGCCCTTGATAATATTGTTTTCCAACCCATTGTTTTGGGCGGCGCTGTTAATTTGCATCCATTGATTGTCATTATTGGGATAATGGCAGCGTCAATGATGTTTGGAATGGCGGGAGTTCTCTTAGCCATTCCGTCAATAGTTATAATTAAGGTCATTATTCAGCACACTTTTGGCGGCCTCAAAGACTATCGAATCATTTAAGATTTTATTGTGACTTTGTGAAAAGAGCCAAATCAGGGAGCAGGTGAGTCAAGATCCTATTTAAAGGTACTTTTTAATTGACCAATAGAAAATCCCAGCCATAGACTTTCACTAGTGCCAGATAAATTAAAAATCTAGAAATAAAGGGGAACCACCATGTTAAGACTTCTTTGCACTCTAGCAATCGTAAGTAGTTTTTTAATCTTGTCGGGTTGTGCCACCGGTCCCGTTCCCGGAATGCTTTATACCGACGTTGAAGTGGGCCAAACTGCCACAGTTTATAAGCAACCCACCAAAAGAGGCGAAGCTTGTGCGTCTTCAATACTTGGCCTTGTGGCAACGGGCGATGCCAGCATCAATACTTCAAGAAAAAATGGCGGTATTGTTCAAATTTCAACAGTGGAAGTGACGCACTGGTCGATTTTGGGTCTCTATACCAAGTATTGCACCATTGTTCATGGCACTTGATCGAAAAAACAATTCTGCTAATCGGTCTTAAAGGCGCAACAAAAGCGGATTTGCTAATAAGACCGTTTTTGAGATGGGAGTATAAGGGAGTTCAATCCTGACCTGTTTAAATTCGGGTTGGGATTTTTCTTTTTGGCACTGATCGTTACTTAATTTAACGATTGTAAGTAAAGTTGTAGACTCTGATGTCAGTAGTTTTGCTGAGAATTCTTCACATGATCTATTTTGGTAGGTGCCAAATGAAACCACTGTTAATTTAATGCACTCTGATTGGCAAACAACAGCGTGACCTAGTTTTACTGAGTTAACGGCGGGAAGTATTTCAGAGGCGCCAGCCGTCAACATTATTGCCAATACACTAATTATTACAGTCAAAGATCTCATCTAGGTCTCCAATTTTTATTTCAATTCTTTGAATGCTAGCTTTGCAAGACATAGACCAATTGTACGGCGTCGGAGTAGCGCCTACCCAGTTATTGACTTGGCCCATGGGACGTAATACAAAACTATCTAATATTTTCTCTTCTCTTTATTACCGGAGGAATCAATGTTAAAAAATCTGACTTTTTCCCTGATTGGTTTATCGATGGCTACAGTCCTAGCTTCAGCGGGAATTGCCGAGAGCAAATACAAACCGCTAAGTGTTCCTGACAACGTCAGAGTTCTTGGGTCTAAACCCAGAGAGATTGTTTGGGCTAGTCTTTCTGAAAAAGAAAAAAACCTAGCCATTCATTTATTGGCGGCCGCCCGAGCTGGAATTCCTATAATATACTATCAAAATCATCGCCATGGTTTGCTTGTTAAAAAGATGATCGAGACTTCCCTGAATCGCCGAAATTTCTCAAAAACAAAGGCTCTCCTCGGTGATAAAGCGTTTCTAGAATTCTTAAATTATTCAGCTAAATTCGAGGACTTGATGGGTCCATACTCACCTTCGAATCGAAAGTTTGTATTGAGTAAAGTTACCTCAGGCCAGGTTAAGATTCTATTTAAGCGCCATGTAGGTAAAGCAAGAACTCAAGCTGTTGATGAATCTGTTAGACTACTTACTGATCCCGAATATGAAGTCATTTCACAGCCTGAATCAGCCGATGGAACAGATTTAGAAAACTCCGGGAGCAATTTATATGCCCATAGTTTGACAGGTGCTGAAGTGACAAAAGCATTTGATAATGGTTTTAAATCAAATCTTAATTGTCGAATATCAAAAGATGCTTCAGGCAACGTCGTTTGTCAGGTCCAAGCACTTAGCAATCCCTATTTGAGTTATGTGGTAAGAAATGCCTTGATTAAAATAGTAGGAGAGTTAAGGCTTGCACTTCCCTTTGCTTCCACCGAGCATCAGACAAATCAACTGAGATTTCTTATTAGCTTTCTTGAAAAAGGTGATGTGGAAGATTTCAGACAAATGAATGTGGAATGGGTTAAAGATGCCATCCATTCAAAAGTTGATTTTATGATGGGATATGTCGAAGTTTACCAAGATTACTTAAACCATATAGGAGCGTGGGAGTCCTACGTTCAGATTGTTGATCCGAAGACCACTGAGACTTCTGCGAGTTTAGCCAAAAACGCTCAAGATTTTGAAGATCGTATGCCTTATGGCGAATTTAAAAAGAAATTCCCCATTGATTATTCCCCACCGGCCCTAATGGTTTATTATTTTCAAGAAATTTCAGCCTTTCACTCTGGTGGTTATAATTTGCCAAACTTTGACGATATTCGCCGAGATGTGGGGGCAAAAAATATTATTAAACTAGAATTGCTGGGGCAAGATCTAGATCCTACGGTTTTGAAAGTGCGCCGTGAAAAATACGAAGAGTTTTTGCCCAAATCAAAAGTTGAAGGTGTTATTTCTGATTGGACAAAACAAAGACAAGCTTTAGTTTTACTTCATGAAATTATTGGTCATGGTTCAGGAACATATGATGTGACCAAGTATGGTGAAAAAGAAGATCCTATTGGGGCTTTAGGTGCTCTGGGTTCAGCTCTTGAAGAGCAACGGGCAGATATGACAGCATTAGTATTTAGTGGTGATGCTCATCTTGTTAAAATTGGATTTTATAAAGATCAAGACGAGGCTACCCGAGTTCGCCATGAGATGTATGATGCTTACTTGGGAGATTTCTTAGGAATTTTATCTCGTGATCAATCTTTTAGCGAACCCCATATGAGAGGGCATTGGCTATTGATCAATCAACTTCTTGATGGCGGGGCTATTGAATGGGTTTCAAAAGACGGAGGCCCGTTGTCTCTTGAAAATCGAGTATTTTTAGTAAAAGACTATGAAAAATACTTTCAAATTTCGTTAAGTCTTTTAGCAGAACTCCAAAGAATTAAAGCCGTCCGTGACGAAGCTGCGCTCAAGAATTTATTTACTAATCATGCTCCTTTAAGCGGAATTGATGAATCTTGGGCTCAAGCCATGATCAAAAGAGGTATGGGGCGTACATTTAATTCTGGAGCTGTTGAGCAGCCCTGGGAAATTAGTAAAAATAAGGTCAGAGTATTTGGTGATGTGACATTAGAGGGAATCGCCAACTATTTTGGTCGGTAAGCTCAAATCAAAATAAAAGCAGTTCCAGGGTTGGAACTGCTTTAAATAAAGTGCCAAGCAGCCGTTGATTTTTAAAATGTACAGATTTGAAAAAGCTATTTCTAAGAATATTTTCCTCTACCATTATTTTTGTTTCACTCTCGGTATTTGCAGCCTCGGTTTATGTTTTGGGCCTAGATAATAATGGTTCTGATAGTTATGACTCAGCCCTTGAAACCCTATGGCCCGATGAAGAACTGGATTTCAAAGAAGTCGCTGCTATCGTAGGAGACTTTGTTTATCAGCAATATAAAATCCGAACTTCTAAAGAGAATATCGATGCTTACAAGAATGAATTGGAACATAAGTTAACTGGAAAATTTTCGAGGCTTTACGAAGATCTACCAGACAAACAAAATGGTCATCCCATGAATCGTCCCGATAAGAAGCCAGATGCTCGTGGTTTTGCTGTCAAAATTCTAAATAAAAAAATAGATTTAGCTAACAGTGCCATTGCTGATTTAGACGCTTAAGAGTTAAATGCCAACACGGCTCTTGATATTTTGTCTATTAACTTTCCAACCTTTTTTGTTAATCAAGAGAACACAGCAAGAAAATATGTAAAAGTTAATGCTTACTTTCTCGCTGGTGCCACCGATTTTAAAAACCCTTTAATTGCTAAAGCCGATGAAGGTCTTTCGATTTTTTTCAGTGGGTTGAGCCCAGTGGAGAAGCAAACAGCGCATTTGGTGAATGGAAGCATTTTAGATTCGCCAATATACCAGGAGTATTTCTCAATGGTGCCTTCTCGTTTGGGTCCTCCTGGCTCTAAGCGTGCAGTAAAATATTTTTAAAAGCCTGAACCCTGTGCAAATAATGATCAGAACTATCAGGATGATATTAAAAAAGGCTTGTGGCCAATCTGGTCCAATCGCCATAACTATTCAAATCCTTTAAATCCTATAGCGCCACTACTCACTCCTCCTTATATAGAAAAATATCCCGATGATTATCTACGGATAGCAGCTGCTAAAAGCTTGATAAAAGGTGATGTTTGTTGTTGAATCTGATGTGCTCATTTCAATTGTCCACCTGGGCTCTCCATTAATTTGCTTCTCTTAAACTGCGGAAACATCTGCTTTTATAGCATACGTTGGGATTCAGGATCTGCATATTGACACATTTGTGTCATATTGATGATAAGAGTGCCTTTTGCCTTGGTCGTCAGTTGGAAATGATTGTTTAAACTGCAGCCGGCGTGGCTGAGTTCTTGGCCTTCCTACGACGCCTCTCATATTGAATTAATAGGACATAATCGCTTGGTACCGACACAAGGCAAGCTATCACTTGAGAATTTCTAGAATGAGCCGAAAAACTCAATGTGAGCCTTGTACAAAGAAGTCGAGACTTTGAGCCAGTTCTAAAGTTGGCCCAATCGCCCCTAAAGGACACTCAGGCCATTCATACGCTGTTTTCATATGCCGCCAAATTTCAAAGCCAGGTCCCTGAGTTTATTATAAATAATTATTCAGAACCACAAGACCTTATCTTAGATCCGTTTGGTGGGGGAGGCACGACGGCCGCTGCGGCTAAGAATTTAGGTCGAAATTTTTCCCACTACGATCTGAATCCGCTTTCATGCCTCATCGCTCTGGCGAAGACGTGCCACTACAAAGACGAAGATCACAAGAAACTAGATTTAACTTCTGTGAAACATAAGTTTATTGTGAACAATAAAATTCTTACCTTCGAAGAATCTAACCTTCTCGAAGACCCCATAACTACGGTCATTGAAAAGATTTGGTCTCAAATAATTTGTCTAAAAAAAGAAGAGAATTCACTAGCACCTCTTCTTGCCGTTTTACTCATAAAGTTTATAAAGCAATGTGGTCGGCGGGATTCAAGTTATCGGCGAAAAAGACCTCTAGAAAATCACTTAAATTGGTTTAAAAACGAAACATCTCGGTACTTCAAAGATCTTAGCGAGGACCTCAGTGAAGACCTAATTGAAGGTCTCAGTCAAGATTTTCAGGCAACAGAGTATGCGCAAAAGAACCATCAAGAAAAAAAAATAATTTGCGCTTCTAATCATGCTTTAAATTTAAAAGACAACTCTGTGGATCTAATAATTACTTCGCCCCCTTATCCCGGTGTGGACATCGAATATAACGAAATTCAATTGCAGAGACCCGACCTTCACCGATGTTTTAGATCGGATATCGGAGTTCGTATTGCCAATTTGTTTTTCGCCGGCAATCCTGAAAAGCGAAGTCTTTGCGATGGGGGATTGAAGGGATTCAGAAATTACTTCAATAATGCAGAACGGTCCTTAATTGAAATGAGAAGAGTTTTAAAACCAACAAGCCTTGCATTTATTTACTGTGGATTTAAAACTGAAATTGACCAAAAACGCTATGAAACTCTACTAATAGACACGGGATTCAAAATATTAAAACGAGCCGATGTTAAACTCTCTGACGATCGTGTCGCGAGCAGCCGAAGCACCCACCACAAACGTCAAACAAAAATGATGAAGCAAGATTTCTTATTTGTTTGCGTCTAGCCGATTAAAAATAAAAACGCAAAGCCACATAGGGTAGAAGTGTAGTGTAGGTATAATCAGCCGAAGCTATGGCCCCCGATGCACTTTTGTAATTGGTGTAATGAAGACTTCGGTAATTAATTTCGGGCCCCACGGCAAATTGGGGTCCTGCCATAAATAAGTATCCAAATGAAAATTGATATCCATTGCCACTGGTATAACTGGCCGTGCCCGATGAAGTTGTAATGTCATATTGGCTCGCTACAAAATAGATAAATGTCATAAAAAAATTATCGCTTTGAAGACCAAAAGACGGCCCGTAAGACGCATAAGTATCTTGAGTTGTCGACGATGAAGCAGTAGTCAAATTATCGTAGCTGTAGAGGGCTCCAATGTAGATAGGACTATTAAGTTTGTACCCAACACCGAGATCAAACAAAAAGCGATTTCTTGTTACCGTCGAACCACTACTTGTCGTTGATTCACTTAAATACATCAGTGCTGGGTTGAACTGCCAACCAGCTCCTCCTCCGCCCATGGAGGCAAGAGAAGTAAAAGGCATAGAGGTGGCCAGGCCCCCAATTACCAATGTTAGTTGATACCTTTTCAACCGATTCACTAGAGTTTTTATAGAACTGAAAAATCTTTTCATAGCTCTAAAAAAATAGTGAAAACCTGGTCCTATGTCAATGGTTAGCCTAGCGATGATATGCGTCGCGACAAAACACGCTCAACTTTCATCCATTTTTCAAGCTACGTGATTGATTCTCCTGAGAGATTTTCCGACACGATAAACATGGGACTACGTCTTTGGTATTTACTCATCATGTTTGTTATTTTTTCTGGTCCAAAGGTCTTTGCCGATGAAGTTCAGTACGAGGTTGGCGGGGGCTATGCCTATTTTGCGGGATTACCATTGAAATCTTTAGCACCAAAAACCGGAGTTATGGCGCGATTTGGCGCAGAAGCGGGAAGAAAAAGTATATTCAAATGGATGAGTAATTTTTCGCTCATGTCTGCAAGCGACACGTCAACCTTTAGTGATAACGGCACAACTCAAACATTGGCGTACCAACTTGTAGCGGGAGAATTTAACTTTGGATTCAAATTAGCGTTTCTTGCACCCATCGATCGGCTTCCTATTCAACCCTATTTAGGTGCATCTGGAAGTGCCATGTCGGCCTCTTTTAAATTTGGAGACAATACTGCGCTTTCTTCGACTTTTCCAAAAACCGACGCGCAGAATTTTTACGGTTATAATATTTTTGTCGGTGTTGACATCAATCTTGATCGAAGTTGGGGAATTAATTTTCAAGTCGAACAATCAAAAATCTCAGGCACCGTCGCTCTTCAACCCTTTGCCCTTGATAGCAATCGTGTCTTTTTTAGTTTGTTTTTTAGGCAGGGAGGCGGGGATTGAAAAACTTAACAGTTCTCATTTTTATTCTTATTTTCTCTCAAACATGCCTTGCAGAAACATTTGATACATTCATTGATTTTCAATCGGGAATGAGCGACGGAAGCACTTTCGTTAACGGTTTTAATGTCAGTACATCTGGAATCCAAGGGCAGTTTCGCTACGGTTGGAAGGCCGCTCAGTCTATAAGAATTGGTCTTGTCGGTTTATATGAAAATCTCACAGTCAAATACAGCACTATTACCCTAGGAACTCTAGATATGCTTGGCTACGGGGGCGTTGCCAGAATATTTTTATTACCTAAAGTATTTGCAGAAGGTATGGGAGGCCAAACCAAAGCCACACTGCGGGATACTCAAGGGTCCATAGAAAGCATCGGATACGGATCATTTTACACTATTGGTTCTGGTGTTGAGTTGGCGCTAGCAAGTGAGTTGAGTGTGGAAGCTGGTTTTGCTGTGCGCAATGTTTTGTTCCCGAAAAAGGAATTTGACAATACAAGAAGTTTATTTTTCTCTGCAGGTTTGAGCTTTTTCTTTTAACATAGTATGGTGTGACCGGTGAAATTGCAAAAGATCCCGTTACTAAAAATTCATGACCTTATGGTTAAATCGCGCGTTCTTGAAGAGCGCTTAATAAAGATATACAAATCAGGAGAAGGTTTTTTTTGGATCGGGGGTCCAGGGCAAGAAGCTTTTGACGTCCCCCTTGGCCTTCTTATTAAAAAAGGCCAAACCTTAGACCATGACTGGCTTCATCTTCATTATCGCTCCACACCCGTATTGACAGCTATGGGATTAGAAATGATCGATGGAATTCGCCTGATGAAAAATCTTGTCACTGATAAACATACCCATGGCAGAAATTTTTGCAATCATTATGCCGTAAGGGAGTGGAACGTGGCCCCCATCACATCTCCCATCGAAGTTCAATACTCAATGGCCATTGGCACTGCTGTTGCGCAAAAGCGCCATGGAGGAGAAGGCATAACCATTGTAACAGGTGGGGACGCAGGCACGGCAGAAGGGGATTTTGCGTCGTGTTTGATCTGGGCAAGTCGACCTGAGAATCCATTGCCCATTCTCATTCTCGTCGAAGATAATAAATGGGGAATATCAACGGCCTATTTGGGTCAGCACGGCGAAAAAAATATTTCTGATCGGGCAAAAGCTTTTGGAATAAAATCCGCGGTAGTCGATGGAAATGATGTCGAGAAATCTTGGGAGGCCATTTCAGAAGCCATGGATTACGTGCGCAACGAACGAAAGCCTTATTTTTTGCAAGCGAATCTTTCAAGACTCTACGGTCATTCTTCTGCTTCAGGAGCCAGTTTCATAGCCAATGAAGAAGATTGCCTAAAGACATTTGAAAATGAACTTATTAAATTAAATCTAATTACAAAAGAAAAAATTCAGAAAATTTGGGATAATTTCCAAGCCCAGAGCCTTGAAGATTTAGAAACTGCACGTAAAGAATCGCCACCCACGGCTGAATCCATTTGGGATTTTGTCTATGCCGATAGCGAAAATGCTGATTGGAGAAAATTCTAAAGATTATGGCTAATGTTGCACAAGCTATAAGAATGGCCCTTCATTACGGCGAAGAAAACTTAGGCGTGAATGATATATTTGGTCAAGATGTGGGCCCACCGCTGGGAGGAGTATTCACTGCCACCCAAGGTTTAAAAACCACCTGGAACACACCCCTTGATGAACGGGGAATTATCGGCACGGCCATGGGTCTAGCCTTGGCACAAAGTCGCTGTGTAGCTGAAATTCAATTTTGCGATTATATTTTTAATACTATGGATCTTCTAAAAATCGCTGGAAATACTTGCTGGGCAAGTTACGGGTTATTCCCCATGCCCATGACGGTCATGACACCCGTTGGTTCGGGCATTCGGGGATCTATGTATCATAGTCATAGCTTTGATGCGTGGGCTACGCGATTACCCGGATGGAAAATTGTTATGCCTTCAAATAGTCTTGATGCCTATGGGCTATTGATCTCGGCAATGAAAGATAAAAATCCTGTTCTTTATTTAAAACCAAAAGCTTTGTTAAGAATTCGGGGCGACGAATTAATACCCGGGGAGCCTGAAGGTGAAAAAGAATTAAAGGCGGCCATTGACGCTCCTCTAGGGGATAGATCAAAGTGGAGGCCCAATTGGCCGAAACTCACTGATTATTCTGTGCCTATTGGCCAGGGTAAAATCTGTAAAGTGGGTACAGAAGCAACCGTTGTGAGCTATGGTCGAACTCTGCCCTTATGTATTCAAGCGGCTACGGAATTAGAAAAAAACGGAAGAAGTGTAGAAGTGTTAGATATGCGGTCGTTGTACCCCTACGACTGGCAGATGATTAAAGCGTCTATTCAAAAGACAAGGCGAGTTCTCTTTGTAAATGAGGATACCGAGGTCACCAATTTTGCAGAACACCTTTTAAGACGAACTATTGAAGAAATGTTTTATGTGGTGGAGGCAAGACCTCGAATCTTAGCTGGTAAACACTTGCCAGGAATTGGTCTTAATCCTATTTTAGAAGAAGCCAGCGTTCCCCAGCTTCACGACATTACAAATGAAATCCAAGAACTCTTAGACGAGACCCCATAAAAAAAGCCGCTCCTGTGAGCGGCTCTCATAAGTACAACTAAAAAGTTTGACCAATCAGCTCAGGTGTTTGCTCACATACTTGGTCATTTCGAACATGGAAACTTGTTTTTTTCCGCCGAAAATGGGCTTCAAATTGTCATCGGCATTGATCATGCGACGATTTTTTGAATCTTGAAGACCGTGTTTTTTAATGTATACCCAGAGTTTTTTTACAACTTCAGTTCGGGGTAGGTCTTTTGCACCAACTACCATGGACAACTGGTTGCTGGGGGTCAGTGGTTTCATGAATGCTCCACCAGCTTTTCTCTTTGAACCAGCTTTTTTCTTTTTCTTTGCAGCCATTTAATCGCTCCTATTCTTCGCGTTTAGTTTTAATAACTACTTCTTTAGATAACAATTTCATCTAATGAAACAGTTAATTTGCCTTTGCTGCAAGGGAATAATTCAAAAAAAAAGCGTTTTCCCTCGGGAAAACGCCTTGGCAAGGTCGATTTCCCGAGCTAGAGTGCAAATTCCATGGGTGCAGATAAATTTAAAGTTACCTTTTTACCTCAAAATAGGACCGTAGATATTGACAAATCCAAAATTCCATTTGGGAGAACAGGCTTACCGGGAAGTGTTTTAGATATTGCCCTTGGTGTGGCGAAAATTGATATTGAACATACTTGCGGTGGGGTCGCGGCGTGTTCCACCTGTCACGTGATCGTAGAACAAGGGCTTGAGACTTGTAATGAAGCCAGCGATCAAGAATTAGATCAGCTAGACAACGCGCCAGACAACACTTTGAAATCTCGCCTTGGATGTCAATGTGTGCCTTCTGGTCAAAAGGATTTGATTGTTCGAATACCTGATTGGAATCGTAATTTGGTTAAAGAAACGCCGCACTAGCAACGAATTAAAAAATCTTGGTTAACGCTTATTGGGGGGAATTATTTTCTGAAAAAATCCTTGAGCCCACCGGGCATCGGGTTGAGAAAATGTATCCACATTCTCGCTGATATAATAAATTCCGTAAACTGTCCCTACAATGAGCAAAACAGAGAACAGTATGTTTAAGGCGTTGTCTAAGATCCAAGGTTTTTGCCATTTGCGGGGAGCTGCGACTCTCAAAGACCGTTCTTTTTTTCTAACGGTTTGAGCTTGGAAAACATAGTCCAAGCTTTTGGCTAAGATTTCTCCGTACCTCCGGGGAAGGTCGTGAAAAGAAATACCGACTTTTACCATTTCAGGAAATCTCGACCATTCTGATTCTTCTGAGGGAATTTCAATTCGAACAACCAAGCCAACACAGGCGATTTGCATCGCACCCATAGGTGCAAATTCCATATTTATAAGTTCACCAACGTGGGGAGCGAGGCGAGTGGTAGTGATAAAGGATAATCCAGAGACCGAAATATCAAAAATTTTGCTCGTTAGAATGCGATGGGTTTTTCGAGATTTAAACCTGACCGGATGATTCTCGTTTTGACCAAATTGATAGCGCGTGGCTTTGCGCTTCCATTTGCCTTGCCGAACACCCATGATTAACTCCTAAGCCTCCATAATTCACTTCGGCCAAAGTCTAGGGAAACTTGACGTTTTTCCAGGAACCTTTGATTCGCCCCGCGTCATATTTAGGTGCCTGGCGGTTTTTCCGCAAATATAAAGGTGCCTGGCACCTTTTGCGCAAATTAAATGGCATTTGGAGAGTGACTTGCACCTGAACCCCGAAGCTCGCGAGGAGCGAGTCTTCAAAGACAAGCGCTGAAAAATCAAGTCTGGGTGACTAAGCCTTACTTTTTAAGAAAGGGTATTGGCAAACAACATCTCTCGATACTTGGGCAAGGGCCAAAAATCATCGGCCACAAGCTGTTCAGCGCGATCAGCCGCATGTCTTAATTTTGCCGCAGCAGGTTGGGCCGTTGCAGCTAAAGCATTCATCTTTTCAGTTTCATCTGATTTGGTTGCAATCATTTCTACAATCTCAGAGAGTAAATCTAAATGGCTCAAGATTTCGCCAAATACGTCTTCTAAGGCTTGAATTCGCTCTTTATGTCTTGTCGCTAGGCTCTTAGATAAAAACCCGCCATTGACCTTATGAAGCTCTATTAATTGTCGCTCAACGGCCGGGATAACATGGCTCGATGTCAATTCGATCAAAGTCAATAGTTCGATATCAAGCGTTTTAACATACCGTTCCACATTGATGTGGTATCTGCTCGCTAGTTCTTCCTTAGAGAAAACTTTTTGTTGAACAAGAAAGTCTGTAGCCTTTGTATCATTAAAAACCTCAAGGGCTTCTGCTGAAGAACTTAAAATAGGAAGACCACGTTTTTTAGCTTGTGCCTTCCACTCATCCGAGTATCCGTTTCCTTCGAATCGCACGGCTTTAGAATGCTTTACAAATTGTTTTGTCATTTCCATGACCGCTTCATCGCGGGTAGGTTTTTCTTTAAGTAATTCTTTAAGTTTTTCTGTGGCCTCTCTAAAGGCCTGAGCCACTGCGGCATTGAGAATGGCCATAGGCACTGCCACATTGGCTGAAGACCCCACAGCTCTGAATTCAAATTTGTTTCCGGTAAATGCAAAGGGACTAGTTCGGTTTCTATCAGTGTAGTCCTTAGAAACATCAGGAAGTTTATTAACTCCTAAATCAATAATTTGACTTTCAGTAGCCTTGGCCACTTTGCCAGTTTCAATATCATCTAAAATATTACCAAGCATCGTACCTAAAAAAACTGAAATGATAGCGGGAGGTGCTTCATTGGCTCCCAAGCGATGGTCGTTACCAGGTGTGGCGATCGAAGCCCTCAAAACATCGGCATGGTCAAAAACAGCTTTAAGTATGACTGACAAAACGGCTAAAAATCTCAGATTTTGGTGGGGTGTCGTGCCGGGCTCTAATAGGTTTTCGCCTTTGTCGTTACTCATGCTCCAGTTATTGTGCTTTCCGCTGCCGTTAATTCCTGCGAAGGGCTTTTCATGAAGGAGACATACGAGGCCATGTCGTAGCGCGCCTCGCTTTAAAACTTCCATGGTCAAGACATTATGGTCAGAAGAAATATTAACGTCTTCAAAAATAGGTGCCAGCTCAAATTGACTCGGGGCCACTTCGTTATGACGAGTTTTTACCGGAATCCCAAGCTTGTAGAGTTCATGCTCCACATCTTGCATGAAATGACGAACTCTGGTGGGAATTGAACCAAAATAATGATCCTCCAATTGTTGGCCCCGAGGCGATGCAGAGCCCAGCAAAGTTCTACCGGTCATTATGAGATCGGGTCTTAGGGCCACAAATTGTTTGTCGATGAGAAAATATTCTTGTTCAGCGCCAAGAGTGGCATTGATGCGTCTCACGTCTACATCGCCAATGAGTCTTAAAAATTCGCAGCCTTCAGTTGTGAGGGCCTCCACAGATTTTAAAAGAGGCATTTTATTGTCGAGGGCTTGGCCGTGGTAACCAAAAAAAACTGTAGGAATGCAAAGAGTTTTTCCGCTTTCATCTTCCATTATAAAAATCGGAGATGATGGATCCCACGCAGTGTAGCCTCTAGCTTCAAACGTGGATCTCATTCCGCCGCTCGGAAAGCTTGAGGCATCGGGTTCACCTTGAATAAGTTGAGACCCTGTGAATCTTTCGATAACTCTTAACTCAGAGTGATTTGTGTGTTGAATTGAAATAAAGGCATCATGTTTTTCTGCGGTAAGTCCAGTCATGGGTTGAAACCAATGACAAAAGTGAGTGGCCCCTTTCATGACGGCCCATTCTTTAATGGCAGATGCGATTGCTTCGGCAGTTTCTTTTTGAAGTTTTTTACCATGATCTAATGTTTTTAGAAGACTTTGATAAGCGTCACGTGGGAGTTTCTCTCTCATTTGGGCCAGGCCAAAGGTGAGGTTTCCAAAATATTCTGAGATGGCGGCTTGTTTTCCGTGAATATTTGTCATTTTCTCAATCTTTCTTAAAGGTGCATGAACTGCAGATCTCAAACTCGAATAGCGCTGATTTGATGAAGTAGTTTCAGTCATCATGGGAATTCGCCTTTCTTTATGATCTTTTAGAATTTCCTACTCTAAAAAACCGAGGTTTGTGAATGCCCATCTTTACTGATTCAAGCCCAGCAAAAATGGATTTTGTTCGAATCGATTATCTTTCGAGTGGGCTTGGGAGGTCAAGGGGTATTTGTCTTTCTTGCATCCATTTACGTCGTCAGTTAGTAGGTTCAAGATTCTCGACTGGGATCCAGCCCTCTGATAAGTCAGCTTTTCTGATCCAGGCCCAGCCACTTTCGATTTGCAATACCTTGACCTGTTCGCCTGTTTTTACTGAAGCTTCACGGGCGTCATAATCTTTTAATAGTATTCCGGCAACGCCATTGATTTTGAGATAGTTTTCTGAAATCCATCCGCTTTTCCCATTTGCAAGGATACACCAGACCCATCCTGCCCATTCTGGTTTTGTTTCTCGTTTCTGAACAACTACCACTTCACCTTTTGCGACAACAATAGCATCGGTATAAATGGCATCGTACGCATGTCTGATCTTCCTCATTCGAAGGAAATACCGGATCAATCGCGGATTATCAAGAGTAGTTAGCAATATAGGTCATGTCAGTAATCATTTCAAATTAGAACCCTGCATTTCTAGTAGGGAAATGGCACTAACAAATCCTTTTGCGTTCCCATGAGATTTAGTTTTGGGGGCGGCGGCCATGGGACCTTTCATGAGGTCCCGGCCAGCCGCCCAACCAAATTATTGTTTGGGATTGTCTATGGTCGAATATCTTGCTGTATTGGGATCGATGATCCACAATGAAGCCGTCTCATTAAAA
>JAHFAE010000057.1 GCA_023250675.1 Oligoflexia bacterium | reverse complement strand
CTCTGCCGCAGAGCTTTGCGCTAAAGAAAGAAAATATTCTCGCGAAGCTCAAGACGAATTTGCAGTGGGAAGTTACGAAAAAGCTCAAGATGCATTCACTAAAGCCTATTTTAAAAATGAAATTGTATCTGTAATGGCAATACCACCCGGGGGTAAAGGTACTGTATTAGTGAGTGACGATGAGGAACCTTCAAAAGTTAAATTCGATAAGATTTCAAGTTTAAAACCTGCATTTGATAAAGCGGGAACCATCACGGCTGCAAATGCTAGCAAGATTAATGATGGGGGAGCAGCTTTGGTCGTCATGTCCGAATCAAAAGCTAAACAACTTGGAATAAAACCTCTTGTTAAGATTTTAGGGCAAGCCTCTGCAGCCCATGCCCCTGAGTGGTTTACAACAGCACCCGCCATAGCTATGGACAGGGCCTTTAAAAAAACCGGTTTGTCGGCAAAAGACATCGATCTTTTTGAAATCAACGAAGCTTTTGCAGTAGTGACAATGGCAACCGTTGATGAGCTAAAACTTGACCCCAAAAGAGTTAATATTTTTGGGGGTGCGATTGCTTTGGGTCATCCCATCGGAGCCAGTGGCGCTCGAATTTTGATCACACTTATTAATTCCATGCAAATTACTAAATCAAGACGTGGTATGGCTAGTATTTGCATTGGCGGTGGCGAAGCATCAGCCCTCATTGTGGAACTGATATGAGTAAAAAGGTTTTCAAAAATGCCGATGAGGCCATATTCGATGTTAAAGACGGTGTCTCAATTATGTTTGGTGGCTTTGGGTTATGCGGTATCCCCGAACATCTTATAGCTGCCCTTCGAAAAAAAGGAACCAAGAGCCTTACTTGCATGTCAAATAACGCCGGTGTTAACGATTTTGGACTTGGAATTATTATGGTCAATCACCAAATTAAAAAAATGATCGCAAGCTACGTTGGTGAAAATGAAATCTTTGAAAAACAATTTTTATCAGGCGAATTAGAAGTAGAACTTGTACCCCAAGGTACGTTTGCAGAACGGATAAGGGCAGGAGGAGCTGGAATTCCAGCCTTTTACACTCCCACAGGCGTTGGAACTCTTGTGGCCCAAGGTAAAGAAACCAAAGAATTTGAAGGACGATCTTATTTACTTGAAAAGGCCCTCAAAGCAGATTTTTCTTTCGTTAAAGCCTGGAAGGGCGACCCCTACGGAAATCTTATTTACCGAAAAACTACTAGAAACTTTAATCCCATGATGGCAACTGCAGGTAAAATTACTATTGCCGAGGTAGAAGAACTGGTAGCGTTAGGAGAATTAGACCCCGACCAAGTTCATACTCCAGGAGTTTTTGTGCAAAGAATTTTTAAAGGCACCAAATTTGAAAAGCGAATTGAAAATAAAACTATGCAGGGTATGAACTAATGGCTCTCTCTCGCGATCAAATTGTTCAGAGAATTGCTAAAGAAATCAAAGACGGTTACACGGTAAATTTAGGTATTGGAATGCCTACTTTGGTGGCTAATTTTATTCCACCTGGTCTTGATGTGACGTTGCAGTCTGAAAACGGAATCTTAGGGTTGGGCCCATTTCCCAGCGAAAAAGAACTAGATCCTGATTGCATAAATGCAGGTAAACAAACCGTAACGACACTACCGGGGGCGAGTTACTTTTCCTCAGCAGACAGTTTTGCCATGGTAAGAGGGGGGCATGTCGATTTAACTGTCCTTGGGGCCATGCAGGTGGACGAAAAAGGAAACCTAGCCAATTGGATGATCCCCGGTAAAATGGTCAAAGGGATGGGCGGAGCTATGGACCTTGTGGCAGGTGCAAAAAAAGTAATTGTAGCCATGCAGCATTGCGATAAAAAAAATGGAGAAAAAAAAATTCTTACTAAATGCACACTCCCCCTTACGGGACTTGCAGTGGTAAACTTAATAGTGACAGACTTTGCCGTAATGGAAGTAATAAAAGACGGCCTGCTATTAAGAGAACATGCGCCGGATATGACCATTGCTCAAATTCAAGAGCAAACAGAGGCCAAGCTCATAGTAGCCAAGGACGTTAAACCCATAGGACATTAATGGCCCAAAACGTCAAGCAGCTTAAGCAAAACGAACTATTGTTTAAAGAGGGCGATACCTCTGAAAGCATGTTCATTGTTAAAAAGGGCAAGCTCAGTGTTTTCAAAGTTAAAGGAAGTGCTGAAGTAGAGTTAGCTGAAGTGGGTGCAGGTGCCATGATCGGTGAAATGGCGTTTTTTGATCGAAAGCCGCGATCTGCCTCTGTTAAAGCAAGGCTTGACTCAGAAATAATCGAATTACCCTTTAAGGCCCTGCAAGCTCAGTACGATACTTATCCTGATTGGCTTAAAGCCATTGTTAAGACTATTAATGAACATCTTCGTGACGCCAACAAGAGAATTAAAAATTTAGAACAAGCCGAGCCTGCAGGTAAGGGCAAAACAAACAATATTTCTCCTTATCAAGCTAATAAACTCTGTTCCATCATCATGTTTGTAGCAAATAAATGGGGGGCGCCTGGTCCTGAAGGTATCGATATCAGACCAAGTCAACTTCGAAAATTCACCATTCAAATTTTTCAAGAACCCACAAACAAGATGCAAACCTTAATGGCCATCTTAAGTTCTCTGGGAATCATGAAACAAGAAGATCTGGGTGAGGGCCGTCAGAAAATAACTTTAATTCAACCCGAAGTTCTTGAAGGCTATGTGGAATGGGCCAATGAATATTTATTCACTGAAGAATCAAAGAAAATAACTGTGACTCGTGATGAGCTTAAGACCCTTCGGGCATTGGTTCATTTTGCAAAAAAGTTAGCACCCGACGATAAAGGCCAAACAAAGATTAATTTGAATGACCTTCAAAACGAATCCATGAAAGAACTGGGTTACCTTGTAGGACCCAATGATTCAAATGGATTGATTGAAAAGAAAATTGTCTCGGACAAAATTTCTGAAAAAGGTGCAACACTCATAAAAGTTGACGCCAAAAGTATTGAAAAGGTTTATCCCTTTTGGCAGATCTTTTACGCCATCGAAGGCTAATCACCACCGCCAGTTTATTCACAGTCTCACTTACTTTGTCTTTTTGGATTTGGCTTACACAGAATAGAAAGTCTCGTGGTTTAGCCCTTGTACAAATAGAATATATTTTGTCCCCTTCGCCAAGAGGTCGCGCTTCCATGGGCTCAAGCTCGGCAATAGCCCCCCGGGGCCGAAGCCTCCAAGCACAGGGAACAAAATATATTCTATTTGTACGGCCTTAAGGGCGAGCTATTTCAAGGCGCGGAAGCCTAATCCAAAAAAATGGGCAAGTGGATGAATAAACTTATTGTGGTAAAAAGGCCCAGTACTTAGTTTTATCTACAGCGCAAAGGTAGATTTTTTGAGTCAATTGCCGAGGGGGGAATATTTTTAATAGTATAGACACGAACGCTGTTGGTTGTACCCCTCTCTAATACGGGCAGCCCCATGGTCATGACGACTTTGTCACCACCCTTAACTAGACCATAGTCAATTAATGTCTTCTCGATATTACTCATCACCAAGTCAGATTCGGTATAAGGAGCGATGGGAATACCTTGAATACCCCAAACCATTTCTAATCGATTCAGTGTTTCAAGAATATGAGTCACAGCAATAATCCGAGCGCGGGGCCGAAACCGAGCAATCAGCGTTGCTGTTTTACCAGAAGTGGTAAGACAAACGATAGCACTGGCGTTGAGCTTTAAAGCGGTTAGACATGCACTTTCAGCAATGGCTTCAGCCACGGTTAAAAATTCATCGGTCAAATTCATCTGATAGTAGTGCACATCGGTTCGCTCGACTTCGCGAATAATCTCATCCATGGTTTCAATGCAACGAACTGGATATTTACCACTAGCCGTTTCTGCTGAAAGCATGACGGCATCCGTACCATCTAAAACAGCATTTGCAATATCCGTGACTTCAGCGCGGGTGGGTCGAGGATGACTTACCATAGAATCTAACATTTGAGTAGCTGTGATAACAGGCTTACCCAACGAGTTGCACAATTTAATTATTTTCTTTTGTTTTCCCGGCAATAGACTTTGCCCCACTTCAACGGCTAAATCACCTCGCGCTACCATCACTCCATCTGATAAAGACACTATCTCTTCAAGATTATCAAGAGCTTCTACTTTTTCGATTTTAGCTATGATTCTTGTGCCCTTAGATTTAGACTCAACAATTTCTCTCAGTTGCCTGATGTCTTGAGCCTGTCTTACAAAGCTCAATGCCACGTAATCAACCTTTTGAGCCAAACCAAACTCTAAGTCTTCTAAATCTTTTTTGGTAAGTGAATCAACTGTCAGCCTGGCCCCAGGCAAATTCATCCCCTTATTGTCTTTAAGCTCTCCTCCCGTAATGACTTGGCAGTGAACTTCGTCTCCAGTTACCTTTTCCACGACAAATTCTAAATTACCGTCGTCTAATAATATATGTGTTTGAGATCTGACGTCTTTAGGTAACGTCATAAAGTCAGTAGATAAAACTTTTTCGTCACCTACTTGCTTTTTAGTGGTGACGATAATTTTTTGCCCATCAACTAAGTTAATAGAACCATTGCGCACTTTCCCGATGCGAATCTTTGGACCTTGAAGATCTTGCAAAAGTGCTACGGGGCAATTCTGTGCCCGAGAAATTTCTCGAAGGTCAGCCATGACATTTGCGTGATCTTGATGGGTCCCATGGCTGAAATTCAAGCGAGCCACGTTAAGGCCTGCCTCAACAATTTTCCTAAGCATTTCGGTAGACTGGGTCGCAGGCCCAATGGTGCCCACGATCTTAGTTCGACGGTCAGCGATCATCAGGTGACTTTTTTGAGGGCCAGCTCTTGTCTTTCAGCTGCTTGGCGTTTTCTAAGTTGTTCCATCTCTTTTTCATAAGTCTCTTTTTGCTGATTTAACCGGGCTTTGAACTTTGCCTCTTGGGCTTCTCTTTCTAATTCAATTGACTTTACCTGCTTCATGGTTTGATCTCGGAACAATTCATTTTGATGCTTTATTTTCTTTTCATAATCAGATTTCATTGCAGCCATTTGTTTTTCATAACTTGTTTGAGTATCAAGCAATTTTTCTTGATGGGTAACCGTCTCTTTTGCCAACTGTTCTCTTAAATTGGTAATGTCTTCAAATTTCTGTTTCTCCATGGCTGATCTTTGATCGGTAGCACTCTTTTGGTATTCCTTTTTCTTAGCGTCAAACAAATCGTCATAAAATTCAGTCTGAGAGAGTGTACGGTCAGAAAAATTTTCTGCCAATCTCTTTTTTTGCCTTTCGGCATTTAATTTCGCTAAATCCCTGTCCCGAGCTATTTCACCCACTTCTTCCATGCGATGGGTTTCATCCCGAGATTTCAAGTCTTCCATACGGTTGACAAAGTCGACGTTGGTAGATTCTCTCTCTCGATCATGGTTTTTAAAAATCACAGAGATTTGCTTCGCTTTATTTTTTTGAGCATCTTGACTGCTCAAAGCGTTTCGGTGTTCACTCTCTTCCATATTTTCTTTGAATTGGGATAGTAAATCCCGCTTTTCTTTTTCTATGGCGTGTCTTTTATCAAGACTCTCAATGGCGTTTTTATGTTTAAGATCAATATTTTCACGCTTGACGGCGGCCACTTCATTTTCCATGCGATCATTTACTTTTTCAGAAAAATCCTTGAAACTTGCGGCATTTTCGTCTTCCATTTTTTCAATCTTGTCTTGATATTTGACTTTATTTTCTACGAAACCTTGACGAAAACCATCCTCCATGTTTTTGACGCTACTGTTATAGTTTTCTGCCTGATGTTTTAAAGAATCGGCGTATTTCTCTTCAAGTGAATTTGTCTGGTACTCCATACGCTTATCGACGCGATTTAGTTCTTGCGTATTGCCCCGCATAAGTCGCGTTCGTTCAAGATCATTTTCTTTGTTTCGATCTTTAATGTAGCCCCTGTAGTAGGCCCTTTCTTTTTCAAATTGATCTTTCATTCTGTCGCCTTGGTTCTTCACCGCTTTCTGAGAACTCTCGCGGTTTCTAACTTCGGTGTCATTTTCGTTATCTTCTTTGTCGTTGAGCACTTTATAAAATTGTTTTGAAAGTCGCGCCCTGTTGTCTTCATCTCGCTCTTTAGATCTCTCGATTTCGTCTTTAAGGGACGCCGACGTAATATTTAATTTTTCGTCATCATCTCGTTTTTGATTTAAAAGTCGCTGGCGACTCACATCTTGGACACCTTGAATTTCTTTAAGATGCTGGCGTTCTTTATGAGTGAGTTCTTCTCTTGTGGTATCGCGAACCGTATGCAGGTCATCTTCAAATTGTTTTTTTAAATGTTCGACAGTTTGTACATGCTTGCGCTGTACGTTGGCTAATTCTCGCTTATGCCGCGCGATCAGTTCTTTTTCACGATCTTCATAGGTTTCTTTGCTAGAATGGGCGTCATTGATTTGATTGTTTCGGTCAACACTTCCAACACTCATACTTTCTCCTCCGTGAGAAAGAATTCCATTTCAGAATACCATATTTTGGCAACACCTGCGCCTTGAACTACACCAAATAGTTCAATGATGGGCAGGTCCGTACTCATGGCGTTAAAAAAGCTAGGCTTTATGCCTAGCTCGTTAATTTAACTAAATTATTTCTACTATTTGCTAGCAAGCTCATCGTCGATAATTTCAGAGAATGCTTCTAGAGGTTGGGCGCCCCTGACGGCATGCCCATTGACAAAAAAACTCGGTGTGCTGTTAACCCCTACTTTGTTCCCGTCTTCCATATCTTTTCGAATGAGCGCTCCCTTGGTTCCCGACTTTAGGCACGCCTCGAAAGCTTTTGTATCAAGCTTAAGTTCTGTAGCAAAACCCAGCAAACTTTTCTCGTCAAGTTTGCTTTGATTTTCAAAGAGCATATTGTGGTATTCCCAAAACTTACCCTGATCTAATGCGCATTCTGCAGCCTCTGCCGCGTGAAAGGCATTGGGATGTATGCTTTCTAACGGAAAATTTCTAAAATGAATTTTTACTTTATCTTTGTACTTGTCTTTTATCTCATCTACGCGCTGACGTCCCCGAGCACAAAAGGGACATTGAAAGTCACTGAACTCGACGATGGTAACTTTGGCCGTTCCAGGGCCAACGGAGGGCCCATGACCCACACTTACTTCTACTGGTTTTTCTACTGGCTTTTGAATCTTAAATTGTACGCTGGCCTTACCACGAAGCTCTTGAACGTAACGTTGCCTCGCCTCATAGACTCTTTGCATTTTAAGAATTTGAGGAATGGATTCCTTTTCCTGTTTAGTCAGCTTACCTTCATTGATATTTCTCTGTTTAAGAAAATTTTGAATATCTGCTGGTGAAACGTCTTTCTCTTTTAAAGAATCAAATTGAGAGAAAAGCTTCTCCATCGTCGAACCTTGGCGCTTGGCTTCTTCTTCTAAAATTCGTGTCTGAATTATCTCTTCTGTTGCTCGCCTTTTAATTTCATAGGCATTTCGATTCAGTTCTGCGAGATCATTTTTGATCTTTTCTAATATTTCTTTTCCACGGATTTCCTTGCCGTTAACAACAGCAAATATGGAGTTTTCTTCATCGTTACCGACTCCGGCACCATCTTTTTTAACGCAAGAAGAAATCGCTAGAACCAAAGCCACCAAGATTACCATTTGATGCAAACGTCTTGTCACAAATACCTCCCATGGGCATTTCTCAAATTAGTCTTAAGAGTCCACAGGATACGCGAGGGAAAGTTAATATTAAAGGGAAAACTCTAAAACTTGATAAACAGGATCTACTTGGGTCAATCGTTCTTCAAAAAATCTCTTAAGCCAAAGTTTTCGAAGTTCAAACACTTGTCGATAAGACGAAGTCGCTGCGGAATTTTGATTCATTGCGTCTTTCTTGAGAATATCTTCGATTCCAAATGAAATTTTCAAAGCCCTCAAAACATTGACAAGACGAATTCGACCACGAGCATCATTTTCGATTGAATCATAGAAACCAAGCTGTGAATTCCAAAATTTATTATTCAAAAAGAAGAAGTTATCAACCGCCCTAAATCGAATGAGATCTGAATTTAAGAGATTTCCTACTGCCAATAGAGCTTCATCCATGAGGATTTGAGATTCTATTTTTCTGGGAACTTGGGAAACGCTTTTTGACCCAAAATCAAAGCTCTCACTAAAGCCACCATCGCTGTTCATGAGGTGGCTAGATGCAAACAACGCCATGCCAGCTAATAATTTTCGAACAAGGGGGCGAGCTTCTTTGATAGCGGGCAATGACTCAACAATTGTTTTATCATTAGTAAGTTCAATATCTTCGATAACCAAATAAAATTCCACAATGGCGATCATGGCTTTGGCAATTTCAACTGTTGTCACAACGGGGGGTTCTCTTGTAGAGGGAAGCCCTGTGATAACGGCACCAGTCGCAACATCTTCTCCCGAAGCAAGAATTTTTGAAAGGGCTTCTCCTTGGATGAGGTCGTTGTTGGGAGTCACCATTCCGATCATCGATTCTCTTGTATTCAAAGCGATCAGAGCACACAGGCCAAAACTCAGTTGAAAAAGATCTTCTTTTGAAAAAACACTTAATGTTTTTTCCTCATCCATTCTGAGTTTACCCAATCCCTGATCGAAGGGACTGACATCCCAAGGCTTTAAGAGCCTCATCATTTTGGTATATCCTCGAAGAAGTTCCATTTGTCCCGAGACACTCGCCCGGGCGCTTTTTTCAGAAAGAGGAGAAAGTTTGTAATTGTTTTTTATAAAAATTTCATCAGGAATGGCGAAAGGCAATTCCTTCGGCTTGTAATTTCGAATCTCCAGTTTTGCTCCCCCATGTCCCGGGACCATGGCAACAGCCAAGCTATCCACGGGCTTAAGGTCATAGCCATCATATCCCATCATCACCGACATCTTTGATACGGCTTGAAAGGAGATCGCCAAGCTCAATGGGGATTGTGGACTTGCCATTTCGAATTTATTCACACTCAGAAGTCTATAGTAGGAATTTGTAAGACCTAATCCTAGAATCTCAGCAGAACTTAAATCCTCTGTCGCTTGTTGAATGAATCTTCCTCGAATATTTTTAAATTTAATTTCCCTTTTTTCTAATATAGGAAAACTATGTCGAGTAATAGAAGAAACGTCTTTGGCCTCAATGCCACTTTTTTTGACCGAATTGTTGTCGAAGATCCATCGACTCAAATAGTATCTGGCAAAATCATGAAAAGTAGTGGCCGCAAAAACCTCGCTCTCAGATTTCTTGTCCTCAAGAAGCTGACAGACGAATTTGGTAATGAGATTTGGAAAATCCAAAAGTAGCGGATTAAAAGCGTCCACTAGGCCAATTTGAGCAGAATTTATGATTCTTTCGTCGACTGCTTCTTTAAATGCCTCAACACCAGTTTTAGAGCTTGCCGTCTTTGGCTTGTCCCCATAATTAATCAATTCAAAAATGATTCCCGCCCTTACCGCAGCGTCTTTGGCTCCTGAGGTCAGGGCCAGCTCAACAGAATCACTATCTCTGATTTTCAATAATTCCTCGTCCGAGTACTGATCAAAGACTTTTATCAAAGCGCTGGGTAATGCCAACCTAACTGATAATGCCAACCAACCCGCAACCAAGTGCGCAAGGTCGACATCTGGAGTTATTCCTGTACCCCATAATGTCCCGGTGGACTTCAAAAATCTTATGGTTTCATTTCTTGAAATGGCCCCTGAGATTATTTGTTTTTTTAGAATTCTTAATTCGTCGAAACGACGAGCTGTAACTAACCCACCCCGATTTTGACTTTTAATCGCTACAAGTTGCACGTCTGTCATTTGGTCAAAATTTGTTTTAGTTCTCATTTTTTCCCAATCTGAATTACTGGGTATTGCAGGCTTATTGTCGGTGACCAAAGCGAGTAGATCGTTTTGGCTCAATATTCGAAAAACATTTTTAATGGTTAGCGGATATTCATCTCGAATTGGTTTTCCTAACCAAAGATCAATGATTAATGCAAGTGCGTGCCGGGCTTTAGAAACATCTTTAGTTTGCTTAGAAATGATTAAGCCCCGGTCAAAGTTCTTTTTTACAGTTTGTGCTTCATCTTTGGGAATAAAATCGAGGCTATTAAATGCAGATTTAAGATCACTTAAGTAAGTGTAGGAAGTTTTACCTGGCAAATAAACACTGGCCTTTTTCAACTTTCTCAGACCTACGAGCACTCTATTATCAATTTGATCCCCTATAGTTTCGATAATGGCTCTTGTACCGTCATCATTACCACTCACGGCTCTGAGTTGCGCCTTGAAATATTCGAGATTTTCAATGATTTTTTGAATCAATACTTCGGGTGATTGTATTTGATTTTTTTCAACCTTTAACCTTTTTACGGCCAATAAAACTTTTGCACTGGTTTCATCAAGTGCCTCTTTGTATTTTTTAGACAAAATGGGAATAGCATATTTAAAGGCCTGCTCGGAATACGGATTGCCGGCAACGGGCCTAGTTGCAGCAGTCATTTGCGTAGCGCTCAATGGGGAATCATAAAATTCTTGACTTATCTTGTGGCCTAGCTTTTTCATAATAAAATTGTAAGAGTTGGGGAAACTTGAGGATGTTTCTAAGAGGAGTTCAGAAAGTTCTAAAATTTCTTTAGCAGAAACTGACCAATTTCCACCCTCATCAAACTGAAGTGGCATAGGTTTTATCGGCCTATAGTCTAAATGAGTATCTAGTATGCGATCGTTAATACTTGTACTAAAATATCGTTTAATCGGTGAAGTCTCAACCGTTGGAACGCGTCTCGCACAACCAAAACCCAAGATGATTCCAATAAGTAAGATTCTAATTCTCAAAAGAACATCCTTAGATAAACTTGATTACTCGTTTGGTAGGGTGAATTAACAGCAAGAAAAGTATTTCCATAAATGATTCCCATTTGCAAAGGTAGGGAAAACGATTTTGCTTGATACCAGGAAACTGATGAGAATTCCAAATTGAATTTGATCTGATGGGTTGTTGCCGAGGTGTCGGTGCTGAGGATACTGTAATCCCATCCTTTGCCCCCAGAAAAAACGTCTGGATCTTTTTGCATGATACCGTAGTAAGTTCCAAATTCGATGGAGTGGTTTAGAAAATAGCGAACACCGCCTTCCATCAACAAAGAATTTCCTGTGCGCCGACTCACTGTCGTTTTTCTTTCAGGTCCCGGTAGAATATCGTCAACTCCGTTGGGCACACGCATTTGGGTTTCATCAGGAATGTTTGCTACGTAACCCAAACTTGAAACCAAATTTACACGAGGAGAGGCACGGTATTCATGAATTGAGTAAACTCCTAACGCTGGCTGACCACCTGTAGGCGCGTCGGCCAAATCGTCGGGATCGTCTTTTCGCCCTGTTGGCAATTGAACAAAGGGTCGAATAGCTAGGCTCCAATGATCAGAAGAGTAGTAGTTATATAATCCAGAAATCTGTAGATCTCCTAACGCCGTGTAGTCTTGGGTTTGAATTTGTTTGTAACCTCGAGCTGCAAGTACTGTTTGAAGTGTCCCCGGCATATTGTGAGTCAGTGCAATGAGCTGATCAAAGGCTTGAGTCAATTGGGGCGATGTGTTTTGGGTGTGATCACGAAGCTGTTCCACATTGCTCTGCCCCCCTGCGACCACTTCGATTTCGTTATGAAAATGGATTAAGGGAATTCCTATTCCAAAAGAAAAATCAGGGGTGATACCATAACTTATAGTGGGCGCAAAGTAATCCACAACGGGTGCAGATTTGATGTTAAGAGTTCCAAGAGAAAGTTCATCTCCAAACCGTTCTGTCGATGAAAAATTATTAAGACTATCGATGAGTGTTTTTAATCGAGAATCAAGTTTTGCCAATGTCGGCCCACTTAGTGCCAAGTGATATTGATCTGCCACCCCTTGAACTAAACCAATGGAATTGTAACGGTCTCCCAGACCAGAATATCTTCCGAACATTAATTTGGGACTGTAGACGTCCTGTGGAAGTACAGACGTCGTCTCTAAATCTGCGTGACACAAACTTGAAATAAAAGGGATAATGACTATGAAAAATTTTAAGTTTTTTAGATTCACTTCTTTTGAATTCCTACCCAAATGACTACACCAGCACAGGTTATGCCAAACAAATACTTTTAGCTCTCAGAATGAATCTGCTTCTTTGAAAAATGGCGGGTATGTTAAAATTTCATAGTTACTTTGAAAACTCTTCGCCAGTAGCGCGATCACGAAAATGCCTTCTGAATCCGGCTTCCTCGGCTAATTCCCGCAAACGACGCTTTTCTTGAACCACTTGAATTTCGTGATAGGTCTGTAGGTCACCAGAAATTTGATCTTGTGTCTCGGTGGCGACATCGGTCACCGCTTGCCGCCAATGGGGTCTCAAATGATCATACCTGGATTGGATTTCTTTAGAATCGTAAGACCCCAACAGTTTTAGTTTTTCAATGGTCAGATTAAGATCTAATGCCTCCAATGTGCCACGAGCATGTGCTCCCGTTGCTAAGAGGCCACCTAGCCAAGCTCGGTATCCTGACCGCAGCCTTTGTATTGTCGAAGTTGATCTGTCTTCGATAATCACATCACCTGAAATCACAGACACGACCGTTTTCGAATTCTTGACACTGACGAGAAACTCACCACCTTTAGTAGTGACTTCTCCCTGATGAGTTTTTATCATCACATTGTTAGCCATACCCGGTGGCACGTGCAATAAACATGTGCCCCAGTACAAGTTGACCTCATGCCTTTTACCCACTGTCAGAAATGTTTTCTCATTTAAACCGATGTCCATAGAATTAACAGAAACCTTAGCAATGGATCCACCAAAGGTTTGAATCTCAAAGGGTTCTAAAATCTTTTGACCTTGTTTGACAGCAACTGAGTTTTCCCCCGATTGAATATCTACGTGACCCGTGGCCGAATGAATGGTTACATCGGCTCTGACTTTTATGTCCATGGTGAAACTCAAAAGCACAATTGTCGCTCTCGTAAAACCGTGGGAAACTCGAATCCTCTTCACAACTCTAACTCTCTCATGTCTTTGTCTGCCATGGACGCGCAGTTTGAATTTGAATAATTATTAATGACCATTTCAAAAATTTGGGCTGCCTCTTCAAGACGAGACTGGTGTTTAAAAATCCATCCTAATCGTAAAAGCGCGTACCCGGCATATTCAGTTTCAGGAAACTGAGTAATCACAAAATCAATGGTCTTCACCGAGTTTTCTAATTGCCCCGTATTAAAATAACTTTCTGCCAAAAGGTAAGCGGCCTTAGGCAAGAGAGGATGATCGGGATATTTTCTGATAAAGTCCCCAAACATTTCGGCTGCGCGGTTAAAATCCCCGGCCTTGTACATCCTCGTGGCTGCCTGCTCTACTTTGTTCCCTGGTTGAATTTGGGGAATATTTTTGAATTCAGGATCTGCCATCACACTGGCGATCATACGTTTGGGATCGGTCCACTTCGTGTTATCTTTGATTTTAAGTCCAGCCGCGACCAATGAGTCTTTGTACTCGCTAAAATTCATTTCTAGTTGAGCTACTTTTCTTAAGTTTTTATTGAGTTTTTTTTGTAAGAAGGCCACCCGCTTTTTTTCGATTTCATCAGCGCCATAATAACGGGTGAAAAAGGCAAAAAGACTAACCCAACCGATTGATAGAATTAGTACCCACATCACTAATACTCGTGTGGCCATACGATGAATCCTTTCGTCATAACTTCTGCTGTCAAACTCTTCGGCATTTTTTGAAAAAATTGAAATAAAGACCTAGGGCCGGTAACATTTCGCGGCGAGGGTGACTAGGCATTGGTCAAGACAGCAAACCTAATTAGTTGAATTAACAGAAGTTTCCTTTGGTACGCCCCGTGCTTAGCAATTAAGAATGCGAAACTCCGTATTGTGGGCAGTTTTGTTTTTAAATTTTATTGGATTCCTAGCCTTTGGCGCACAGAACTCCTTAACAACGACTTACGCAAAAATAACTCGAAGTGATCTTGATTTAAAACTACAATACAGTCACACGTCTTATTTCGCCGAAAACACAGATTCTGCTATGGATATTGAGTTGAGACCCTCCTATACCCTCAATAGGCAATATTCCTTGGGTATGGATGCCGAGTATATTCGCCCCTACAATAAATATTCAGATGATAAGACCAGCGGTTTTGAAGACACTATTGTCTACTGGAGTGACAAGAACAAATTGGGTGGCGGTTACATACTAGGATTTATGATCCGAGGAATTCTACCGAGCTCCACTACTTCTCAAAGGGCAGGCCTCCAATGGGGCACATCCGGAGAAGTAAATCTTAAAAAAGAATTTTTATTTGGGTCTATTTTCATAGGTACTGAACTTATTCGCTACTTCCATCAGTTTTACACCGCCAATGATGCAGGGACTGAGTACAATGCACCGTGGGCCATGTGGAATAAATTAAGTGTTAATCTAAAAATCTATGGTCCACTCTCTTGGTTTTACTATGCTGCCTTTTATACCTACAGAGATTACGCCGAATTTTTTGACACGGTTTTTAGGTTCGAATCGGCAATGACTTATTACGTCTCAAAGGGTTTCGATGTCAGTCTCACGTTTCGAAGAATAGACAAAATCATCACTAACAATAGTTTATTTGATCGCTACAATACGGCGGTATTATTTGGATTAAGTCTCTTTATTTAGAAGGATGGATTTATGAGTGCACGTTGGAATTTGGTCGTCGTCTTGGGCGTCATATTAGTCTTTGGGTGCACGAAAAAAAGAGATGAAAAATTTGTTCAAGGCCAAGGCAAAGATCTTATCGCCATCACTGACATGGACAAAAAGACTTTTGATCTGAAAACGTCATCTTCCCTTGGAAAAGCCAACGTAAGCCGCGCTACAAATGTTAAGATTTCAGACTCTAAAAACGGCATCAACAATTTTGAACTAGTCAAATATCAAACCGACGCAAAACTCTTAGGTGAAGTACCCCTGAGAGGTAGGGAAAATTACAATTACAAAGTGCGATACCAAGTCACTTCAAAGTATTTAAAGGTGGTTAAGCTCGGAAAAAAAATTGATATCCCCTACCAAGAGTATCCCTATGGTCAAGAATTAGAGTCAGAAGAAATAGCCATTCCCATGGTCGGTTACAACATTAAAGGGTTTTATAGAATTGAAAAAAAGCTCAATGAGAATAATCAAGAAACCAATGAGTTCATAGAAGTAGAAGAAAAAGATATCTCCAAAGCAACTCATTTCAAAATCGACTATGAGACTAGAACTGTTTTCGAAGCCGTAAAAAAGATAGACGTGTTCCCCTCTAATTTGTTCGATGGCGAATGGTATTATTCTGAAGTCATCACGGGCACACCCTCAGAGGATTTGCAAAGCATTGGGCAAAACTCTTCTGTAGATTTGAGTCTCCGCCCCTCAAGCAAAATTAAATTTAATAAAACCATAAACGGCCTTCGAGGAGTCAATATCTCCATCGATGAGAGATTAAATCAAAAAGATGACATTAATTACTCTCCAGTTATTGAGATCCCTGTAGCTTGGATTGATTACCGAGCCAAGCCCGAAGGCAGTACCTCAGGTCTCAAAGAAGAAGAAATTGATGCAAACACGCCATGGGAAAAGCGAACTTATATGCAAGTTGCTTTTGAAGGGCTTCAAACTGCTCTTTTTGCCGGGCTACCTGCCAAACTCAATGTGACTGGTGCCATCAAACTTGTAGATCTAGAAATCGCCGACAACTACATTGGCTTGACCGTTTTGAGAGTGAGCGAGGGTTTAAGGGTTAAATATTCTTTTCTTAAGGCTGGCCAGCGCCAATATCAACCCCGTGTCTTTTTTAAAGGTGACGGCAAGCGATTTGGAATTTTCACAAATAGCAAAGAAATTATAGAAAACTACGAAACCTATAATGAAAAAGATTTTGAAAAAAATGTTTTTTTGACCAGATTTAATCCCAAAAATAAAGAAATTGTATTTTATTTTACTAATCCCTCCCCCCAAAACATACGCATCGTGGGGCAACAAGCCGTTGACGCCTGGAACGAAACTTTTAAACAGGCTGGCACAGGAATCACGGTTCGCCTTGACACTTCAAAAGATGTCGACCTGGGAGACCTCAGATATAATACCATTAACCTTATTGACGGTTTGACTTCTTATTCACTGCTTGGTTTTGGCCCTAGTATTACGGATCCTCAAACTGGTGAAATCATTTCGGCCACTTCAAATATTCATGTAACTCCTGTTAAAAGTAACCTTATTGACGACATCAGAAATTATGTTCGTAGCAAACAAGGATACTTTGAAGGAAAAAACATTATCGGAGCTGGCGGCCCTAGCTCCTTTAGTGATTTCACAAAGGGAATGTTTTCTTACTATCAATATGATGAAAAAGTCCCCGGTAAAATTTCACTAACATCCAAAATAGAATCAAAACCTCGACCCACTTTTGACGACGAGGCGTTCGCCATTAGTTCTAAGAATATCATCGCAGAAATTCAGGAGCAATGTCCTTACATTGACCAAAATATGATCAAACTAAACTCTGGTTCTGCGTCCAGCGAATTTGATCTGCCACTCTATGAAAAATGCGCCAACACCCTTCTTCCAGCCCATGTCTTGCCAGTAGTTGTTCACGAAATGGGACATAATTTTGGTTTAAGTCATAATTTTCATGCCTCAAACGATTACGAAAACAATTTTGACCAAGTTTCTTCCCAAGGTGAAAAAATTAAACTATCTTCGGTTATGGACTATCCAAGTCCAATTTTGGTTGAACTATCTCGACCGGGCCTTTACGATTTGGCGGCAATTCGATATTCCTACACCAATAAAGTTGAAAAAACCGATGGCCAAATTATGGATATTAACCCCACCAGGAGTATTGAAAGTCAGATCGATCGCGATCAAATCAGACCTTTTAAATTTTGTTGGGATCCCGATGTGAGTCTGATGACGGATCCTCTTTGCGCTCCCTTTGACGCAGGCACGACTCCCGTTCAAATCGTACAAAATTATATCAATGAGTTTTGGGCGGGCTATGCCACAAATTATTTTCGATACGATCGATATGATTCGGTAGCATTTTTAAGATCAATGAATCCTCAAAGACTTGCGGCCTACAATATCGGCCGATATCTTTTGCCTTTAAAAGTTATCTACGATCAGTGGCGCTTAGAGTTGGCCAAATACCGAGGAAAAAATTTGGGGTATTTAGACGATCTTTCTCCTGAAGCTTATAGGACTTTGCTTGCAAATATGGCCAAAGACAAAAAAGAAGTCTATGATTTGTATCGCCCCGCCGCAGAAAAAATATATGAATTCATTAAGACCCTTATTTTTCTTCCAAATCGCTATTGTGTTGTGAAAAACGGTTCTGAATTGAATGTTTTAGAACTGTCCAACATTCGAAATGAAGTGTTCGATATCACCCATTCTTCCGTCTTTTCATGCAAAGACGCTCATGTTCAAAGTTATTTGAAGAGCCTAAAATTTGAGCTTATGAGCGAAACGGGGTTTGAAGTCAATAACACCAGAAACTCACAAACAATCGATGATCTTAAAGAGCCCCTTGATACAGTTGGAATAAAGATGGATCGAATTAACGCACTTTTGATGCTCACGGTGAGAAACTCATCCTCAGCGAGCAATCGATTTCAAAATTTTTATCCCAATATGCTCGATGAACCAATTTGGCGCAATGAGATCTTAAATTTGGTTTACAAGCGCATTGCCGACGGTGTTGTCATTCCAGAAGTCGATCCCAAGAATGCTTTTCCCAGATTTGCTGCAGAAAAGGGAATTCTCGGCTTCTTGATGATGTTGACGAGGAGTGGTTTGAATATTCCCGGCAAAGAATCTACCAACTTTGAGAGCGATCTGATGTTTCTCGTGCGTTCTACGACCATCGAAGCTCAAATACCCAAAAACGCTGTAGAGCCCGTGCTTAATATAGGCGGACGTTTTTTTTGGGCTACTAAAGAAAATAAATTTGCTTTAAATCTTATGCAAACCTATCAAAATCTCGTAGACGCTAGAGACACCGATCCCGCTAAAGAAGAAGACTTTAAAGAACTAAAAGAAATTGTCGCCAGAATGCCTGAAGAAAAAACTAACCCAACTTTTAAAGTTTCTGATTTTAAAGCCCTCTATGATAAGCTTGATAAACTTTCAAAACAAAAAATTGCTTTAGAATCTGTTAAAACTTTTAACGAAGTTCAAACCTACTCACTTACGCTGCTTAAAAAATTTAATACTTTGTATACAGCCCTGGGCAATGACAAAAACGCTCAAAAAGAATTCATGGAAAAGGATGCAGTGGCACTGACTAGAGAAGCGGGCTTTCCTGTGTTCCCCTATTACAAAGAAAATTTTGAGACTCTAGGTGAAGAGATTAAGGAATTAATTGATTCAACAGCAACAAATCGAACGGAGTACTTAAAAAATAAACTCGAGTACGACGCTCAAATCGATTTACTTGTCTCTATCATTACCGGGTCTCAAGGGTAAGGAATGATAAGGGCCCTATTTCAACAAGCCGACTATTTACATTGCCGATGGGGCTTGAATTCCCAAGAGTTCTAACCCCCGCTTAATCGTAATCCTGGTGCAATCAACAAGCAGGATTCGAGCCTCTTGCAGTCTTATTTCGCCCTCTAAAATTCGATGTTCATAGTAAAATCCATTAAATGCTTTGCAAAGTTCTAAAAGATAATGGGCAATCCAGTTGGGTTTAAGTTGTTCGTAGGCAAGTCGTAGGGCATCTTCAAACCGGCCCAGTAATCGTAATAAATCTTTTTCTAGTGATTCATGTAGTTCGTTGACTTTGAGTGGAGGCAGCTCTTTATCCCATTTTGCCAATAAACTGCAACATCGCGCGTGGGTATATTGAACGTAAGGACCCGTATCTCCATTAA
>JAHFAE010000056.1:4385-19290 GCA_023250675.1 Oligoflexia bacterium | reverse complement strand
TGAATGTTATGTCGTTTGCAGTAGAGTTTGATATTTTCTGCTAGTGGCCTGCCCCCTTTGGCAAATGGAATTTCGTGATGGTATTCTAATTGAAATCTTGAGCTACATTGTTCGTGATTCACTGATTCTTTAAATACGCACTGGCCCTTATCTCGTTTCCAAACAGCCCTTTTGACTGCTGGAGGAAAATACCTTGAGTTCTGTTTGTTTGGCTGTTCCACCGCCGATGTGGGAGTTTTTGACTTTTGATTATGGGGTTTTTCTACCGCCGACGTCGAAGTTTTTAAGCTCTTGCTTTGGGTTATTTGTTGTCTGGCCTCTCTTTGCTCAGGATCAAATAATCGCAACAATCAAGATTCTGCGAAGTTACAGACATAGGTTTTAGGGTGACCCGAGGAAATTCACCAAAAAGCCTCCAAGAGAATAATTTCAAAATACGAAAATAATTTTTAAACTTTATTTCGAAAATCAATAGCCGGACATTCAACTTAAAAACAATTTTAATATGAGATAGAATTTTGATTAGAATACTCTCATGTTTTCAACTTGCCGCGATCCCAATACTGCAAGATTTTCGAATATTCACAAATCCATACTAAAAGTTTGTTGGGCGGCTGGCCGGGACCTCCGGAAAGGTCCCACGGCCGCCGCCCCAAAAACTGCATTCTATAAAAATGCCCAAGGAGTAGTTGTTACCATTGCCTTTGTCTTCCATGCCGAGTTCGAGACTGAAATGATATTGGGTTTGGTAGCATTCTTGCTATACTTTGAATTATCAAAAGGAATTGAATCCAAAGAAGATTTAGATGATTTCTTTGGCCAGTTTTTGGCAGGATTTTGTAGATTCTACAGGAGAATATCTTTGTATGAAAAGAATCTTAGTTTTAGTTGTTCTAATATGTGCCTCAATGTCATTGCAGTCTAGTGCCCAAGAGACCGTTATAGACTATGAAAAAGCTCTGATTCCACTTGAGGTCGCTTCAGTCAAGTTGAAGGAAAAAAGAGAATACACTGCCTCTGCGGAAGCAATAGGAGTTAGGTTTGATTACTTTTATGATAAAAATGGTAGTGAACTTGCCCACCTGTATTGGACTGGGGACAGTTTTGCCACTTTATTTTTTGACGACAACTATTATTTTGTTGGTGATAATATAAAAGCTAAAATTGACGACATGGAAGAGGTTATATTGAAATGTGCTACGCCCGAGTCTCCTACTATTATATATTTATATCCAGTTAAGAAAACAGTAGAGAAGGTTTTTGTAAAATCCTGCACAAAACACAATGCTGGTTTCTAGACACTCGTTTGCATAAAATTCTTCGAAAACGAAGACAGGCGCCATCAGGACGTCGGTTCGTTTCTTCATTTTTGACACGAAACCACCATCGACCGAGCCACGCCGGAATTTCCTCGGTGAAATCAAACCTCTTTGATGTAGTTTGATGGCTTCTTTTTTGAGATCGCGAGTGGTATCGATAAGTGTTCCCGCACACGCGAGCATCGCGATGAGTTCAACAATTCCTATTAAATTTTTTATACTATCCATAAATGTCATCCTCTCTTTCTTTGGTTATTGCTCCAAAAAATTTGGACCGTGGATGACACCCGAAAGAGTTGCGGTGCCCGGTTTGGTCAGCCAATTTTCAGGATCGTTTCCAGCCAACTCAACTGATGTCGGCTGATGTCCACTGATGTGATCGGCTCTCATCTCGAAAATAACTTGCAGGCACTCTGTTAATTGATTCAACCATTTACACTTAAAAACCAATATTTCCATGCGGAATTTGGCGGAGAGGGTGAGATTCGAACTCACGGACCCCGTGAAGGGTCGCCAGTTTTCAAGACTGGTGCGATCAACCGCTCTGCCACCTCTCCAACACCAACAAACAAAAACATTAAATTTTCAAGTTCATCAGGTCAAGGGGATTGAGCCCTAAACGCCTGGTATTTTTTCAAATCCACAATACTTCTGTAAAACCTTGGGTATTAATATGCTGCCATCGGCCTGTTGATAATTTTCCAACAGAGCTACAAGGGTGCGGCCCACAGCCAAACCTGATCCATTCAACGTATGCACGAATTCAGGCTTGCCACCAGATGACGGCTTAAACCTAATATTTGCACGTCGGGCTTGAAAGTCTTCAAAGTTGCTGCAGGAGCTGATCTCTCGATAAGCATTCTGGCCAGGGAGCCAAATTTCTAGATCATAGGTTTTTGCCGAACCAAAACCAATGTCGCCCGTCGACAAAGCCATCACGCGATAATGAAGCCCCAGGTCTTGTAATATTTTTTCTGCATGACTTGTAAGTAATTCGTGTTGCTCATAAGAATAACTCGGATGAGAAAATCGAACAATTTCTACTTTATTAAATTGATGTTGTCTGATGAGACCTTTGGTGTCCTTGCCGTACGTTCCAGCTTCTGCTCGAAAGCAGGGTGTGTATGCCGTGAATGCCACGGGGAGTTGATTTTCATTTAATATTTCGCCGCCAAAGTAATTGGTCACCGGCACTTCAGCTGTAGGAATCAAAAAATAATCCACTTTATCTAAATGAAAAAGATCTTCTTCAAATTTGGGCAGGTTGCCTGTGCCCCGCATACTGGCTCGATTTACAATAAATGGCGGAATCATTTCTTCGTAACCGTGACTTTGGCAATGAACATCCAACATGAAATTTATTAAAGCCCGTTCAAGTTTTGCTGCATAAGACTTAACAAAAGTAAACCGCGCACCCGTAACTTTTGAGCCCCGCTCAAAATCTAAGATGCCAAGGCGTTCGCCAATTTCCCAATGCTCAAGGGGCTTAAAGGGCAACTTAGTTTTTTCTCCCCACTGGCGAACCAACTTATTGTCTTCGGCAGATTTACCAACAGGAACAGAATCGTGACAAAGATTTGGAATATACAACAACAAATCCTGAACCTTTTGGTCAACAACAGCAGCTTCAGCTTCAAGAATCTTAACTTCTACACTTAACCCCTTCATTTGAGCCAAAAGTGTTGTAGCGTCTTGCTTATTTTTTTTAAGATTTGCGATCTCCTGATTTACTTTATTTTGCTGAGCCTTTAAAGACTCAGATTTTGTGATCAGTTTTTTTCGTTCTTCATTGATGGCCAAGACGTTATCGATTTGTGAAACTTCACCTCCACGATTTATTAGGCCCGTCTTATATTTTTCTGGATTTAATGTTAATGACTTGAGATCTAACATGATTTAGCCCTTTATTGCCCTGGCGCCACGATAAGGTACATTCTTAAAAGTAAAGCAGTCATGACACAGAACAGATTAAATAGCAAAACTCCCGTGAATTTCCACTTAGAAGAAAGCCTGATAAAAAACCCCACTATCATTACGATAACGAAAGTAAAAGTCAGCTGGCCAATATTCATGAGTTGCCTAAAAACCAAAGCAAATGTGAGACCCAGAATAAAACCAGATAATACTTTGACCAACAACAGACCGAACCCGCGGCCAGAAACCCTAAGTTGCCCTTGAAGTTTTTTGATCATGGAGTACCCCTCACTGTTGCAGTTCTTTGATTTTACTTAAAATAGAATCTTTGTCAGGTGGATTTGGGACCAGACGAAGGTATTGCTGGTAACTCAAAATGGCCTCATCGTACATTCCTTTTGCCTCAAATAGACTCCCCTGCTCTCGATAAATTTCTGGATACCCAGACTCTTTTTGTTGAGCTAGTCTCAACATGGCAAGAGCCGAATCATGAGATCCTTGCCCGCGATAAGCCCGTGACAACTTCACAAAAATGCTCGCGCCCTGAGGTTTTAGTTCAGAGGCCTTTTGATATTCTTTTGTGGCAAGTGAAAACTTCCTAGACGTCAAATAAAGATCACCGGCAAATTCATAGGGATCTGCAAGTTTGGGGTTTAACTTTTTTTCTTCATCCAATTCTTTTATTGCTAAATCTCCCATTCCTTGGTGGGAATAAACTTTAGCCAAACTATAATGTGCCCTTGGAAAAAGAGGGTTAACCCGCAGCACAAGTTGAAACTCTTTAAGAGCATCATCGGTACGATTGCCTTTTAAATAAATCTCGCCGGCACGAAAAATCCCAAGAGCATCTGACGGGTCAATTCTAGCGGCTGATAGATAATCGTTGAGGGCCCCATCTAAATCGTCCACAGAATATTTTGCATCGCCAGAAATGAGAAATGCATCTTTATTTCTGTCGTCGATGGCCATAACTTGGGAGAGTACTTGAATGGCCATTTTATATTGCTCATCATTCTTAAATATCTCCGCCAGACCAACACGATACGAGAGTTGTGAGGGGTAAGTGTTAATGAGGTCACGCAAATATTCTTCTGCGCTTTTTACCCCTTCAAATTGAGCTAAAATTTTTGCATATTCGATTTGCGCTTCAGCATTTGTTTTATCTAATTCAATGGAGCGTTTTGAATATTGAATAGCTTTAGGTAGATTTTTTTGAAGCAACATGACCCGAGCCATAACTTGATTAGAAAGAACATCGGGTTCATAGAGCTGAAGTGCCCGTCCAACGTAAGATTCGGCCGATTTTGATTCCCCCTTTTTTAGAAATAATTCAGCGTACTCTCGGTAAATTTCGTGATTGCGAGGATTAATTTTTAATGCAGACTCGAGCAACCGCGAGGCCTCTTCAAACTCAAAGTGCTGAGATTTAAAACTGGCCATCACAATGTAACTATCTATGAGCTTCGGATCTGCCGCCATAGCCTTTTGGAGGAATTCCATGGCTTCGTGAGACTGATGGAGTTTCCAAAGGGCCTGAGCGGCACTCAGAGCCGCTCGCCCATTTTGTGGATTAACCGAAAATGCTGTTTTATATTGGGCTTGGGCACCTAGGTAATTCCCTAGGCGCATGTATTGGTCACCTAAAACCATGTGCTGACGATCATCCCCTGTATTTTCTGTTCCTGCGGCAGGACTTCCCAAACGTTTTAATAAATCTCGGATATCTGGATCCGTGGGATTTAATTTGAGAGCCATTTCGGCCTGATCTTTGGCCCGTCCCGCTTGGCCCTCCCTATTGAGAATCACGGCTAATACGTAATGCCCGCGACTTTCTATTGACGGCATTAAAAGTTCCTGAGAATCAAGAGCGAGCGTTAGATATTCTTTGGCCTTATCATCATGCATGAATGAAAGACCTTCGAGTACCCCAAGTTCCAGCCTCGCATGGGTATGACCGGGATTCATTTTCAACGCTTGTATAAAATACTGTTGCGCCAAAGTTGGATTACCCTGCTTACTGTATCCAAGTCCCATCATATAAATTGGTTTCGCCCAATAAGGAATTAACGCGGCAGACTTTTCAAAATAAGAGATGGATTGAGGAAAATTTGCTGAATCAAATAAAATTTGAGCCTTGAGAGCGTAAAGACGTCCCTCATTTGGATCAGCGCTTAAACTTGACTCGATTTGGGATTGGGCATTTGAATCATGGCGAAGCATCATATCAACAACAGCTGTGGCCAAAGATCGTCGACCACCATAGAAATCGGCTTTTGAAATCAATTGTAAAAGATTCTGCAAAACGTTTTGGTCATTACTATCTTGCTTCGCAAAGGGCCAAAGCTCTAAGTCTGTCATCAGGAGCATTATGATGGGCTCAGGATTACGGGAGTCTTCTTCTACTGCGCGAACGAAAGCTTCTTGGGCTTGAAAATAATTGTTGTAGGTATCTTTGTAGAAGTAATTCCACCCTAGATTTAATTGTGTTTTTGATTTGGCTTGGTCTCTCGTCGGCTTAATATGGGGACTTAAAAGGTTTAAAGTTCTAAATTTTCTAACAAAAGTCTTCTTATTTAACGCGAAGTAAGTAAGTATCATTGCAGCGAGCACTAAGATAACAGGTATTAAGTCCTTTTTTTTGCTCTTAAGATGTTTTTTTTCTTTTAGTTCGATGTCAGGTGGGGTTGATTTTGGGGGTGCTGGGGAATTGGCGTTGTGATGAGGAGGCTCTTGTTTGTGGGTCTGTATTTTTTCGACATTTGGAAGTTCTCGTTTCGGCTCTTGTTCATTTTCTCGCCTCGGATTCATCGATTCGAGAACGATATCGTAAAGTTCTTTTATCGATGACATGGGCACCCAATCACCAACCGGGTACTCAGAGGTGCTTTCGTCCCCTGACAAAACTCCTTTTTTTAGTAGCTCCCCAATTTTTGCTGGTTCAAAAGGACCATAGATGTGTCCAGAAACGTCCCTGACGATCCATCTTTTGTTTTGAGACGACATGGCTAAATGTTAAAGGAGGTACGAGGGAAAATCAATGGGATATCTAAGGCTTAACGCTTTGCGCTATAACCCAGAAAAATTTCCGCCTAATTGTTTTCCTGCTAAAAGATGCACGTGAAGGTGATGTACCGTCTGACAACCATGTTGACCCGTATTTATGGCGATGCGAAAACCAGATTTGTCGTGCCCTTCTTGTTTTGTGACATTACGAATAGCGGCAAAAATTTCTTCCATGACGGGCATCGTGTCATCAGTAAATTGAGCAAGGCTCGAAATGTGGTTTTTTGGCACAAAAAGATAATGTATGGGTGCTTGCGGAGAAATGTCTTTAAAAGCAAAGACGTTTTTATCGTCGTAAACTTTCGATGATGCAATTTTTCCTTCGATAATTTTGCAAAAGAGACAGTCCATAATAGTCCTCGGGTTCCAAAATGGTACTTACTTGTAGTTGAACGATACCAAAATTGCACCACCTTTGCTTCGCGTTAATACTCTTAAAACTATTTTAAAGCTTTAAACAGAGTCGAAAGCGTTGGCACGTCGGTTGCTTTATTAACGCTTTGAAGTTGTATTTTAAATGTTTTTTTCGAAGAGGAAGTAAATGGCTAGGCGTATCTTGGTATTTATCTACATTGCCCTCGTTCTTGTACTCTCGGGTCTTGCTAAAGCCAACGCAGCCATCGTCAACAAAGTCGAGATTAACCAAATCACTGGAATTCTAACAGCACACGGCGTCTTATCTACTCCATGTCAAAATCATCCATATGTAGTAATAGAAAAAATAGATGAAACCACGGGCATCATTGAACTCGATGTTAATTCTGTGAATTCACATAAAATCTGCGTTGATGTTCTTGGCGAAAGATTTGACATAGCCCTAGACTTGAAAGAATTACCGTTAATTGAAGGTAGAACATATATTATTGGATTCAAAACAACGTCTGATGAGCTGAAGAATTTGAAATACAAGGCAGTGAAGGTTGATGAATCGGTAAAAATATTCAGAGTTAATAAACAGAATTTCAAAGGATTATTGGTACATCTCGAAGAATCAGGGTTTGCTCTTTCAGATGGAAATCAACGTGTCCCGGTGGTCTCCCCCCAGATCAACTTGGCGCTTTTTCAAGATAATCAAGTTTGGTTATCTGGATATGTAGTTCATTTGGCTTCGATTAGTGATGGTGCTGAGCCAAAATCCCCGGCAGTTATTATCCCCGTTAGTATTGGTGGCATCAGGCCATAATCCCTCTCCCGTCTCAGTTATTGCCCCTCCTTAACTGAGACGGTTTTTTTATTCCCTAATTGAATCAATTTCATGGTTCTTTATAAAATTAAATCTTCCATCATGTTTTAGAATCTTATTTACCCAACACTCGAGACACCTTGTTGAGAGTGTTGGGTAGGAAGAGTGCTGATGCCGTGACTCTGTTTTCTATAATGTTTGACAGTCAAAATTATTTACGTGAACAGAAATTTAATGGCATGGAATATGCTAATCCCAACTTCGGGTCAGAAATTTAACGACAATTAATATAAGGAGAAAATAAATGATGTTTCGTTTTTTAGCGGTCACATTGGCCACCGTGCTGATTTATGCAAATGCCAATGCGCAGGCTCCCACTGTAGCTTGGGAAACCCAATCTAAAACCATTCTTGTTACCCCTCAAAGTGCAGGGCTAACACAGAGTTTCACTATGGAAATTCCCCAAGTCATGCGCTGGGTAGAGCGAGTTGAGAAAATTCGCATGGAACCCAGAACATTTGAAGAAATTGGAATCTGTGAAGGTTTACAATGCTCTGAAAACGGTTCAGGCAAAAGCCCCGCGTGGGATCGGTATTTTAGTGCGCCCAAAGCAGAAAAACCACAAGCTCTCGATGCTGCAATCAAAGGTGTTGGTCCAGTATCAGCACAAGCTTTGATCGCCACCGGATACTTCACGGCAAAGCCACGAAGTTGGTCTGCATTTGTTGGCGAAATTGACCGAGCTGCGAATAAGCATGTTATTACCAATAGTGTCCGGTACGATGTTGCTGTTAAGTATCGAGCTGAAAATGCTGAGAATCTCGGTTACCAACAAAGTTCTTGCACCACCTATACCTATCAATGCATGAGAGTCGTGACGAGAGATGTACCCGTCCCATATTACTTTGAAGAGCCTCGTTCAAAAACTCTTCAAACCTATGTGCGCTACTTTGCAGTTACAGCAGTTAACCCGAAGATTCAATATTTTGAAAACGATACCGTGACAGTAACGGCGGGCCAAGAGTTAAGTAATGTTCAAGTGTCAGCGGGCCCGTTCACCCAATATGTTTTCAAAATGAATCACGAGGGAAATCTGACGAATATTTTGCTAACAGGTACTACTAGAAATTTCGTTCGATTACCCGGTGAAGTTGTTCAAGGTGCCTTCGTTGTAAAATCAGGTACCGGTGTTGCTCTAAATGTCACTGTTGATGGTCGTTATTTGCCTGCGCAACAGGGAGCAGATCGTTTGCAAGTGAACTACGTTGTCGAAACCTGCCCACTTAATTTCTTGGGCGGTTGTGGATTTCATCCATGGAAAGTTGTTGATCAAGGTGAATCTGTTTTGAACGCAGCCAACGCTTTGATTTCTCTCAAAGGTGTTGAGTACAAAGACAAAGTGCGAGTTCGATACAGTCTCGCTCGTCGAGGCAGCTCCTGGTACGATGGATCAAACACTGCCGAGAGAACTACTCCCGAGTTTAAGAATAATAATTAACTCTTAGTAAGTATGATTGCAAAGAGACATTGAAGACAGTTTCAGCTCCAATGTCTCACTATTTTCTGAAAGTAGAAACGAAACCCACAAGGTTTTGGGGTTACGAAAGCGGTAGCATCATGGGCCACGGACGGCAACTCGCGGGGTCCCCTGATAGCCACTATGGGGTGCTGCCGCTGCAGTGATCCCAAGCCGAATTGGGTTTCGTTATTTTTTAAGCAATCGTAAGGTCTATCGTTTCTTAGAGAAAGTTATGAATGACCTCTTAAGATTTTTGCGCCTAAAGATTGAAGTTTTATCTCAAGTTCTTCGTAACCTCTATCAAGATGATAAATTCGATTTATCTTAGTTTTTCCCTTGGCGGCAAGTCCAGCAAGAACCAAAGAGGCACTGGCTCTTAAGTCGGTGGCCATAACTGGCGCTCCCGTAAGCCCCTGGGGCTTGCCCCTCACGACGGCGATTCTTGTCTTAGGAGAAATGTCTGCTCCGAGTCTCTGCAGTTCTTGAACATGCATAAACCGATTTTCGAATATGGTTTCAGAAATTATGCTTGTACCTCGCGCCACACACATCAAAGCCATGAATTGTGCTTGAAGATCAGTCGCAAACCCAGGAAAAGGAGCAGTCGTTACATCAGTTGAAACCCATTCTTTTAAACTTGAAAGATGAACACCAGAGTTGTTTGTAAGGGGTTTAATTTGAAAACCTACTTCATGCATTTTCTGAATCAAAGCTTTTATAAGTACGGGGTCAAAACCCTTTACATTTACTTCGCCGCCAGTAATAGCTCCGGCAATAAGCAAAGTTCCCGCTTCAATGCGATCCGGAATGATAGATATTTGGGCAGGCCTTAAATTATTTACACCGTCGATAGTGACGATGCTATTTCCGGCCCCTTTAATTTTTGCGCCCATTGTATTTAGGTAATTTGCGAGATTCACGATTTCAGGTTCCTTGGCCGCGTTTTCTAAAACTGTCGTTCCTTGTGCCAGACTTGCAGCCATCATAATGTTTTCAGTACCCGTCACCGTGACAGTGTCAAAACTTATAACAGAGCCAGTTAGTTTTTTGCACTTCGCTTCCACATAGCCTTGTTCAATCTTAATTGTCGCTCCCATTTTTTCTAACGCATCTAAATGTAAATTAATGGGTCTAGCGCCAATGGCGCAACCTCCGGGCAAACTCACTCTTGCAAAACCATATCGAGCGACAAGAGGCCCAAGACATAGGACACTGGCCCGCATTTTTCTGACTAAATCATAGTGTGCTTCAAAATTTGAAGGCTCTTTGCATTCAAGAACAGCCGTGTGATTTTCTAAAGTACTCTCTGTATTAAACCCCTTTAGTAAAGCTAATGTAGATGAAACATCTTTTAAATGTGGCACGTTTGTAAATCGATGATTACCGGGTGCGAGCAATGTTGAAAACAAAATAGGGAGAGCTGCGTTTTTTGCTCCACTTACTTCGACAGAACCGTGGAGGGGCGCCCCCCCTTCGACAATGATATGATCCATCTCAAAAGATTAGCGCGATTCTAAATTTAATTCAATCGAGGTTAGATTTTTATTGCCGTGGCAACTCTAGAGTTGCCACCGTAGTCATTTATAAATCGAACGTCTTCACAAAGTTCAGTGGCCTTTAAGATTTCGTGGACTCGATCTTTTTGGTCAAAACCAATTTCGCATGCGAAAAACCCTCCGGGCTTTAATGCGCAAAGCATCTTGGGTATCCATTTTGCCATAGTTTCATGACCCGCCTGACCACCAAAAAGTGCTTGATGAGGCTCAAACCCTATAACATCTGAAGGCAAATATTTTTCGACTTCGCGCGCCACGTAGGGGGGATTGCTCACGACAATGTCAAACAGGGATTCTCGCAAATCATATTTTTCAAAATCTTGTACCTCTACGGCGATCCTATCGGCGGTCTGCCATCTTAATGAGTTTTCTTGAGCAAAGTTTGCAGCTAATTCGGAACTATCTAAAGTTCTCACCTTCGCACTGGGCAATTCTTTTGCTAAAGTGACTGCAATGCAGCCAGACCCCGCGCCAACCTCTAAAATTTCAAGAAACTCTCTTTGTGAAGGTTGGGCCCACCTCAAGACCTCATCTATAAGGTGTTCAGTTTCAGGCCGTGGAACTAAGACACCATCCCCGACTTTAAATGTTCGGCCATAAAATTCTTTTTCGCCTAAGATATAGGCAACCGGCTCACGTTTTGCTCTTCTTTTCACTAAATCTTTAAAGCACAAGAGTTCGTCAGGTTTAAGCGGTTGATCAAATCTCAAATATAAATCAATACGTCGACATCTCAAAACCGACGCGAGCAAAACCTCGGCATCTAATCGAGAAGAATCAATTTGTTTTGAGTGAAAATGGCGAGTTGTCCAGATGATAATATTTTGTACAGTCCACGACTCTTCAATACTCATTGGGATTTCAAAGCCTCGGCCTGGTAGTGCGTTGTGAGAGGAGAAATGAGCTCGTCTAGATCGCCCCCCATAATTTTGTCAATCTGATAGAGTGTGAGGCCGATGCGATGATCTGTAACTCTTCCTTGAGGAAAGTTGTATGTTCTAATTCTCTCGCTTCGATCACCCGTACCAATTTGACTGCGTCGTTGAGACGAAAGTTCGTTTTGCTGTCTTGTCATCTCAGCATCGTAAAGACGTGCATACAAAATCTTAAGAGCTTTAGCCTTATTTTTGATTTGCGACTTTTCATCTTGGCAAACAACCACAACTCCCGTGGGTACGTGAGTGATACGTACAGCCGAATCGGTTGTGTTTACACTTTGCCCCCCGGGGCCGCCGCTTCTAAATACGTCAATTTTCAAATCTATTTGATTGACATTAATATCTATTTCTTCGACCTCGGGCAAAACGGCGACCGTTACAGTAGACGTATGAATGCGGCCTTGGGTTTCTGTTTTGGGAACGCGTTGCACTCGATGTACACCGCTTTCATATTTTAATTTGCTAAAAACCTTTGAGCCTCGAATACCAAATATGACCTCTTTAAATCCACCCACATTGCCCGCGTTTAATGACATGGCCTCGACTTGCCAACCGTTTTTTTGGGCATATTTTAAATACATAGTATAAAGAGATTCGGTAAATAACGAAGACTCGTCCCCTCCAGCCCCTGCTCGAATTTCTACTATAATATTTTTCTCATCATTAGGATCTTTGGGCAGTAGTGCGAACTTCAAATCGCTTTCAAGTTGGTGCAGTCTTTTTTCTAAATCAGGAAGTTCGGCCTTGGCCATTTCAAGAAGACCGGGGTCTTTTTCTGTATCCACCATTTTTTTTGTAGAATCAAAGTCTTCATTTATTTTTTTATAGCGCCGGTAAATATCTACTAATTCCTTAAGCGAAGAATATTCTTTCATATAATTCGTATAGCTCTTTGCATTGGCCGTGACGTTGGGATCAGCTAAGAGGGTAGAGAGTTCTATGAAACGTTTTTCAACGTCATCTAGTTTTTTAAACACGATTTTTTATTAACCTAACGTTGAGTAGCTAATCGTTCTTCAAAAACAGGAGATAATATATTTTCAAATTCTACAAGAACTTCTGATTTTTGAGGTATTTCTTTTAAGTTTTTTTCACGCCAAAGACAGGCTTTTAAGCTTGCTAAGCCCACTTCAATTTGGGTTTCATCAGGCTCTCTGGTTGTCAAATTTTGCATCCATAAACCGGGCACGCCTAGAAATTTTAACCAAGCGGGGCAGCTCTTACTCCCCATCAAACGAATAAATTCATATGAGATGCCTACAATGGGGAGCATCAAAGGAATTTTTATCGCAGCAAAAAGAAGACTTGTCAAAATCGGAGGGAAGTTAGGTTTAGGAAGCATGGGGAAAAATCCGCTAAAAATAATGATAGAGGCGAAGATAACCGTCAAAATAAAACTTGTTCCACAACGGGGGTGAAACCGAGATTGTTTTTGAGCATTGGGAATTTCTAAGGGTTCTTGTTTTTCGTAAGCAAAAATACTTTTATGTTCGGCGCCATGATACTGAAACACACGTTTTATATCGGGCATTAAAGAAATAGCCGAGATGTAACCAATAAAAATAAGCATCTTGATAAAGCCATCAACCAAGTGAAATGAAAATGTATTAACGGCCAGTCCGTTGAAAAGACTTCGCCCGATAAATTCGGTTAAGAGATGGGGAAACACAACAAACATAAAAATACCCATGGCAAGAGCAGTTACGATACTAACAGCGATGGCTGTTTTTGTGAGAGGGGTTTGGTCGCTATTTTCGTCATCGGGTGCCGCCTGCTCTGCAGAAAAACTCAAAGCTTGCATACCATTCATCATGGCTTCAACGAGAAGGGCCATTCCTCGAAAAACAGGCTTTTTTAAAACGGGATATTTTTGGGAGAGACTTACCCACTGGAATTCCTTAATAACTATTTTTTTGCTGGGCCTTCGAACTGCGACGGCCATGGAATTTGGAGAGCGCATCATGACGCCTTCAATGACCGCTTGGCCACCCACCGCCATTGCTGAGGCAGCCCACCAACTTAAATAAAGATTATTTCTTGGCTGGAGCCGCGGCATTAGAAGCGTATTTTTTGCGGAAGCGCTCAATACGGCCCTCGGTATCAAGTAACTTATGTTTGCCAGTGAAAAAAGGATGACATGCAGAACAAATATCTACCTTGATTTCTTTTTTGGTCGAACCAATCTCAAATTTATTTCCACATACACAGCTTACGTTAACTCGATAATATTCGGGGTGAATTCCACTTTTCATTTTTTTAAAAACCTCTTTTACTATTTATCAAACAATCTAGGGATTTGGCAAGACATTCTAGGCATTCATACTGGTAATGAACTCCGTATTAGTTTTAGTGGCGGAGATTTTATCTAGTAAGAATTCCATACTATCTACAACATTCATGGGTTGTAGGACTTTGCGCAAGATCCAGACCTTGCCGATGGTCTCTTTACCAACCAAAAGATCTTCTTTTCGAGTGCCAGACTTGTTGATGTCCATGCAAGGAAACACTCGTTTTTCCATGAGTTTACGATCAAGATGAACCTCCGAATTACCAGTTCCCTTAAATTCCTCAAAAATAACTTCATCCATACGAGATCCTGTGTCAATCAAGGCTGTAGCTATAATGGTGAGGCTACCGCCTTCTTCAATATTTCGTGCAGCTCCAAAAAACCGCTTAGGTTTATGGAGAGCATTGGAGTCTACACCGCCCGAGAGAATTTTGCCCGATGGAGGCACCACCGTATTGTAAGCTCGGGCCAAGCGAGTAATGGAATCAAGTAGAATAACCACATCTTTTTTATGTTCGACGAGGCGCTTAGCTTTCTCAATAACCATCTCGGCCACTTGGACGTGACGGGTGGCGGGTTCGTCAAAAGTAGAGCTAATGACCTCGCCCTTAACGTTTCTCTGCATGTCGGTCACTTCTTCGGGGCGCTCGTCGATCAATAAAACAATAAGAACAATATCAGGGTGATTAGTAGAAATAGCGTTCGCAACATCCTGTAATAAAACTGTTTTACCTGTACGAGGGGGGGCAACGATGAGGGCTCTTTGACCCATACCCATGGGAACAAGCATGTCTAAAATTCGTGTTGAATAATTTGTTGGTTTATATTCGAGATTAATTCGTCTTTGGGGATAGAGTGGCGTTAAGTTATCAAATAAAATTTTGTCTCGGGCTTTTTCAGGCTCTTCGTGGTTTAAAACTTCAACTTTAAGGAGGGCAAAGTAGCGCTCCCCGTCTTTGGGAGGTCTAATGGTACCTGAGACGGTGTCCCCGGTTCTTAAATTAAATCGTCTAATTTGTGAAGGAGAAACGTAAATATCGTCAGGACCTGGCAAGTAGTTGTAATCGGGCGCGCGTAAAAAGCCAAAGCCATCGGGTAGAATTTCTAGTACGCCCTCGCCGTAAAT
>JAHFAE010000056.1:0-4375 GCA_023250675.1 Oligoflexia bacterium | reverse complement strand
AGAATTTCAAATATGAGGTCTTGCTTTCGAAGTCCCGCACCGTTTTCGATGCCTAAATTGCGGGCCATTTCATTGAGGTCACCAATTTTCTTGTCTTTTAATTCTTTAAGATTCATGAACGAACAAACTCCTATCCAGTTGGTAAAAATTTTGTGGGATTTTTTTCTAGGGGTTCTCTTTTGGCCTGCGCCTTAATTACAGTTCATCAATTTACGTTTAATGCCGCCAAAGTCAATGGGATTTTGCTTAAAAACGGCACCAAATCATGGTGGAAGTGCCTATTTTTGACGAAAATAAGGTCTACTCCCGCACGGTAACCAATTAATTGCCCTCTGAAATTGGCCCATATGTTGAATTAATAGCCAACGGCGTAAGCCTTATATTGTGCGTTTGGAGGTCATAATGAAATCTTATATTTTCTTGTTCACTCTTGTTGTTTTGACATTGGCTCTTACAGCTTGTCCCAGTAAAAAGGACGACGGCGGGCCTCAGCCACCTCCAAATCCGAACGTAAATCCGGCAAACAACAACCCTCAACCTCCACAAAATAACGGTTGCGGACCAAATCAAATTCCCTTTGTGCAGGTTCCAGGAAATCCAAATCAGAATCCTAACAATGTAGACGTTTTAAGAGGCCTCGTTCTCAATCGTCAATTTCATGTGCTCGTAGGTTCAGGAATTGAATCGTACACCAACAGCTGTGCTATCGATACGAATTCAACTGACGGTGCAAGACAACATAAAATCGGATTTCTCAGAGGTCGAGATGATTTAGTTTTAAATTTTGATGGCCAAGGGGTACTCACCGTTTACTTTAGAAACTTTGGCGGTGAAGCCCATTCGATCGGCCCTGTACCTTATAACTTAGATTATAATAAAGGACTAAACATTGCTCCCTTTCAACTCATTGGAGCTCCCAACGATCAATATATTAGCTATGTTATGTCCCGCGCTAACCAGCAATCATATGGGGCTTACTACGGCGGCGCTGGTGGTGGGTACGATCCAAACTTTCAAGGTGGCCAGCCTCCTTCACCTTACCAATTTGGAAACTTTGGTCCCGGTGGCGGTCCTGGTCAAATTCCCAATCCCCAAATGGCGGCATGTGGAGCACCTAATAATCAATATAATATTAGGTTTGAACAAGGTATTCGCGCGTCACTCCAAGTTACTTCAGGCTATGCCCAACAACATATTTGGGGGGTAAGAATACTTGATGTGGCCTATCTTACAGAAGCCACGGTCAGCTCAAACGTAAACACGTGCATGATTGAGGGCACCGTTAGCTTAAACAAAATCTACCTCCAATGATTGTCAAAAAGTTCGACGATTTTAGTGTGATTTTGCCTGCCTAGGATTGTTCCCCTAGAATGACAACGAAAGCGCCAATATTTTGGCGTTTTTCGTTAAGTCCCTTAGGTCTGTTCCGATAGGTAATATGGCTAAGGAGATCTATCTATGGATACGCAAGAAAATGTCTTAGATGACACAAAACCAGCCAAAAGATTCAGTGTCGATTTAGCGTTCGAGTTTAAACGCAATTACGCACGACAAGTTTGTAAGGCGGAGGTAAGAAACATTTCTCTCACTGGCGCTCTTATTAAGACAGAGTTAACATTGAAGCCGACCGAGAAGATTAACGTTTACTTATCACTGAGTGGGCGCATGCGAAAAGTAGCGGCCACTGTCGTCTGGGTGGGGGATAAGGGAATTGGACTAAGATTTCAACCGTTCAATAACCGTGATCTCCAAATAGTAGATGATATTATTTACTATGCTACCGAGAAAACGACTTCTACACGAGATTTAATGGATTCGATTTTAAGCAAGGTTGCTTAAACAATTAAGTAAGAAGTAAAAAGGCCACTGAATCACTCAGTGGCCTTTGTGTTTTTTTTGTCTTGAAGATTAGACTTGCGTCACGCCTTGGTTCTTTCGGCTAGCCCTTCTTCGAACTGCAATCAGAGCTCCGGTCCCCAAAAGTAGAATTCCAGCTACTCCTGCATACATCATAGTGTCTTTATCTGGTGTGCCAAGGTCTTTTTTGCGCTTGTAAATAGGCGGTGGAGGTGGCGGAGGCATAGCATTGACCTCGGCGGGTGGAGGAGGTGGAAGCATATTATTCGACGGTGGTGGCGGAATAGTATTATTCATTGAGCCCGCAGTTGGGGGCATATTACCACCCGACGTCGGTGGTGGAGGCATATTGTTTGAGGGCGGTGGCGGATTGCCAGCAGGTGCGGGAGCGTTCATGGCCACTTCAGTATTCTTGGGCATCCCGTACGCTGCGACTGTTGCCGATGCTGGCCAATATTGGAGTTCTGTACCTGGGAGCAATTCTTTTGGCGAAGCCAGGCCTCGATTGATGGCATAAATTTCTTTATACGAACCTTCTGTGCCGTACCATTCTTGTGCTAGAGATTTTAGGGTGTCGCCTTCTTTGGTTGTATATGTGGAAGGAGGCAGACCTTGATCTTCGTAGACAACCAGCATTTTATCCTTGTCATCGGCTCTATTTGGAGAATTGAAATAGATTTTGTCACCTACTTTAACGCCTCTTTTCAAAGTCGGATTGGCCTTCTTCAAGGACTTTGTTTTATCTTCGGCAAAAAGTCTTTGGCTAACAAGGTCAAGCGTGTCGCCATCACGAGCTATGTAGACTGTGTTCAATAATTGTCCGCCCCGATTAAACGGCATATCTCGAACATGAGAGAGAGCCATTTTCTTTGGCACTGATGGTGGAGGAACATCGCCGGTAGGTACCGTATCAGTTGCGCCAGCTCCTGCACCAAAGAGATCTCCTTGTGGTTCGGCCGGTGGTGGTTCATTTTTCGTAGTATCAGTAGCACCAGCTTCTGGTGGTGCATTGGAATCTACAGGAGCAGCCGTGGCATCTGACGGAGGAGCTGCGTTGGGATCAGCGGGTGGAATTCCAGCAGCTAAATCTGCTTCAGATGTTTCTGCTGTTGGTGTAGCATCGGCGGCTGCGGTTTCTGGAGACGCCATTCCCTGATCGGGAGAGGTTCCCAACTCAGCGGGAGGAGGAGTGTCCGTACTACCAGAAGTGGCGTCAGCTACATCGGGCGAAGCGGTTTCCTCTTTTTGGTCTCCGGAGCTACAAGAAACCACGGCGACCATTACGGATGCTAGGAGTAAAAGCTGGAAAGCGGATGTCTTCATCATGTCCCAATCCTTTGGTAGTTTTTCTCTGCAGTGCAAATCCAACGCTTCTACCTATTATTTAACCATATTCTGCCAAGGCCCACGTAGTAGAAAATGGTCCTTCAGCCAACGCACTGCATGTCTCTTCATTCGGAATTTTTAAATTTTCATTGAGAGAAAGTTCGACATTTTAGCACAACGTCGAGAATTTTTACGACCTAAGCCTAGTTCTTCGACGTTGGCACTGTGCCAAGAAAAGTTTTTATAATTTTAGCTTTGACCCGAGTGAAATACTTTTTCGTTTGAACCAGCCCTTTGGAACTTCTAGAGCATATTTTGCGAGTTTTTCGCTGGGATAAATTTTTGGATTAATCTCGATGGGACTGGCTGGCTCCATATCTGTTATTTGAAATAAACTTCCGTCCTTATCGAAGTAACCGATGCTCAAGGGAATGAGTGTGTCCTTCATCCAAAATCTCAAAATTTGAGGATATGAAAAAATAAAAACCATCCCTTCGGAGTCTCTTAATGATTTGCGGCCCATAAGACCATGTTCGCGAAGTTCTTCTGTATCTGCCACCTCGACTTGAAGTTTAAGCCGGCCAACTTCGATTGAAGTCTTTTTGAAATTTGGGTCACCCCAGGCGAAACTTAAAAAAAGCGCCAGAAATAAAAAAGAAATTTTTTTACTAAAAGCTGTCATGATGTAATGCCACTCCGTAACGCAGTCCTCGGATAGAAACCTGGAGCTCATTTTTTCCTGCCAAATTTAGAGCACAGTTTAACAGTATACCTCCAGCAATGATAACGTCGGCCCGCAGAGGCTCAAGGCCTTTTACTTTTTTTCTTTCAGAAAGAGGCAGTTTACCAAGGTCTGAGCAAATAGTTCTAATTTCGGCTTTTGAAAGTTTAAAGCCCTCCACTTTTTTCTCATCAAAAGTTATCTTTTGGGCAACACAGGCAAGAGTTGTTGGAGTTCCTGCCACGGCGATCACCAGATCGGGGTTAACTTTACCATATGAATTCATAACTCCACCGGCGTATTGGGATAACTTGTCCAGTTCGACAGAGTCTATTGGGTCGTTTTTCAAAAACATTTCAGTTAGTCTTACACATCCCACATCAAAACTCGTGGCATGCAGTTTTTCATTGGACCTACGATATATCATTTCAGTTGATCCGCCCCCTACGTCCACAACTAAAATATTTTTTT
>JAHFAE010000144.1 GCA_023250675.1 Oligoflexia bacterium | reverse complement strand
CGTTTTATTCCCCATCTTCCTACTCCTTGGAAAGAGAAAAATTAAAACGCTAACAACCAAATCTACTTGCCGCTATTAAAGAATTAATGCTCAAATCTAAAATTAAATGCGATTGCCCTGGGCCCACCCTTGCACTTTCGTTAGCCCCAATGTGCTATCAAAGAAGATGCAAACCCTACTATGGAAACAGTTTTTCAGATCCTTAGGACTGGAACCTAAAATAGGAAGGGGATTTTGTGTCGAGGCTGGACCATTTTGTTTTGGGAATTAAGAATTCACGGCGACATGGCCAGATTTAAACTGACTTTCTAAAAAATGAGGATGTCATCCCAAGGTGCTGTGAAGTCATAATTCCCCAGTCTTGAGCGCCACTCAAAGAAACTCTACCATTTCTTTAGTGACCATAAAACTCCAAGTGAATATATTGTGGGAATGAACTATCACAAAAGTTGGTCCCAAAAAGCTATCGATTCATTTGAAAGAGTTATTGCTGCGCACGGAGGTTGGGCCTCTTGGGATTGTTTCGATTCAGTCACCATGAGATTAATAAAGTTTGAAGGTTTTTTACCCTTTGTGAAAGGGCTCACTAAGACGTTCCAAGCTTCCAAAAAAATTATAGTCAGTCCAAAAACTAGACTTGTCGAGTTTGATTACGAAACCCATAAAGATATATTTTTGGATGGTCAATTGACATTTTCACCCGAAAAAAAGGTAGTTGTTGATGGAAGGACATTATTCAAAAAAAGGACTTTTGAAAAATGGACTCCTGAGCACTCTCTTTATTTTTTCGGCTATGCTTGGGTAAATTATATAAGCTATCCATTTATTTTACCTAATTTTAAATTGTTAGAATCAAAAACAGAAATAGCAACAACTTGATTTAAAATAGAATTTCCTGACAATTTTCATACACATTCTAAAATTCAAAAATTTTATTTTGATAAAAGCTATTTACTTAATCGGCATGATTACCATGCTGATTATGCTGGTTCCATTTTCTATGCTGCTCACTATACAGAAGGATATGTCGTAAAAGATGGGCTAAGGCTGTCTAGCATAAGGAAGGTGAGGCCTAGAGTGGGTCCTATGGCCATTCCTTTATATGGTATTTATGCTGAGTTTGGGATTTAACCATTAAAATAGGATATTTATGAGCCCTTATCGTCTCGAAATTTCAGATCATGCCAAGGAACGATTAAAGCAGAAGGCGAATTACTCGTCGCCAGGTCCGTCAAACGCTTGAATTTGGCAAATTAGCAGGGCTCGATATTCGGGGCCGAAAGATTTATATGAAGCCTTTTGGATCGAGAGTACTTGTGATAATATACATATCTATTCCCGGCGGTTATCATCTGGTGACCGCCTATTGGAGATGAAATGAAATTAAAAAAAGACACAAAATTAGATGTAGCTTACATTCAGCTTCGAAAAGGCAAGGTAACCTCTACTATTGAAATTAAGCCAGGACTCCTTATTGATTTGGATAAAAGTGGGGAGATCTTAGGCATTGAAGTTTTATCGTTAGAAAAATTGGCTCCTCTCCTCAAAACTCATTCCCGTAATAAGATTCTCCGCAAGGCAGCTTAATAACACTGGTCATTGAGTTGTAACTCGCTCCTAAAAGTAAGGCAGATCGATACAAAATTTTTTACCGCCAATTTACCTAGAAAATCAAATTATGCCTACTTTCTTGAGCAAACATGAGATTTGAACCATTAGTCAAATGGTCAAATCGGCCTTTAGGAAATGAATTTTTGGATCGTCAAATAGATAAACGTGACTTTTACATGGTTTTTGTTAGGATTTTCACATGACTCCTTTAAAGGCCGCTCTATTTTTTATACTATTTGGGTTTACTACTATTTCCTGTGACCATGTTTCGGGAAAAGGAAACGTCAGCGATAAGCCGTCTTCTGCAACCCAAGATAAAAATGGGTATCCAGCTTCGTTTCCAATTGAGGATAGAAAAAGATTTGAGGAAATTATAAAAAATGTTATGTCTAAAACAGATTACTTAACTCCTTCTATTCATTCTGAATTCTGGCGACTCATGCGAAAAATGGGAATTGAGACTAAGGAGCAAGAGAGCCAGTATAAAAAAATAATGACAGCAGGGCTCGTCTACCGAAAACAAATGTGGAAGGATGCAATGGCATCGCTAGAAGAAGGTAAGCCATATAAGTCCAGCGAGAGAAAACAATACGAGAAGGGTCTCGCTCAGATTTCAGGAAACTCGCAATTAGAACAGAATGATAGGATGATTGACGATATAGCTGCACACAAACCAATTAGTTTGCAGGGAAATCAGGTTGTCGCCACTAAGGAAATTATAGAAAAAGCCTTAGCGGACGTGGGTCCCACAATAGATCGTGTTGAAGTCCTCTTTACCCCGTAATCGACGCCCCAATGACACTTACTTCATGGCCTGGCAAAGGCGGAAAACGCAGGCACCTAAGAAGTCGGCCTTTTGCACAATAAGTGGATTTGCTTGGCCGTGAAGGCGAAGGATACATTGACATTCTCGCAGGGATCCCAAAGCCACAAAATAGAATTTTCGCCGATCAGCTTTTGTAGGCTTAGCCGAACCCTCAGATAAATTAAGTGAAACAGACGAACTAGCTCTCTGAAATTGATCCTTCAAATGAGATGGCAATTTTAGATCCCTAGAAATTTGATAAAATTCAATTGCCAATTCAAGTGTAAAAAATGATTTCATGAAGTTTCTCCTTTCGAGGAGCTTTATGCCCCTCACCGAAGTGTGGGGGCTAAAGCGACGAAGAAAGGAGAAACTTCATACTTTGAATTTGGTCAAAGAAAGAAACTTTGGACATAAATCTGTGACCTATGTCTCCGGTATATTATGTATACAATGTAACAGGAATGTACCCCCTTGATCCCTTGCCCTTGATTGCCTCGTTTCCCTCGTCTGCCTTGATTGCCTTGAAGTCCACCACCCCCAACCAAAACAACCCTCTTTGACCCCACTCCCACAACAGCAGTGACAGACTTTGACAGATTCCTAGTAAAATACTCCTTTACAAAGGACGAAAGTCTAGCTTTCATATCTTGTCGACCTTTAACCAAGGGGGAAACAATGGTCAGGAAAGCATTGTCTGTCTTAGCTCTGGTGGTGGTAACTTCTTTTTCTTTAGCAATCCAAGCCGCTCCGCAATCGCTGCGTTGGAGCGGTGCTGAAAATAAAATCAGCAATCTCTCCCATCTCGTCCAAGTCATAAATTCAAAAACAGGTTTTGAATTGGCTGAGGGCGATTTCTTACCCTTTGAAGATCGGGATTTAGCCAATAACCATTTCAAAATGTATGTTGAAACAGCAGCTGGCATTCCTTTGCAGAGCATGTCGTTGAGAGTTTGGACCGATCTTAAAACCGGTGAGGCCATTCAAGTTGAAGCTCTTGTTGACAGCTCCCAGAAAATTAAGCAATTAGCCGCCAAATTTTTTACAATGGGCATAGAACCTGAATCGTTCACAAGCGCCAAAACGATGAATATTATTCGGCTATCTTTAACAAAAAATTCTAGCCTCAATAATAGTGATACCCAAATTCGTTCTGTAATTTGGAAAGATATTTGGGAAGGAACAAACCTTGTTAGAATCGCCCACGTAAAAGGCCGTCGTGGTCAGCACTTGATTCGAATTTCTACGACGACCGGTCAAGTTCTGGGTCATGAATATAGTGAATTCCCTCAAGGGGACGAACCCAATCAGCCTGACGATGAACTTTCTGTGAAGGCCAGTGTTTACCCAATCTATGAAGAGCCCGACAAAAATTTAGGTCATATTCAGGCAAGGATCCCGATTAAATTGACTCATCTTAAAAAAATGGCGGGGAGAACCGACAAAAATATTTATGAAGCCTTAAAAACTCAGAGATATATAGAAGACAAATTTGATCCTGTACTTGGTGAAACCGAAAGTGGAAGAGCACAAGGTTTTTGGGCCATGAGTTATATCAAGCGCCAAGCGGCGTTTATTCGCCAAGGCCTCGCTCCTTCTCCTAATACTATCGACGGTGGAGGAACTATTTTAGAAGGAAAATTCGCTACCATAAGCCTTCACCCCGACGTTGTTGCGAAGTTCCCGGGCATTTCTTTTAAGCCAATGATGTCCGCTCAATTCAAACCCAATTGGGTGGCCACTGTAATTGACGGCAAAGAACTTTTTGAAATGATCCCGGGTAGCGCTTTGCTGGGTCGCCCTTTGATGACTGAAGATGATGCTCTCGATCGCGTGGCTCGTCGCTTGGCCAATCATGATCCCACAACCTATATTGATGATGGGTTTGATGAAGTTCAAGTTTACTATGCCATAAATACATTAATGCAGGTTTTGCATGATATGGGATTTAGCGACCCTGAGCTTTCCACTCGTCCGTTCAATGCATTCTTGTATGATCCCGATATTTCGATGCGTGATAACGCGTTTTATACCGACGATACTATTAATTTTACAACCTATTCGCCAGAAAACCAAAACTTTGCTCGAGACAACTCCACCGTTTGGCATGAGCTGGGTCATGGCGTTATGGATCGGCTCATGGGCGATCATATTGTATTGGCGG
>JAHFAE010000055.1 GCA_023250675.1 Oligoflexia bacterium | reverse complement strand
GGCTCAGTCGTCTGTTTTGCAAAACGCTGCAATCAGTGTCCTAGCACAGGCCAATCAGACCAATAACATGGCATTAAAGCTTCTGGCCTGAATTTAATATTGAACACCAATTCGGGTTTATAACTAAAGAGTAGACGCTAATAATGTTGTACTCTTGAGCCCAACCCTGGAGATCCCCACAACCTCCAGGGTTTTTTTTATTCTTTTTGGCTTTCCTTGCTGCCGAAGCTGAGATAGCAAATACATTAAATTAATCTGGGCTGACTGTGCTGTGATTGCCAATCTCGTTAATTGATTTTGGCTCTCTTTGCTAGTTTAGACAAATGCTACCATTTTTCTGGAGTTTTGCAGAATAAAGGGCAAGCCCATTTTAGTTGGGGGATAAATTGAGAATGAAATCTAAACAAATTGTTTATAGAAATCTTTCTATGTTTTTCGGCTTAATCTTTGTGGCATTGGTTGCCAATGGATCTGTCAAAAAATCCCATAAAGAATTCGTTAAGGTTAGTGGTACCCATTTTGAACTAGCGGGTTCTCGTTATTACTTTATGGGGACTAATTTTTGGTACGGCATGAATTTGGGCAAAGTAGGAGCCGGGGGAGACCCACGACGTTTAACAAGAGAACTGGATCGCCTTCACAAATTGGGTGTTAATAATTTACGCATTTTTGCTGGGAGTGAGGGGCCTGACTCAGAACCATGGCGCATTAAGCCATCACTTCAAGTCTCACCGGGTGTTTATAACTATGATGTCTTGGTTGGTTTGGATTCTCTGCTCGTCGAAATGAGCAAGAGGAATATGCATGCCGTAGTTTGCCTTGGAAATTTTTGGCCTTGGACGGGGGGCATGGCTCAATATTTAAGGTGGGCTGGTGCTGGGCCCATTCCTTATCCGCCGCCCGAACCGGGAGGGGATTGGGGAAAGTATCAGCAATTTACTCAAAGTTTTTATTCAAATGAAGTAGCTCAAGAAAAATTTCGTGATTTTATTGGATTTATCTTAAAGCGGACAAACTCTCTATCAAAGATTCGTTTTGTCGATGATCAAACCATAATTTCTTGGGAGTTGGCCAATGAGCCACGTGGAATCAGGAACGCCGAAGCGTTTAATGAGTGGATTGATGAAACGTCTTCATTCATTAAATCAATTGACAGAAACCATTTGGTGACGACCGGTTCTGAAGGTGAAACCGCATCTGCTTTTGCGGGTATGAACTTCGTCTTGAATCACAGTTTTAAGAATATTGATTACGCGACAATTCATGTTTGGGCTCAGAATTGGGGCTGGTTTGACCCGAATAAAGAGGAAGAGACTTTTTCGTCTTCGGTTGAAAAAATGAAGTCATATATGAGGGACCACATAGCCAAAGCTGAAATTTTAGGAAAGCCTTTAGTTTTAGAAGAATTTGGCCTCGCCCGTGACGGTGGTTCTTTGACCACGAATTCTACGGTAAATTATCGTGACAAATATTTTAGCGAGGTGTTTCAGACTGTATTTGATGCTATGAAAACGGGCACGCCCATGGCGGGAGTCAATTTCTGGGCTTGGGGTGGAGAGGGTCAACCAGGTTCGACGTGGACGGGAGACCCGCCCCATGAACCCCAAGGTTGGTACAGCGTTTTCAAAAATGATTCGTCTACGCTTAAGGTGATTGAGAATTATTCTGATAAAATTTTAAATTTGGCGAAAACCCATAAATTCTAAGTGAAAATTAGACGAAACAGCGAAGGCGATTGCCATTGAGCCCGCACACATTGTGAAGGCTTAGGGAATTTGAATGTCTAAACAACTTGGTATAATTAAAGCTTCATTTTTCTCTGCAATTTATTTGCTTCTTGCTCGAATTTTTGTCAGTCGAGATTTGCAACTACTTGATTCCGCAATAAGATCTTTGATTTCGTCAGGCAATCCCATATGTTTTTCACCCTGCCAAATTGGACGTCTTAAGTCATAGATACGGTCAATGAGAGTTCTACCGGCCGCGGTATTAACAAAATAAGTGGTTCCACTTGATGTCGCTGATAGAATAATGAGCCGCCGCTCAAGATTTGTTCCAGCACGGCCTTGATAAATGTCTTTTAGTTTTATTTGCTTTTCAATCCACCGCTGTTGGTATTCTCTAGGTACTGAATAGACATCTCTTGCGGTCTGGTAATAAAAATCTAGTACTGGGTCATTTCTATTCTCCCAATAACTGTGAAAATCGTCGGATACAGATCGTAAACCAATGAAGCTTTCAATATTTACAATAAGCTGGTCTATAGCTTTTAGAACGGGTGCATTTTTTTCGCGAACAGCACTCGCATTCATTAGGCTGTCCCAATCTCTTTCAGGATTTGATGATTGAGCCCGCACAATGGCGAAGGGGAGGACAACCATTAAGAGAGCTAGATTCAATTTTAGCATATTCTTTCCTTCCAAATTATCTTCGATAATGGAAAGCAATATTGGTACCACGACTGGTACTCGTGCCAAGGCCCATAGCCTCTCGAATTTATGAATTTCTGCAGGAGATTGTTTAAGAATTAGCCACGTGTTGAGCCAATTTGGGCGGGCAATCAAGTTTTCTATTACGGTAATGATCGTTCAATCGCAAATGAAGGTAGTGCCCTTGTCAAAAATCTCCAATTAGTTTATTCTTCACCTCGAAAAATTCGAGATTACACGAAAGATAAAAGGTGTTCTTATTTCCCAAGGAGTTTATAGTGAAAACTTTAATTTTTATAATTCTCATCCTTACAAATAGCGCCTATGCTGCAAGCAAGATCCCTACTTGGGGTCAACAGGCCATCAACGTAAAAGGCGCATGGGACATTGCTGGCGCGGCAGCTCAAGGCAAAGGCGCAAAAATTCTTAATATCGACACGGGAGTTGATACCAGCGTTAAACTCATCGGCCGTTTTTTTAAACAAGGAAAAAGCATGAGAATAGCACCTGTTTTAGGGCTTCCCTACGATTATTACGACGAATCAGGACACGGAACTGCCATAGCCGGGATTCTTGCAGGAATTGCTCCCAAATCCGAACTCTATGTGGCCCGCATTGACCAAGGAGTTACTTTGCAAGACGTCATCACAGATATTCAAAAAGCAGTGGAGTGGGGAAAAGCTACAAAGGTGCAAGTCATAAATATCGAGTTGGCCCTTACAAATGAAGAACTAAAGGATCTTGATACAAGAAGTCTCGACCAATCCCTAAGAAGTGCTTTTGAACAAGGAATTGTGATTGTGGCTCCCTCAGGCAACAATGATGTGCCAACAATGTCATATCCGGCCAATTCTCCTTGGGTTCTCAGTGTTGGTGAAGTCGATATTTTTAATCAACGAAACTTTGGTCAGTATGGTCCCATCCTCGCTGTCGTAGCTCCCGGCGAGTCCATCACAACCTCCTATCCAGTCGGCAAAGCCAGAGATGCACAAGTTGAATTTAATTTTGGAACGAGTAAGTTGTCGGTTAAGAGCATGGGATACGTTAGATCTCCCTTTGTAAAGAGATTTTATGGTTCCGTAATGCTCGCCGGAATGGGCACAAAAGACGACTTTAATAATTTCGAATCAAGTTCATTAGCTCTTGTGAAACGAGCCCCTCGAAAAATTATTTCTGTTCAGTCTCAAATTGAAAATGCTTTACGTGCAAATGCGTCGGGTCTTCTGATCTGCAATAGTGAACCCATACTATCGACTAAATTTGCATCACTCAAAGATCCAGAGACTAAAGTTCCGGTCGTGTATTTAGATCGATTTCGATGTGAAGCCGTTTGGAAAACTTTAGATCAAGGTCAGGCAGCAAAAGTAAAATTACAAATTACTCCCGGCAATCTTGTTTCTTTTTCTGGAACATCAGGCTCCTCAGCTTTTGTAGCGGGTACTGCGGCCCTCATGTATGCAGCAGCTCCTCGCATTCGTCCCGTCGCCGTAATGAAATTTCTTCAACAAACGGCGACTCCGATTTCTTCAACGAAACATGAATATGGCTCTGGTCTCATCAATGCCGCTAAAGCCGTCAAACGTGCCATGGACTTAGAGTAAGAAGACAATTCATACGTCTAGTTTTTGTCGACGATGGTCTTGCGCTTATCTCGACTTAACTACAGAATTGATATGACATCAGTCTAGAAATCCACGACTGCACTTCAGTCAATCTCCTCGTCACCGATGAGTTGATTGAAGTTAATGAGGAGAGAAGTAAGAGACCTCATGAAGTAGTTCGAAAGCAGTAAGAAGTTCATGGCAGTATTCGATAAGAAGCAGTCCAAGAGCAGTTGCAAGTAGTACGAACCTAGTCTCAAAACTGATTTATCCTCTGACTCTAAGAAAAGCAGATGTTTAACAAGCTTGACTGGATGTCAGATTTCAATGGACCGGCCTAGGTGGGCTAGGTCGGCATTGAAAGTAGTTATGGAAGACGCATAGCCTTAAGGGGGATTTTCAAATGGGCTTGCGCGTAACAACCAATATTCCCTCAATTAATGCCCAACGAACACTGGGCGGGAGCCAAAGAGAAGTTCAAAACTCTTACGCTCAATTGGCATCGGGGAATAGAATCAATAAAGCTGGCGATGATGCCGCCGGTCTCGCAATCAGCGAGACATTAAAAGGACAGATCCGTGGATTTCGTCAGGCATCTCGGAATGCCAACGATGGTATCTCGCTGGTTCAAACCAGTGAGGGTGGTCTCAATGAGATCAGCAATATCATTGTTAGGATGAGAGAGCTTGGCGTTCAAGCATCTTCTGATACGGTCGGTGACCGTGAAAGAGGAATGATTGATGTAGAGATCCAAGAACTCAAACAAGAGGTCCAACGAATCGCACAATCCACTAAATTCGGTACCATGCCACTGTTAGACGGTACGGGGCAGAAATACGAATTTCAAGTGGGTGTCAACAATGATAGTTTTGTAGACCGTATTGGTTTTGATGCGGGCAAACAAAATGCAACGTTGGATGCACTCAATTTAGGCGGTCTTAATTACATGCAAAAAGAAGGCGCTCAAGATTCATTAGCCAAACTTGACGAAGCTTCGATTAAAGTAAACAAGACTCGCGCTGATTTAGGAGCATTACAAAATCGTCTTCAATCCACCGTAACGAATCTTGGTATTCAAGACGAGAATCTTTCCGCAGCCAACATGCGGATTCGCGATACTGATGTAGCAGCATCTACTGCTGAGTTAGCGCGAAACAATGTTCTCTTAAACGCAAACACAGCAACCTTAGCTCAAGCTAATCAGATCGGTGCCTTGGCACTGAAACTGATAGGGTGACAACGGCGAATTGATGGTTGATTCGCAATGGTACGAGGGCCCTTAACCCTTGTGCCCAGCCCACCACCAGGTGGAGGGCGAACTATTCGGTCTCCACCTGATTTTTGAGCTTGGGCTATAGCTAAAACTAAACGTTTGTCTCGTAATAAGTTAGACGGTTTTTGCCGAGTTAGGATCCAGAATGAATATCAAAGGTGTTGCAAATAATCTAATACCTGTGGATTTCTTGAAGAATGACCTGCGCAAAACGCGTAACACAGCTGATCGTGATCCACAGCAAAGTCCAGGGGGTGGAAATGAAACTCCCCAAAGGCATAAATTCACAGATCAAGAAATCGAAGATGCTCTTAAATATCTTCGGGAATTGCCCGGAATCAAATTAAATAACCTTCAGTTTCGAGTAGAAAAAAAAGAGGAAAGAGTTGTTATCTTCGTTGAAGATTCAACGGGAAAAATAATTAGAAGAATCCCTGATACTGAACTTTGGTCCCTCATTAAAAATCGCCCTACCAGTACCGTAAATCGTGGCAATCTTCTGAATAAATCATTGTAAAATTCAACCAGGCTTTAATCGAGTTTGAAAATAGTTAATTCTTTCATGTCATATCGACAAGTTAATTTGTCGCCAACTTACAGGCCAGTTGGATTTTTGACTGAATAATCTCGCAGATTTGCGAGACAATGGAGCCATGTAGGACCCACACTGTCAGGAGGACTTAGTGGGAATAAGTTTTGGATCTATCAATACAGGTCTACCACCAAACATCGTGCAGCAGCTCGTTGATGCTGAGCGCGTGCCTATCAAAGCGATCGAAGACCGAAAGAACAAATCCAATGAACAGCTAAAACTTGTTGATGATCTTACAAATAAAGTTCGAGACATTTTCTCTGGCCTCAAAGAATTGGGTAACACCCGCGGCTTTGCCGACATGAAGCTCGCCACGGGAGACCCTAATATTTTGGGTGGTGTCGTTGATAAGAGTATTGCATCAACAGGTAGTTACATGGTCGAGGTCGAAAAACTCGCACACAAGACTTCTGCTGCAAGCAACGGTTTTCCCGATAAAGATCAAACACAAGTCGGCGTAGGATATTTTAAAGTCCATGGAGCTGACGGTCGAACACGAGAAGTGTATGTGGACGGAAACAACAATACTTTAGATAAACTCGCGGCACTCATTAATTCAAAAGAGCTAGGTCTCAAGGCCGCAGTCATTCAAGATAAGTCAGACAAAGAAAATCCTTATAAACTCATGATCAGTGGAACTGGAATTGGTGAGGACGGCGGGCTCTCTTTTCCTACTTTTTACTTTTTAGATGGCGATCAAGATTTCTACCTTGATAAAGAGAGGGCTGCAGAAAATGGCAAAGTCAAAGTCGATGGCTTTGAGTTTGAAATTACAGATAACAAACTAAAAGATATTATTCCTGGAGTAACTCTTGATTTGCGACAAGCGGCCCCTGGTCGAGAGATAAATGTTTCTGTCGGCGAGGATAAGGAACTCATTTTAGGGAAGATTAAAAAGTTTGTTGATTCAGTCAACAGTGTCCTTGGTTTCGTTCAAATGCAAAATGCGCTGACAAAAGATTCTGATACTACTAAAACTCTTGGTGGTGACGGACTGCTTCGAAATATCGAAAATCGGCTTCGAGATACATTGCAAAATCCGGTCTTTGGTATTTCTGGAAGTATTAAATATCTAGCTCAGGTCGGCATTTCGTTTACCAGAACAGGCACCCTTCAGTTCGATGAAGAAAGGTTTCAAAACGTAGTCGCAAAACAATTGGGCGATGTGCAGGAATTCTTCATTGGAGATAATCAGACAATAGGATTGGTACCAAAAATAAAACAAATGCTCAATGCGCTCTTAGATAATTCCAATGGCCCCCTCTTTCAGCGATCAAGGGGAATAAAGCAAAAGATCGATCAATTTAATCAGCAAATTGCAACTAAAGAAAGAATAGTAGCTCAAAAAGAAGCGCAGTTAAAAAGTCAGTTCGCGCGTCTTGAAGAAACGATGTCTAAATTAAAATCACAAGGGCAATTCCTCGCAGCCCGTCTTGGAGTTGATGGGGGCGGTGGCAGTGCGGGATTTAATTTAACACAACAGGCATAACTAACAACGAGGAGTATTTTCTAAGATGAGTCAACAAAAAGCATTTCAGAAGTATAAGGCGACTTCCGTAACCAGTGCGAGCCGAGAGAAGCTTCTCTTGATGATGTATGAGGGGGCCATCAAGTTCACGAAGAAAGCAGTCTTTGCATGCGAAACTAAAGACATTGCCGAGCGCGGAATTAACATTGGTAAAGCCTACGATATTATCATGGAACTCAATAATACTTTAAATTTTGAAGTCGGTGGTGAAATTGCTAGAAACCTTGAGTCTCTTTACATGTACATGACAGATCAACTCACCAAATCCAATGCCACAGGCGATGTCCAACCTCTGCACATAGTACTAAAACTTTTGGACACTCTCAACGATGGTTGGGTCAGGGCCATAGACAGTCTAAAAAAGCAAAAAAATGATTCAAGCGGAGGCGAGTGATGAAAAAAACAATTAGCTACCTTGAAGAGAAGAATAATTATCTGGAGAAATTCTTAGGTCTCAATAGAAAGTGGCTTGATCGTCTGACGCAAGGCGACTTTGGGGATATAGAGGAGTTTCGAGAAACTCGAGAGACGATCCTCAATATTGTCCGTCATATTGATGCTCTTATTGAGTCTCACACAATGAGAATTACCGATCCTGAAATCGATGATGAAATGCGATCTCAAATAAATACCTTACTTAATAGAAAAGAATCTTTGGTGAAAGCCATATTGGGACAAGATTTAGATATCATGCAGCTCATTGAAAGAGCTAAATCTCAAATTATCGCTGACCTTCGCAATGTGAGTCGAGTTCGAAAGACAATTGGGTCATATAAAAGCTTTTCCACTAAAGAAATAATCGATGAAGAAGTATAATAGTCTGGTTTTAATAGCCAAAAATCTGACATCCCGTCGGAGTCATGGCGTATCTGGGTCCTGGTCTAGCAAGTTACAGATAATATAGAGTCGCTGGCGCCCAAAACTGGGGTGGCATTTGCCTTGCTCTTAAAATAGTACGGCATTGCATCACAATGAGCGGAGGCGCGGTGAATAAAGAAATCGATCGTTCGCAAATCGGGCCCACTGAGTGGAGTCGATTAAGAAAAAGAAAAGAAGAAACCCCCAAGAAAATAAAAATCTACGATTCCCTTGATGAAGCCATCTCAGATTTTGATAAGCCAGATACTGAAATTGACACCGAGTATATTGTCGGCCCCGAGGTCCGAATTCCTCCCATTCCAACAGATACAGAAGTAACCGAGTATCTTCTTAAAAATGCTCTGCTTCTTATTGATGCCGGCGAGTACCCCTTGGCCAGAAAAATTTTAACAGAAGTTTTAAAAAGAGATCTCAATCGAACCGATGCCCTCCGTTGGTTGGGTTGGTGCTTTAAACAAGAAGGTGATTTTAAAAGTGCTGAAAATTGCTATGAACAACTCATTCAAAAGCGAGTGACGGATCAAGATCTTTTTGAACTAGGAGAGATTTATTATGCCTTGAAAAGAGATGAACAAGCTCAATTAGCATGGCAAGATGCCCTTGGACAAGCCGACGCTGAAAGTCCAAGACTTTTTGATATTCATAAGAACCTTGGAAATGTATTTACTCGTAATAATGATTTTGAAGGCGCAGAAGAAAACTATCATAAGGCGCTCATCATTCAACCCTACTCCGACGTGCTCCACGTCAATATGGGATCCCTTAATTATCAAAGAAAAAATCACAAAGCCGCTTTAGAATCATTCAAAAAAGCCGCACAACTCAATCCCTATAACGATCGGGCATGGTGTGGAATTTCGCTTGTCGCCAGAGAACTGAACGATTTTACATGGGCTCAAGGCAGTCTCAGTAGAGCCCTCGACATTAATCCATATAACCTTACCGCACTTCAATTGGTTGTGAATTGGGCACTGACAGATCAAGTCTGGGAAGAAGCGATTTTTCGAGTAGAAAAATATTTGGAGAAGAATAACAGAGATCTCGACTTGACCTATACTTTAGCAGGGCTGCATTTTCAAAAAGGCGATCTGGACTCGACTGATGCCTCGCTAAAGCGCATCCTTGAACTAGACTCTAACCGGAAGGATGCCATCGAACTCAAAGACTTAGTCGAAAAGAAGAGGTCCCATGGATCTTGAATTCCTCAAATGCAAAGACAATCAATGGGTACCCATTGTAAATGGCACCCTATTACATTCGACGGTTGATCCCTATAAAGAAGCAAGAGACCTCATCGACTTAGAATGGGATCGTATCAGCACAGTTCAAACTCTCATCGTGTTTGGTATTGGTGGTGGCTACCATATAGAAGAAATTCTAAGTAGAAAATCATTAAATATAGTAGTGGTCGAAGCAGAAAAGGATTTAGCGCAAGCTATGGCCGAAAAAAAACCGGAGCTATTTAAAAAAATTGAAGTTCTTTCGGGGTTTCCGCCAGCCCAAATATATCTAGAATCAAAAATAATTTCTGCATTGAGTTCTTCTTATGCCATTTTACTTCACCCTGCGAGTATGAGAGTTTCGAGCTATTACTACAATGCCGTATCTCAAGTCCTAAATCAACGCACCTTGGTCCGTTTAAGAGAATTGAGTCAAGGTAATCCAAATCTTAATCGATTTCTCAAATCATTAAATATCTCAGAAGATCAGATTCTGACCCTTCCTATGGTCGAAGAGGCAATGGCACGACAAGGGTCGGGCTTTGATCGCGAGGGACTAATCTGGATGACCATGCGGGAACTGGTAGTATGAAAATTCTCGTAATTAGCCTTTTACGTTTGGGAGATATACTTTTAGCCACGTCGGTGCTTCGAAGTTTAAGAAGAGCAAATCCGAAATCTGAAATTCATATTCTCATAAATGGACAATTTCAATCCGTCGCACAAATGATTCCTTTTGTAGACAAGGTGTACGCTTTTGATCGCGATGGAATCCAAAGAATTATTGGAGCCACCGATAGAAATCTGTTAGAAGCTTATTTTAGGATCGAAGATTTAGTCGAGCAAATGCAGTCAGAAAAGTATGATCAAGTTGTCAATCTAACCCATAATCGACTCAGTGGCTGGCTTACAGCGTTAATTGGTTGTGGTGACACCAGAGGGGTCGTTTTCGGTAGCAACGGCAAGCTGACGGCGGGCTCGGGATGGTTTGATTATCTCAATGATTTCATTGAACCGGGCAGTGGCAATGTATTTCACTTTGTAGATGTCTTTCATTATGGAGCGGGCCTTCAGAATTCTGATCGGCGCATCGAACTCTACGAGACTCAAAATGGAATTGAATTTGCCAGGCAAACTCTTTCAAATTCAATGCTTCAAAAACGAATACTTATTCAACCTTGTACAAGTGAAACAAAAAAGACTCTAAATCCTCAAAAGTGGCGAGAAATTGGCACTACTATTGCGCAGAGTGAACCAGGTGTGAGTGTTTATGTTTTGGGATCCCCGAGTGAAAAAAATATCATTGATCAGATATGTAGTTCTACGCCTCTTTTGCCCGTGATCTGTGACCTTGAACAGGCCTATAGCCTTTTGAATAACTGCAATTTACTTGTAACATGCGACACAAGTATTAAACATCTTGCCACAGCGACAAAAATAAAAATTCTTGAAATTAGTATTGGAAGTTCTGAATATAAGAAAACAGGTGCCTACATTCAAGGTGCCGTGATCTTGCAGGGGCTTGTGCCGTGCGCTCCCTGCAATCACCGTGGACCGTGTACTCAAAGTTCTCATCTATGTTCTGAAAAGATCTCCTCAGAAATGGTGGCCATGGTTTGTGGAGCCATGATGAGACAAGACGAGGGAGCCTTGCGCATGCTAGCCCACGAATATCAAGAAGATATTGCGCTTCTTCGTACTCACATTAATTTCAGTGGTGATTGGGCCGCGGTGCCTTTGGGCCAAGAGTTCTCAGCAAAAGCCATCAATAGTTGGGTGGATCGGGTTAGTTTTAAGCTTTATCTTCAAAAAGAACATGAGAAATCAATTGGGGAATATGGGAGCGAAGGAATTGAACTTAAAAAATTGCTGGAGAATATTTTTCCTGATCGCTCCAGTCAAGATTGGGTGACCGAGTTAAAATCTTTAGAAAGGGATGTGATCTGGTTTGAGTCTCGCGTTGAATCTTTTTTATCAAAACTCAAAGGCCTCTTAGGGGAATTTCATGATGTCAGCAGATTGCAGCAGTACATGGAGGAGCTTGAAATTTTTTGCCTTGAAGCTCGAAGATCAAAGTTGTTTGAAAGTTATGGGAGACAACTTTTTTTAAGTTTACAAGATACAAATCAAAATTCAGGTGCATTTCAAACAGTTAAAAAACTTCGGGAGCGGCTGTCTCATGCTCACCAGCGGGCAAGAATAGAGTTGAAGCTAATCCATGGACTTCAAACTGGGTTTACGGAGGCGTTATGAGTGCTCAACAAGAAGAGCTCAAGCAATTTTTGCAGGGTGCCTTGGCTGATTTAAATAAACTTTCGGATCATATTCGAGAAATGCAGGATTATTCCGAAAAAGCTGAGCTGATCCTCTGTCTGCGTGAATTGGTTCAAGAGCAAATTGAGGTACCGAAGAGTGAAAATTCTAGTCATTCAGCTTACGCGACTAGGTGACATATTATGCACTTTGCCAACGCTGTCGGCAATGCGGCGGGATTACCCAGACGCCCAAATCCATTTGTTGGTGAGATCCCGCTTTGCCCAGGCTGCTGAAGGGCATCTCGCGATCGATCATTTATGGAAATTAGATGCACAAAAAATACTGGGCAATCTCATTTCTGACTCGGTTGAAACGAAATCTGTAGGACAAGAAAAAGCAGATGCCAGTTTGGCGAGCCTGAGTCAGGCTCTCATTGCACTTTCGCAAGTTATTAGTGAACTCAGAGCAGAAAAATTTGATAAAATAATTAATTTATCATTTTCGCCATCGAGTAGCTTTATAGCTCATCTCATTTCACAAGGTAAGATTCCCGTGGTGGGTTATAGCCGAACATCAGACTTTTATTTACATATTCCCGATGAGGCTAGTCGCTATTTTAGATCTCATGTCGGAATCGATAAAAGTAATAGAATTCATGTTATCGATATATTTTCTTGGGTGGCTGGGGTGAAAATCAAATCCAGCGATTTATGCAGCCATGATAAAAAATTACGGGACGGCGGGATTGTTTGCCACCTGGGTGCTAGTCAAAAGCAAAAAAGATGGCCAGACGAGCACTGGACCCGGCTCCTACAAAGGCTTACGACTGAACTCGAAACTCAAGTTACTCTCGTTGGCACAGAGGCTGAAGCACCATGGATAAACAATATTGCACTTCAAGTTGGCGCAAGTTCTCAATTGAGAAATTTAGCAGGAAAAACTAATTACGCCGAACTTAAACGTATCATTGAGCGAGCTCGCTTGTTCATTGGTGCCGATAGTGGCCCAATGCACGTCGCAAATATCGTCGCCACCCCGACACTGAATCTCAGCGTGGGAAACGTGCGTTTTTGGGAAACAGGGCCCATTGTAGCGGGCAGCCGTGTGTTTCAATGTAGAAATCCCAAATTTCTTTCGTCTGACGAGATTTTTGTCCACGCCAAAGAAATGTTTAAGGGAGAATCTACTATTATGCCAGTAGTAGAGTGTATGAATCAAAATGGTGTTCGTTATACCCTGAAAAACGAAATCAAAATTCGTCAAGATCAATGGAGTGTTGTCGAGTGGATGCATTTTTATGGTCCAAAACCTGAATTTCCAGGCGAACTCTCAACTGCACTTAATCAAATTGTTGAGCTTTCGAAATTGGCCATAAGTCAATTAGAGGCTTTTTATAAAGACTCATCAAAGGCCGAAATAGTCTCTGTATTAGATCGGGTGGATGAACTTATGAACTTTCTCATGACAAATATCTCGCCCGTGGCTCCTCTTATTGAAGAGTTTTTGTGTCAAAAAGAAAATATCCCTCCCTTGTCGCGTGAAGAGGTCTTTCACCAAACCAAACGATGCTACGAAGTACTCTGCCAGAGAGGCGAGAGTCTTTTGCAAAGAGAACTCAAAACCCAGCAGGAGATGAGATTGTGAATGTGACCAAATATTCTGAAGAAGAAATCAAATCAATATTTTTAGATCAGAGCAATCTCAAAGAGGTCTTAGCGAAAATTTACTTGGAATGTGGAGCACGAGGAGAGGTTATTTGCGAGGTGTCGGTGAACGGGATCATCCTAACCGAAGAAGATGAGAGAAAATTTGAGAATAGCCCCATCAGCGAAATTAGGAACATCATGATTCGGTCTCAATATCCCCATTTCTTGCTTGATGAAAGTTTAGAAGGTTGTCTTGATCTCATTTCTAAGCTGTTAGGTGCTTTCGAACTTACGGCTAAATATTTTAGATCCAGTAACCTCCACTTGGCCCATAGTCATCAAAGTGCCTGTATTGAGGGAGTTCAGTGGTTCATTCAAATGATGACGCACTTCAAGGCAGTTTACGGAGTTTTAAGAAGTGCTCTCCCTCAAAGGTGGGCGGAGCTTGAAAATAATATGGGGATCGTATTGAATGAGATTTTTGATGCTTACAGTAAAAAAAATTATATTCTGGTGGCTGATTTGCTGGAGTATGATTTAATCGGTATCTTTAGCCAATGGCATTATGAACTCTCCCAATTGGAGCGCGGCGCAAAAGGTGAACGTTCAGCAGACCCCGAAATCTCCACCTAAAGTTTTATTTGTCGACGACGAAGAATCCATTTTATCTGCTGCTCGGCGCCTATTAAGAGGCCGCAATATTGAAATTATCACTGCGACTTCGCCCCTTGAAGCCTTGGAGATCATGACAAAAGAAGATTGTTGGGTCATAGTTTCTGACTATCGCATGCCAGAGATGACTGGCACAGAATTGCTTGAAAGTATTAAAAGAAAATTCCCACATGTCACACGCCTTATGTTGACGGGATTTTTAGAGCGACCCGTTATTAAAGAGGCAATAAATAGAGCGTCTGTGTTTCGATTTATTACAAAACCATGGGACGAGACCGAACTCATTCTAGGTATTGAAACGGCTATTCAGCATTCGGGAAGAAGAAAGACAAATAGTCAGTTGGTTCATGAAATTGGCGTTCAGAACCAACTCTTAGAGCAGCTTACTCAAAACCTTGAAAGTGAAGTCAATAAAAGAACACAGGGCATTCAAGAGAGCAAAACCTTAGCCGAAAGCAAACAAAGACTGGTTCGCGAACTTACGGCTTTTGTCAAAAATCTATCAAGAGTAGAAGACGTTTCTGAACTTTATGATGTCGTATTTCATGAAATGAGAAAGTTTCACGATGTATCTGAACCTTATTTATTTTTGCTGGAAGGGCAAAAAAAAAGCAGGCTAATTTGGAGAAGTTCACGAAACATCAGAGAAAAGGTTGTGAACCAAATACCAAAGCATTTTCATTCTTTATCTGTAAGAACTTCATCACCCGATGATCTTATTTGGTGGAAACAAAATGTTAAAAAACAATGCCGAAGTCTCTTAGCAATTCCCATCAGGGCCCGGGAAACCTCGAGCACTCAGCCTGTAGCGGTGATGATGGTAGAACATGGATTGGCTGCCAATGCGTTGACCCTTTTACTAGATAGAATTACTGAACGACTTCAGGCCGTTTCTATTGTTCTTGACAAAATTCTTTTAAGAGAACAACTGGTTATGGCTACTCAACAATGGGAAGCGACGTTTAATGGTTTCAATGATCCTATCGCCGTTTTAGATCAGCAAGATCGCGTTGTGAGAGCTAACAAGACTTATTTGAAAACATTTTCTGGCCCCTTACAAAAAGAGAGATCCTTTAGAATTAATACCTATTCCATAAATTTTGCTTCTAGATCAACGATAATACCCCGTATCGTAAACTATTACTACGATACGACCCATGAGCGGGACCTTTATTTGAAACTGGTTCAGTCTGAGAAATTAGCCGCTGTAGGTTTATTTGCCGGCAATATTGCCCACGAACTCAATAATCCACTGTCTGGAATTAGGGCTCTAACCCAAATCATGCAGTCAGAAATTGAAACGACTAACCCTTTTCTTACAGACATTCACGAAATTGAAAAGGCGGCTATTCGTTGCCAGCAAATCATCAAAAATCTATTAAGTTTCAGTGAGCCTTCAAATGATTCGTTCGAAGAAGTAAACTTAAATGATATGATAGATTCGACATTACCGCTTTTAAAAACCGCTTTACGTTTAGTTAACTTAAGAAAGTATTATGATTCAAATTTAGGAATTGTTTGTATTCAATCTAGTCAAATCCAGCAAGTAATTTTTAATCTAATCAACAACGCTACCCAAGCCATGGGGCAAGACGGTACGCTCACCTTGAGAACATGGAGCGAAGGCCGATACTCCTGTTTTTCTATTGCTGATACGGGTTCTGGAATTCCAATTGAAATTCAAGAGCGAATATTTGAACCTTTCTTTACAACCAAAGGTGTCGGCGTCGGTACAGGGTTGGGACTATCTGTGAGTCGGAGCATTATTGAAAAATATGAGGGCAAACTGAGTTTAGAAAGTTCTATGGGGCGGGGAAGTACCTTTACGGTTTACTTACCCCGTGTGATTAAATAATGAAGGTCCTTATTGTCGATGATGAGTTCATTGTAGCAAAGGCTTTAGCTAGAGCTTTTGAATCTCGAAATCATCAAGTCGTTTTGGCCCACACGGGGGAGGAGGGGGTTGAAAAATGGGAGTCATTTGCCCCAGAGGTAGTCTTATTAGACGTTGTCATGCCTGGTCTCACTGGGCCTCAAGTTATTGAAGAATTTCGTCGTCGTCAGGATTCAAATTCACCTTTGAGTTCGGCCAAAATAGTCTTAATGACAGCGCACTCGGGCGTGAGAGATAGGGCGGCAGCCCACGGCCTTGGCGCAAATGAGTTTATTCAAAAGCCATTTGAAGATATTTTTTCATTAGTTACTCAAATAGAGAAAATGGTAGTAAGATAGTCGTATCATGAGGGTCATTTCTGGAAAATTTAAAGGCCGAAAGCTCGTCTCTTTTGATCAAGATCATATAAGGCCTACTACAGATCGAGTGAAGGAAAGTCTCTTCAATATCCTAGCGCCATTCATCGAAAATTCTTTAGTTTTAGATTTATATTCAGGCACTGGTAATCTTGGGATCGAATCTCTGTCTAGAGGCGCGGCCCACGTTACATTTGTGGAGTCAAACATCAAGTCTATTAAAATAATTGATAAAAATATCGAACTTCTAAAGATCGCTGATGGAATAGATGTAGTTAAAAATGATGTTTTGAATTTTCTACGTGAATTTGAAGGTGACCCTTTTGATATCATTCTTATAGACCCACCTTTTCCATCCTTGATTTGCCTTAAAACTTTAGAGCTGGTTGCCAAAAGCAAAGTGGCAGGCTCTGACACTCGAATTGCCATAGAACATTCTAAGCGTGAAATATTGCCAGAAAAAATAGGCCGCCTTACATGCATTGACACTAGAAACTACGGTGATAAACTTCTTGCGTTCTTTAGTAAGGAGCCTTAGAAAATGCCCCATAAACTAGTGGCGGTTTACCCTGGTAGCTTCGATCCTCCGACCCTTGGTCACATCGATATTATTGAAAGAGCGCTGAAAGTTTTTGGTGAACTTGTTGTTTTGATTGCCGAAAGTCCTACTAAAAAGTCCTTATTTACGGCACAAGAAAGAAAAGTCCTTCTTCAGAATTGCTTAAAAAAACTTCAAAATGTGAAAGTCGATATTCATGGAGGATTAACAGTAGATTATCTCAAAAAAATTAAAGGTCACGTTATTATCAGAGGGCTTCGCGCCGTTTCTGATTTTGAAAATGAACTTCAAATGGCAACAATGAATCGAAAACTCTATCCTGAAATTGAAACTTTCGCGGTCATGACAAGTGAAAAGTATCATTACATTTCATCGCACACGGTAAAAGAAGTTGCTATTCATGGAGGCGATATCTCAGAATTAGTGCCTGAGCCTGTCATTAAAGCTATTAAATCTAAGATGAAATCTCAGGAGAAATAAGATGCTTTCTGAAAGGGCTCATCGGCTAAAACCTTCTGCTACTATGGCCCTCAGTGCCAAGGCCCAAGAGTTGGCAAGACAGGGAAGAGATATTATTAGTCTTGCCATTGGTGAACCCGATTGGCCCACATTTACAAATATTAAGCAGGCCGGGCAAAAAGCGTTGGACGAAGGATTTACAAAATATATTCCTTCCCCCGGCTTGCCTGAACTTCGCGCGGCTGTGGTGGAACGGGTAAAATTAGACTTAGGACTAAATTACGAATCCAATCAATGCATGATAGGTCTTGGCGCAAAACATATTATTTTTAATATTCTTCAAGTCTTATGTAATCCGGATGATGAAGTTATTGTTCCTGCACCTTATTGGGTTAGTTATCCAGCGATGGCTGAACTGGCTGAAGCGAGACCAGTTATTCCTCATTGTCCAAGAGAAACCCAATTCAAGTTGACTCCCGATCTGCTCAAAAGATCTTTGTCTGCAAAGACAAAAGTTGTCATTTTGAATTCTCCCAATAATCCAACAGGTCAAGTTTATTCAAAACAAGAACTAAAAGATCTGGCTTCTGTATTAGAACGCACCGGAGTTTGGGTCATCAGTGACGATATTTACGACAAAATGGTTTTTGATGGTTCAAAAATTGTTCCCCATATTGCTCAACAGAGTGAAAAACTTCGAGGCCAGGTACTACTAGTTAATTCTGTGAGCAAAACCTACAGTATGACGGGATGGCGCATCGGTTCTCTGGTCGGTGACAAGCGCGTCGTAGATGCTTGCGCCAATTACCAAAGTCAAAGTGTGAGTTGTGGAGTGCCGTTTGCTCAGCGAGGTGCCGTTGAGGCCCTTCGTGGGCCCCAAGAAGAAGTTTATAAAGCTGTCGAAGTACTGGCAAGTCGTCGCAAGTCGGCGCTTAAGATTTTGCATGGTATTGCCGGTGTCGACGTGTTGGACCCACTAGGTGCGTTTTATATTTGGTTAGATATAACAAGAACCATTGGCAAGAAAACCAAGACGAATAGGCAAATCGGTAATTCTGCTGATTTCTCGGCGGGATTACTTGATGAACAGGGAGTTGCCGTTGTACCAGGAATTGAATTCGGTACAGAATGTTTTGTGAGAATTGGTTACGCGGTGGCTGAATCAAAACTCATGGATGCCATGGGGCGAATTGGACAATTCGTTTCTAGCCTTAGTTAGCCTGTATTCAGGAAAAAATTTCTTAAGTCTTTAGTCCAGGTTCGACGCCGATGCGAAGTAAAACTTCTACTCAGGTGGTCATTCGGATAAAATAGTAATGGGAGGTTTCAAGGATGGGCCTTTTGATTTTATTACAAGTAGCGTTGGACCTTGGATTTATTGCCGTTGTGACTCTCTTACTCATTGAGAGATCAAAGTTTAAAACTCAAGAAGACCCCCGATTGAGCAGGGGGCTTCAGCTTTTATCAAGCAAAATCGCTATACTTCAAGATCTTATGGATCGAAGTGAAACCATTGGACGGCAACTTTCTCAACTCATCGATCATAAGCAGCAAGATATACAAGAGCGAATCGAAGATGTTGAGGTCCATTTACATAAAGTTCAATCAGCCATTGAAAAATCTCAAGCTGTAGCAAAGATTTTTCAAGATCGAATTCCTCATCAAGAAATCATCGAGAGGCAAACGACTTTAAGATACTATCAGGCAGCCAAAATGGCCAATCAGGGAATGGGTATAGAGGACATTGCCAAGCAAATTGATATTCCCAGAGGAGAATTAGATCTCATCATTAAGCTCAATCGGGACCAACTCATAGTCCGTGAGGAGCCCCAATGGGGAGATAATATTTCGCCGAAAACAACGACAGCTTCTTCATCTCAACCCGGAACGAAAACTGCCATATCGGAGAGCGCTGGGTCCCTTTCGCCGACGAGTGCGGTGCCCAATAAAGATTCCATCGTTGCCCCTGTGACTTATAATGATCAGTCAGATTCGATAGCCCCCGTAACATTGGCGCCCCCGCCCCCGCTGCCTCCTCCCGTGATAACAAAATCAACGGAACCTCATATCCGACCTGTGGTCTTTCGTAAAAT
>JAHFAE010000054.1 GCA_023250675.1 Oligoflexia bacterium | reverse complement strand
CCGAGTGCTTCGATGGCTTCCCTTTGATTGCAGGATCTGCATAAGAGCCTTAGATTGTCAGCTGTATTTCCTCCTCCTAAAGACTTTGGAATTCGGTGGTCTAATTCGATAGCATATTGTGATCCACATATTTGGCATTTTCCGTTGTCTCTAATCCAAACATCTCTTCTCACATTTGCTTTAGATTCAACCTGGGATCGAGACTGAGTTTTTCCTTCTTGTTCTTGGGAACTTTTTTTGGTTACCCGCGCCGGCGCGGGTAAACTCTTGTCCCATTTCTCAAGACCCAGGTCACAGAGTTGGTCTATAAGTTCAGAAAGCTGGAGGTTGGGATTCTTATGAGCCAAAATACCCTTTAGTTTTTGAATCTTCTTTATAAGGGTTTCTTTTGCGGTGAATTTGATTTCGACATCTTCGTTAGAAATGGCTCTGATCTTTTCAAAAGGTACGACTGTCGTAGTCGACTGAGAAACTATTTTTTCGGCCTCTCGTTTTGATGTTGTCTCAAGTTTTTGCAAGAGTTCAATTTTGTCTTGTCTAGAAAAGGTCTTTTGACCGGATCTCTCTTCTCTTTTAAATAAAGACTGTGCCATACCAAGATGGGTCAGGGTTAAAGTGCCATCCTCAAGTTTTTCTTCAATCTGAGGTATTTCTTTAACCAGACGCATCACTTGAATTCTGCGATAGGCCTGATCTTCGCTGTATTTTAATACTTTGGTAGCGTAGTCAAATAGAGAACCATATTTACTATACAGTCTTCGTCTTTCAATTTCACGAAGATGATGGAGAACCAAAGATAAGATTTCTCGTTCTTGATGTACGAGTTTTTGAGTTTCGTTTAATAGAGTTTCATCAGACATCTGCTTTAAGTTATGCATTTTAGACTTACCTCCAGCTAAAAAGTTTGAGAATCAATAAAAGCCCGGGTGGCCACCCAGGATAAAAGTTTTAATTTCTTTGAATGATCACAATGCCGTGACTATACCACTGGTTTTAAAATTCACTTTTTCGTGGGACTCAATTTTTGAAATGGGCATGTTGAGGATGCGATCTACAAGTCACCAAAGGCAAGCCTTCAATTCATAATCATGAAAATGACAAAACAAATGAAAACTATGCGATCGTCTCTTGGTAGGCAGATTAGTAATTCGAAAAACAGGTCAAGGTTTTTACGGTTCTTTTTAAAAAATATTTCTATATTTTAAAAGTTACTATTAAAATATTTCGGCGGACGGTGGTCAGCAAATTAATTGTTGGGCGGCTGGCCGGGACCTCCTGAAAGGTCCCACGGCCGCCGCGCCAAATTTGGGCAGATCGAGCGTGGCAAACATTTATTCAAAATGACCTTTATCGGTGACACTCGCTGGGAATTCAAACCAGATCGACTTTATATGAGAATAGAAGACATTCGATGATGGCAGGATTATTGCTTTTACGACCCAGTGAATTACCAGATTTTGGAGGTATTATATGAAAATTATTTTGCTAACTTTAAGTATCACAGCCTTTTCGCTATTGGCTCAGGCAAATGAAGTTTGCGGACAAATTACTAAATCAGAACTTTTACCCGGTACCTACCGGACGATTCGTCATAGATTGACCCTCGGCGGAATTAAAGAAGTATTGAATAACGTGCTAGTAGAGGACGCAGTTATTACATCAGCGATGAGTGGTGATTTATTCGTATGCTTCAAAGGATACGAATATCCTGCGGACGGGTATCGCGTTTCATCAATTTCAAAGTGATTAACCAGAAAAGACAGAAGAGCCAGCTCTTACATATGAAACAAATTTCCGCAATCTTAACCATTTTATGTCTGACCATTTTCTCGGTCTTTTCACCTATCAGCCGAGGAGATTGCGCTGATAATCTGGATGGCACCGGACAGTTATCGACCCAGCCCCAAGTCACTGAATCATTGGGATCCCGTGAAGGCACCAGCATCGTTCGCTATGGTCAGATTTCTGAAGAACTGTTTCGCGGTTCGCGGCCGAATTCTGCTGAAGATTTTGAATTTCTCAAAAGTCGGGGCATTAAAACCATCGTCAGCCTCGAACAGATGTTTTGGCACACCCGACCTGAAAGAAAAAAAGCCGAGAGCTATGGAATTCAATTCTATGATGTCGACGTGAGAGGCAGCCCCGTTCAGCCCTCCGAAGAAAGTATTCAAAAAATTTTAGGCATTCTAACAGATCCCAACACGGCCCGTCCCGTTTACATTCATTGCGCCTTGGGCCGCGATCGTACAAGCCTTCTTGTAGCTATTTATCGTATCGTTTTTGAAAAATGGAACCGCGACATGGCTTGGAATGAAATGAAAGCCTACGGCTTCAGCGAAGCTCCCACCCTCATGGGCCTCAAGCATTATTTTGATGAGCATTTTCCAAAGAATACAGAAAATCCGTAAAACTAACTCTTTAATGCTAGTTCAGCTTGTTCCAGGGTCAAAAGTTTGTACTGTCCACGGTCTAATTTGCCCAAAGTGAGCCGGCCGATGGCCACACGCTTAAGTTTTAAAACGTCAAAACCTACTTTTTCAAACATGCGGCGAATTTGCCGATTCTTACCTTCGGTCAACACAACCTTAAACCAATCGTACTGATCGCCGACTTTCATTCGTTCAATATGAACTGCTCGAGTTCGCCCTTCAGCTAACGTCACACCTTGGCGAAGTCGCTCAATTTGGCGATCATCGGGCTTACCACGAACCTTCACATGATAAACTTTTTTAACATTTTTCTCAGGATGAATAACCGATTGGGCATACTCCCCATCATTGGTCAAAATAAGCAACCCTTCACTATCGTAATCAAGACGGCCAATTGGGAAAACTCTCTCTCGCACCCCCACTAACAAATCTTTAACAGTGGTTCTCTCTTGAGGATCATTCAAAGTGGTTACAACGCCGGTCGGTTTATACATAAGAATATATAAACTTCGATTGGGTTGTCTTATGAGTTTGCCTTGAACTTTAACGGCATCTTTACCAGCTTGTACTTTAAAACCCATTTCTTGAATGATTTGGCCGTTCACAGTTACATAGCCGTTGGCGATCATACGCTCGGCTTTGCGGCGACTTACAATTCCACAATCTGCGATGTATTTATGGAGTCGGACTAATGCTACTTCTTTCAAAACTAACTTCCTTGGTCTTAAACGAGATCTGGCGGGCCAGTTCTCGCAAGTTTGCGTACAAACCTTTATCGTCAGGGAATATCTGATCAAAGGCGATCTGTCCACTCTCAAAGGTAGTCCGAGCAAAACTCATAGCCTCAGGCTCTCGAGATTGTAACATTTGTATGGCCCTACTCAGGCCCGACATAAGTTCTACATAATAAGGGTCGCTAGGTCTATAAACGTAGTATCGTTCGAGGCGTTTCAAAGGCCAGAAAATTCGTGGCTCTTGGGCCAAAGACACTAATTTTAAATTCTGATTTTGTCTGAACGCAAATCCGCTAGTGAATTGGGCCTGAACTTCACCTTCTTTCAAGACAAACTGCACTTTGCTATGAGGCGCAGGTCTTAGTTTTTGGACCCGATCGTTCATTAATTCTAAACTTGAATTGTAAAAAATTTCTTGTTCGGGGCATAGGGGAATCAAGATGTGTCCCTCCATGCGAACCAAATTGTTATAGGTGCGCACCAAAATTTCACCTTGACCAAAGCGCTTGATCACGACAATTCTTAATTCTCCATCAGGTAAAAGACGAAACCCCTCGCCCTCTTTTAGCAAACTTTGTTCATAGTGTTTTACCGTGCTGTACAAATTCTCGCATTGAGTGAGCAAAATAAGCTGCATCCGAGAAACATCCCAAACTTGGTCTAGCGAGAATGGGGTTCCTGTTTGCGAAAAAAATCTTTGCAATAACTCGTGTATATCGGTTTGAAGATCCACTCGCTTTTCTTGCCAATGAGGAAGTTGAAGTGCTTCTGCGAGAAACGAATTAATAAGTTTGGGAGTAATGAAATTTTCAAACTCACAGAAATTTTTTAAATAATGATAAAGAGCAACGCGGCCGGCCTCTTCATCTTTGAGTGACCCCAAAATATAAGAACTCAGTTCCCCCACGGATCTCATGAATATCACAATAGAAAGTCATGATTCATATGTCCAGATCCATTTTAGAGATTTTCCCTATTGCCCTTGGCTCTCGTCGGTGGTTTAGTTAGATCCATGGCAAGACAAATTAATCCCCATTTATTTGGCGATAGCGTAACTTCAAACACAGTTTTAGAGAATTTTAATTCTCTCGGGCCCATAAATTTCTTCGATGAGCCCCAATTAGATTCGCCACAAGTTTCAGAGCTATCAGGTAAAATTGATAAACTGAATTTTGAATTTGAAGAGTGGAAGAAGGCCGTCAGCCTGCGCTCAGAAAAAACCATTCAAAAACTTAAGTCCGTTGAAGATCGAATGGGGCAGCTCGTAAGAGAAATTAATGAAAGACAAGCCTACATCTTAACTCGAGTTAAAGACAAACAGCTTGGCGAAATGAAAATAGAAGGCCTCCTTGAGCGGCATAATCAAATTGTGCAGTCTTTTGAGCTACGATTGGCCCAAGCCCAAAGGGTTATCGAAAATCAAAGTTTACAATTGAATAAACAGCAAGCCTTGATTGATGAATCACGACGACAAATTGAGAAATTAAAGAAGTTATAAAGCCTTTTTCATTCGATCTAAAAACGAATCAGCTTTGACAAAACCTGTGACGGTAAGTCCGGACATGACGTTTCCGCTAGTATCAATAAAAATAATGGTAGGCAGACCTAAGACACTGTATTTTTTCTGCAACTCTTTTATTTCTGGCGTGGATTCGGTGGCGTTAATGTTTAGCAATGTGAAAGCCGAGCTCTGGTCTTTTACCTTCGGGTCGGTAAATGTGAAGCTGTCTAATTCGTGACAAGCTACACACCACTGTGCTGAGAAATCAATTATGACAGGGCGCTTTTCTTTGGCCGACTTAGCAATGAGCTCTTCGGTATAAGGCGTCCATTTCAAACCGTCAGAAATGTTGCCATTGGGTTCGCGACCGAGTTTGGCATTAAGATCAATAGATAATCCATTTAATACTACTGTAGCTAGGAGAATCACGCCGCCAAAAAAAGTTGCAAGCATGGCACTTTTCTTTAAGAGTAATTTTGAATTCAGCGCTGGCTTAAAGGCTCCGTAGTGAAAGCCCGTCAGCAATAAAGTCATGGCTGTCAAACCATGGAATATACTTCGCGGCAATATGGGATACATGTAATAAAAAGCCATGGCGATAAAGGTGTAACCAAAAACGATTTTAATAGTTTCCATCCAGGGGCCCGCTCTTGGAATCTTTGTCAAGAGCCCTGAAAATGTTCCCATGGCAATGAACAATATCCCCATGCCCATGGCGAAAGTGAATAATAGAAAAAACCCAAACACCACTTGAGCTGTTTGCGCAACGTAAGCCAAAATGCTTACTAAAACAGGGCCGATGCAAGGTGACGCTACTATACCAGCGAAGAGTCCGGCGAAGAATGCGCCCGGTAAACCCGTACCCGTTGATGCGTTGCCGAAGCGATTTCTAATTCCCGCTGGAACCTGCAATTCAAAGGCGCCGAGCATACTAAGTCCCATGACAACGAAGGTAACTGCTATTCCAAGAACTACCCAAATATTGCTCAGAGCTGAACCAAAAAATGCCCCTGTGCTTGCGGCAAGAACTCCCATAGACGCGTAGGTCAAGCCAATTCCCAGAACGTAGCTAACACTCAAAGCAAAAGAGCGCGATCGTTTGTTTGTCGCAGACCTGGCGCCAATGATTGAAATCGTTATGGGAATCATGGGGAACACACAAGGTGTAAGACTCGTTAGAAAGCCACCGATGAAAACGAAGAGAAAAGCCCAGAATTTTCCTTTGGCAAGTGCCTTTTCAAATTCATTACCGCCAGATGGCGAATCTAGGGTCGCCGTGGCCACAGTAAAGGCAACATCGTAGTTGATGGTTTTCGGAAAAAGACAGTAACGGGCACTGCAGGCCTGATACCCAAAACTAAGTTTGCCTTGGTGTGGGCCTTGGGCCAATTGGGCAGGAATATGTAAGATTGCAGATACAGTCCCTTGGCCCTCAACGCCTTCTCGAACTTTCTTTGTTGCCGGATCTTCAAATTGGTGCACGGGTATAATATCAATAGAATCGATGAATACGCCTTCGTCACCAACCCAATACAACTTGATCATGTCTTTGTAAGCGTGATGATCTTTGGCCACAGTCACGTCTATATTAATTTTGGCTTGGCCCCCGGCTGGGATTTTTGAATTTTCTAAATGAAATTGAGCTGAGACAGGGTTTTCATTGATGGGGACATCTTCTTCTTGGCCGAAAGCTAATGACGCAGTCAAAAGCGTAACCAGCAATACGATGAATTTCACCTTAGGACCCTCCACACTTTTTTATCGGCATCATCACGAAATTATTGAGAAATCGCAATTGAGCTCAGCAAAACTCCTCCGGGGGCGAAGCCTCTTGGCTGCGGAGACAAAATATCTTCTATTGGTGCTCAAAGGCAATTCTTAAGACCTGATTCATATTGCTGACTAGATGAAAGTTTAGGCCCTTTTTAACTCCTGCTGGAATTTCTTTGAGATCCCTCGCATTTTCTTTTGGAAGCATGACGTCAGAATATCCATTCCTTTTTGCCGCGATGACTTTTTCTCGAATACCACCTACGGGCAAAACATTGCCGGTCAGTGTCAGTTCACCTGTAATAGCAAGACCTGGTTTCACTGATTCGCCTTTGACCAGACTAAAAAGGCTGGTGGCCAGTGAAATACCTGCGCTGGGCCCATCTTTAGGAACAGCCCCAGCGGGTATATGAAGATGAATGGAGTTTTTTGAAATAAATTTTTTGCCTCGTTTATTTTCGCCCATGGATTTTTTAACGTAGGTCCAAGCGATATTTGCGCTTTCGTTCATAACGTTACCCATTTGACCTGTGAGTTTGAGATCTGGATTTTTACCAGGCACGGCCACACTTTGGATTGTTAATGTCTCACCACCCATGGCGGTCCAAGCTAAGCCTACTGAAATGCCGGGTTTGAATTTAACCAATCTACTATTGGTGAAATAAGGAGGACCAATGATTTTTTCTAAGTCCTTTATTGCAACAGATTTTCCAGAGTCTTTTCCTTCGGCCACTGCAAGTGCTTTGTTACGACAGATTTGCTCAATCCATTTCTCAAGATTTCTAACTCCGGCTTCCCGGGCATACCCGTCAATTATACTTATTAATGTAGGTCTTGGAAAAGCGAGCTGAGACCTGCTGAGGCCATTTTTTTCTAGCTGTTTCGGCACAATGTATCGCTCAGCAATAGATAATTTTTCTTCAAGAATATAGCCTGGGAGTCTTATGACTTCCATTCGATCTAAAAGAGCTTGGGGAATAGAATCTGTTTGGTTTGCAGTACAAATAAATAGAATTTGGCTAGAATCAAATGTCAGATCTAAATAATGATCGGCAAAATCAGTATTTTGCTCAGGATCAAGGACCTCAAGTAAGGCACTGGACGGATCGCCATGGTAGTCCTGACCCATCTTATCTATCTCATCGATCATGAAAACAGGATTATTTACACCGGTTCGTTTAAGTCCCTGAACGATTTTACCGGGCATAGCTCCCACGTATGTTCGCCTATGGCCTCTGATTTCTGCTTCATCGCGCATTCCACCCACGCTAAACCTAAAAAATGGGCGATTTAAAGCGCGGGCGATGCTCTTACCCAGTGAGGTTTTGCCGACCCCCGGAGGGCCAACAAGACAAATAATGCTGCCTTTAGAATTATTTTTGAGTTTTCTTACCGCGGTGAACTCTAGGATTCTTCTTTTTACATCGTGAAGACCAAAATGATCTCTTTGAAGAATGCGTCGAGATCGCTTTATATCTAGATTTTCAACAGCCGAAATTCCCCAGGGCAATGAAGTCAACCAGTCTAGGTAATTATATGTGACCCCAAACTCAGGGCTATTTTCGTTTAAGTTTTCAAGCTTTTCTAATTCTTCTTTAATTTTTTTAGACGCCTCACCAGAGGGTTTGAGTTTTGCCAATCTCTCAGTAAACTTTGTATGAGCAGCTGTTTTTTCATCAATTGTATGCCCCAGTTCTTTTTGAATGAGTTTGAGTTGTTCATTCAAAAAGAATTCTCTCTGGGATTTATTAATATTTTGATTAATTTGGCTGTGAAGTTTTGTTTGAAGATTATGAACTTCAACTTCTTTTTTCAAAAGCCCAAGAAGTTTCTCTAATCGCTTTTTGACTTCGAGCTGCTCTAAAAATTCTAGGTAAGAGCCGCTATCACGAATAAGAATACTCGCCAAAAGATCTCCGAGTTTACCCGGCCCATCTACGTTGGCCATGGCGATTCGCATTTCTTCTGTGATCAGGGGGTTTTCTTGACTGATTACCTTAAATTGATTGACCACCATTCGGGCCAAAGCTTCGGTTTCTGTATCACCAAAATAAATATCGTCTTTATAAGTAATATTAGCAACGATGGTAGGTTCTTCTTGAACCAGGTTTTTGATATGAAATCGCTTAAGGCAATTCAGCAATATTGACATGCCCCCATCAGGTAAATTGATGCGTTTTATGATTCGGCAAACAACTCCATAGGGCAATAAATTTTTTTCAGGGCTTTTGGTATTGGCTGGATCTTTGAGGGCGACAATTCCCACATGGGGGATATTTGATTGCCCTTCTTTAGTGTCAAGAATCTGTGTCACCGTATTCTTATAACGCTCTTGGTTTAAAATTATGGGCACAATCATTCCGGGAAAAATAATGGCGTGGTTCATAGGGATGATCGAAAGGGTGACAGGCAATGCATCGCCGATAGGAGAAAGCAATCTAGATGACCCAGCGGAATCATTATTATTTCGACCTATTCCATTTTCTCTAGGCAAATCATTGGTGAGGTCGCCTTTGACCACTAACATTGAATATTCTTGATCTTTTGAGTTGGGTATAACCATGCAAGAAATATGGTTCTTATTTAGGAAATGTCAATTTCAAAACCATGAGTTAAATCAATTCTTAAAGAGGGCAAGATAGGATTGAACTTTATGGTCCAAATCCTTTGCTTCTGGAGACAAATCTGTATGACTTTCTACGGCACCAATGTAAAAAACAACCCGTTTTAGTACATATTCAATTTGTTTCTTAATTTCTAATTTGCCGGGCTGGTCATCCGGTCTTCCTAGGGGAGAGTACCAAGTTAAATAGTCTTCTAGTCGCCACTTTAAATAATGAATGGCCTTAAAAATATCAGGGGTTAAAGTTTTGACGGCATTTCTTGAAACTATTTTTGCTGTAAGACCAAAGTGATCAGAGAGACTTGTCCATTCTCCTTTTTTTGTGAAAATTTTATCTTCAAAATCTCTTGAGACTTGAGAAAATGCGAGGACCGGTGAAATAGAGATATGGTCGAGCTGCCCTTGTGTAGATTCAACAAAAGAATTGGGGGGGCAATAGGTACATGAATTATCTCCTGAAAGAGCACTTGTTTCTAAACCCGTAAGTTCTAACCAAAACTTGAATTCTTCTGAACCATTGTCGCTATTAAAGTCAGCACCTAATGCAAACGCAGCGGAGTCTCGGAGGGTGACTATGAAGTCAAAAGCTTCAAAAAGTTGAGCAAGCCGCTCAGGAGTATAACTATCACTTGGTTTAAGATAATCTTTGTAACGAGCCAATGTATGCATATCAAAAATATCTAGCGGAATTCCATCTTTGGTAAATTTAATCATGGCAATTCCCTTGGCAGTAGCTCGATCTCCTTCCCAGAATCTGAGAAACCTGCCGTCCAGAGTAAAGGGCCAAAAGTTTTTGAAATCAATAGTATGAGGTGTAATCAAAAATAATCCTGAGCCAAGAGTTCCCTCTTTGTCAAAGTACGCAGAGGAAGCAAGGGCAGAGCCTCTGAGGAGGTCTCGTCTGCCTTCGCTGGTCCAATTTTCTTGAAGGGTTGCCACATCAATTTTTCTTTGAGCTAGCGCATAGCCAATGGCAGTCATTCTCTCTTTTTTGTCAGGTGCAAACAGAGGAAGGCAGTAAACATTGAAGGTTGAGATGGTGAAGCTCCAACCTTCGCTAAAATTAAGACTCTCAATTACGGCCTTTGGGAGCGTTTGTCGCAATTTACTACATGAGGTCGCTGCAAGAGTGATAACCAATACTCCAAGGCAAAGGGATCTCATATTTCTATTATCTTGGATAATGAGATTGCGGTGTAAGTTCGCCGTTAAGACTTCGTCAAATTTGTTCTTAGGTAGAGGGAAACTCGGCTAAAAGGCTGGGTTTTTCTGGCCCATTTGTCGAGATATGTTGACCCTTATTCCTGACAATCGCCATTGCGTTCTGAAATGTATTTCTACAGTAAGGGCTTCAACATTTGAATGGCACTTTTGCAGGTAAAGTGCACACCATCGTTCCAGTAGGCAGGTGATCCATCATCGCCCTGAAGGCCACCAAAATAATTTAGTGCTTTGATATGGGGTAAATTCAAAGATGTAATTCTATTAATCCACTTTTGATGGCGTTCATATATTTCTGGAAATTGAGCTTGCAATTTTTGAATAAACAGCGGGTGGTAGGGGGTAATAACAATAGAAACGTCCACGGCCTGATCGGAGAGTATTTTCATTTGATTTTCAAAAACATTCCATTCTTTTTCAGATTGAAGGGGTTTAAGAACTTTTTGAGTGTATGATTCATAAATAATTCCCATGTCTTGTCGAAGTTCTTTTATTGTTTTTTCACCCTGATAAGTAGCCTCCTGGCATTTCTCATAATTTATTTGGCTCCCACTGCCTTCATCAAATTTATCATTTTGAGGATGACCCAATAAATAAAATGATGCTTCTAAAGTATTATGATCAATAAGTTCTGGTAATTTAGTAATGAGATTTGTCGCCGCGTATTCAGACGGCAAGTAAGCTCTTAGTGCCGGGGTGCTCTTTATTTTAGTATCGGCAATTTCATTGATAATTTCAAAATAGTCTGCAAGCCAGATTACTTTTTTTATTTTAGTTTTTTCTTGAGATAATTTTAAAAAAGCTATTTTTGTCCAAAGCTCCACACCACCCATTGACAAATTTAAAGTTTTGAGCCCCGAAACTTTTTCAATCCATTTTGGTGGAACAGATTGCCCTCGGGACGAGCCCAAAACAACAATTTTCGCATCGGAGTGGGCCAATATCCTTTGGCCCATCTCATAGTAGAGATTTACAGTTTGCCGATTAATTTTGATTTCATTGCAATGAAAGTAACAAAGGGGATCAACGTAGAAATTAAACGAGGCAATACTAACTAGAATAAATATTATGATGCTTGCAGAAATGGCCAACGATCTAGTCTCCGTCACAATGCCCCTTTAAAATTGGTAATAGAGAAACGGGGATTCTTGGCCCAAATATAATAGGCAAATTGAAAACAAGATCCCCGTGCTTACTGCAAATATTTTATTTGAGCGAAATTGAATTTGCCAAGTGTTCTTGGCAAATAAAGCCAAAATGAGAGATAAAGCCAATGCAAAGAAAAACCGGTCCTTATGTCTCAGCGAAATCGAGGCTAAATCCAATGAAACTTGGGGTGTTACGAAGAATATTTTTCTTAACCAAATGAGTGCCGTTGAAAATTGAGGGGCTCTAAAAAAGATCCAGCCTAAATTTACGAGGAAAAATGTTAAGATCCAGTGGGAGATTCCTCGAGGGCGAGTTTTGTTTTTCGCATCTGAAAAAAATCGCTCTATGGATAGTAATAATCCATGAAATAATCCCCAAATGGCAAAAGTCCAATTTGCACCGTGCCAAAGTCCTCCGATGACCATGGTTAAAAGGAGATTACGGTAGGTTTTAAGTCCATTGCTTCGATTTCCTCCCAAAGAAATATAGAGGTAATCCCTTAACCATGAGGACAAAGAAATATGCCATCTTTGCCAGAACTCAGTAATGGATCTGGATTTATAAGGAGAATTGAAGTTTTGGGGAAATTGAATGTTAAGCATAAACCCTAGTCCCACCGCCATATCTGAATAACCGCTAAAATCAAAATAGAGTTGCATGGAGTATCCTAGAATGGCTAGCCAAGCCTCAAGATTTGAAATGAGACTCATGTTTGTAACCAGTGGTGCAACGGCTGCGGCCAAAAGATCAGCGATCAAAATTTTCTTAGAGAGACCAAAGACGAAGAAACAAAAACCTTTCCAAAAATTTTCTACATGAAACGAATACGTTTTATCATTTTTAAGCTGGGGAATTATATTGTTGTGTCGAACCAGTGGTCCTGAGATTTGATGGGGGAACAAAGTTACGTAGGCAGCAAATGAAAGCAGGTCGGCGTGGGCGGTTGAATGACGTCGGTATACATCGATCACATAAGACATGGATTGAAATGTATAAAAAGAGATACCAATGGGTAAAACAAAATGAAATATGGGGAGTAAGTTATTCGAGTGACCGACTTCGTTAGCAATTGAATTAATAGTTTCTGAAAACAAGTCATAGTATTTAAAAAAACCAAGTAAAAATAAATTTGCGCAGATAGAAGTCGCCAAAAGTATTTTTCTATTTTTTTGTCGAGGGGAATTGAAAATGGCTCTGGCGATGAAAAAATCTATAAGTACGGTAAATAAAAGGCAAAATACGTATTTAAAACTCCAGTAGGAATAAAACACGGTGCTACAAACAAAGAGAAATCCAAGCTGTACTCGTTTCATGGGAATTAAGTAAAAACCCAAGAGAGTTATTGGGAGAAATCCAAATATAAAAACATAGGTGCTAAAGAGCATGGTTCATTCTCAGCTATGACGTTGGGCTAGGTCAAGTCTTGACGGTTTTACTCCGAAAGCCTGATTGGAGACAACCGATGGGATTATTTAGAAAATATCGCCTCTATAAAAGAATCTTGATAATCTCGTTTGCCATAAACACCTTTTTTATTTTGACAGGCATAGCGTCTTTGGTTTTTTATTTTCGATCTCATGAGCCAGATCTTTTGGTCATTGCCTTGGTTAGCTTAGGAACACTGATTTTTGGAATCGTAATTCCACTTTGGCTTCTCTCAAAATTATCTATAGCCGCAGATGAAGCCCGGCTCAGTACTGAAAAATTAATTGCTTCTTGGACGGCCAAATGGATGACCTCATCGACAAGTCAAATGGACAATCCGCAATTTTGGTTAGATTCAATTTTAATGGGAGTAGAGTTATTATCTGGCGAGATAGACCACCCGGCAGGTAAATTCATTTCTGGATTTGCTCCTTTGGTGCGTGACGAGATAAAAGAGCAGCCTAAGAAAAAAGCAAAATAGAATTTAAAGAACCCACCGAGCCTCTGGGGTCAATGCGGTGGCGGTACGCCATTGTGGCTATCAGGGGACACCGAGAGTTGCCATCCGTGGCCCCTGATACCGCCACTTTATTACTTAACTATTTATAGGTGAATTTGGAGCTGCAGGCGGCATCTGCAATGCCCCCGTGTTGAAGCCCCCATCTACAAAATGAACTTCACCGGTAACTCCCGATGAAAGATCACTGGCAAAATAAAGCGCTGATTTACCGACTTCTTCCGCCGAAATGTTTCTTTTTAATGCACTGAGTTGGCCAACCGATTCTAAGATGCTCCGAAATCCTCTAATACCCGATGCGGCAAGTGTTTTGATGGGACCTGCAGAAATGGCGTTAACGCGAATTCCCTTCGAACCTAAGTCCCAGGCCAAGTACCGCACACTTGCTTCAAGAGCCGCTTTAGCGACACCCATAATATTATAATTTTGAACAACTTTTGAAGAACCATAATAGCTCAATGTGAGAACGGAACCACCTTGGTTCAACATGGGTAGGGCCTCTTTAACTAGACCAATAAGAGAGTAAGCTGAAATATCTAGGGCCACTCTAAAACCTTCACGAGTGGTATTTAAAAAACCACCACTAAGTTCATCTTTTTGGGCAAACGCTGCGCCGTGAATTAAAATGTCAAAATTCGTCCAGTGTTTCTTTAAATCTGCGAATAACTTTTTGATTTCTTCGTCAGAGGCAACGTCACAGGGCAAAACAATTTGGGATCCGATTTCTTGGGCTAGGGGATCTAGCCTTTTTTTTATCGCGTCATTGGGGTAAGTAAATGCCAATTCGGCCCCATGAGCCTTAAATTGCTTTGCGATGGCCCAGGCAATAGATCTTTCGTTTGCGATTCCGACAATAAGTGCTTTTTTTCCTTTTAATATCATAGAGCAAAGTTCTAGCTTACTTGCATCAATATTACAAACGTCTAGTTTGTAAAAATTTTATTACCTTAAAATTAGCCATGGAATTGCCGTATAGCGATTATGTAAACTACCAACATGAAATCGGCGGTAAAATTTCTATCTCTGAATTGCTGGGGTTTACCTTTTTTGACTCCCCAAAAAAATCGAAGGCTCGAGGCCATTGCCGAATCAATTCGAGGGGGCAATTGGGATGTGGTTGCACTTCAAGAAGTTTGGTTAAAAGGGGATCAAGATGGGGTCATCAAAAATTCTGGATTTGAACACTGGGTTGTATTTAAAGGAAGTTCCAAACTTTTTGGGTCTGGAATGATATTATTGTCCCGACATAAAATCTTAAAATCTGATTTCCATCGATTTTATGTTTCGGGATTTCCCCATCGAGTTCACGAAGGAGATTTTCATAGTTCTAAAGGTGTAGGGTTTGCACTTTTAGAAACTCCCTTAGGACCCATGCCCGTTTTTATTACCCATCTTATCGCAAGGTATGCCCCTCGCTACGAAATTGACACCAATAAAGTCTTTCGAATGGCCCAGGTTTTAGAATTGGTTTTCTACGTTCGACGAATGGCAAAACTTAGTGGATTTATTTTATGTGGCGATCTCAATGCCACCGACGAAGACCTCGAATTTGAAGTCCTCTGTGCATTGATAGGGGTGCCCAAGTCGTTGCGCCAACGATTGCGATCAGACAAAAAGCGTTTAGATCACATCATCTGCGGCGCTACTGAAACTCAGCACCATTTCAAAATTTCTAGTCCTACAATTGTATTTAAAGGAGCTATGAGGGGTGAAAAGATCCCTTACTCGGATCACCATGGTATTTCCACCTATGTTCGAAGGGCCCAAATGCCTATTGAAAGTATCTATACGAAAAAGATATTGGCGAGAACGTGGCGTTACATGAATCACTCAATTGAAGCAGTAAAACAGGTGGATCGCGGGATTGGTCTTATCCCTATTCTAGGAAGGGTCAATGGTATTTTCATGAAGCCCCAACTCATTTATATTCAAATGCTTCTTGGTATGCTAGAAATGGACTTGGAACAGGCGCATTCTGCACACCCGCTTGGACTCAAAGGAGCTACGTGAGTTTGGTTTTTCTTATTTTTTTTGGCCAGTTTTTATCGGCCCAACCCAAGTACGGTCCCCACGCAGCTCCCCTCTCACGAAACACTAACGCAGAATATTTTCGAAGTAACAAAGCTAGTGACTTTTGGGCTCTCATACCATTTTATGTGGGACAAGAAAATGAATCATCATGTTCAGCCGCTACGTTAGTGACCGTACTCAATGCCTCTAGAAAAAACGTCGACCTAACAAGCCAAGACGAACTTTTGACCCATAAATCTCTTGTAGAAAAATACACCGATGAAAAATATATGTCGTCAGTCAGTGGAGACACGGCACTGGCCGAAGCTAAGGGAGTAAGAATACTTGGTGTCACCGTAGAACGATTGGCTGAAGTGCTCAATGGATCATTACCTAAATTGTTTGGCAACTCAACAAAGGCTCGCGCCGAATTTTTTTCGGTCGGAGGTAAGAAATTAGTTTTGCAAAAAAAGAAATTTCATGACGATCTTGTTCGTAACGAAAATTCTTCTGATGATTTTGTCATTTTAAACTTTACTCAAGGAATTTTAACGGGAGATCCTGAAGGAATGGTTGGTCATATCGCTGCTGTAGGAGCCTATGATGAAAAACACAGACTTGTTTTAATATTAGATCCTGATCGAAAATGGTACGAACCCTATTGGTCCCCCGAAGACGAGGTCTGGAATGCTGTTAAAGATAGCCGTTCAGACGCCAAGTCTCCTGGTTACGTTTATCTTAGGACAAAATGAAACCTTGGGCCGAATACACGTTTGTTGGATTTGATACGGAGACCACGGGAAAGTTCCCTTTGGTGGCCGAGATCGTAGAGGTCGCTGGTGTTAAATGGAGAAATGGGCAAGTCATCGACACTTTTCAATCTCTAGTTAAACCCAAAGAAAAAATGGGTGATTTTGTAATCAGTATTCACCACATCACGAACGAGATGGTGGTCCACGCTCCAGTCATTTCTGATGTGCTCCCTCAATTTGAAGCATTTATAAAAGATTCGATTTTAATTGCACATCACGCTCCTTTTGACATGGGTTTTTTGGCTTTGGAATATGAAAAATTAAAAATTCCTTTGCCTGAGTCCAAAGTTATTTGCACTTGCCTCCTTTCTCAAAAAACTAATCCTAAATCCACAAATCATAGGCTAGCTACCTTAGTTGCACTTTTTGGAGTTAAGGTGGATCAAGCTCACAGAGCCCTTGCCGACAGTAGAGCCTGCCTTGAAGTGGGACTAAAATGTATGGAGGCCGTAGGACCCCAGGCCACATTAGAGGACATATACAAAGCACAAGGCGGAGGCCTAGATTGGAATCGACATTCAATGAAGGATCTCTTGCAAAATGAAACAACGAGAAACATTGTCGAGGCGGCTTCAAAGCAATTGGTTTTGGAAATTACTTATCAAGGGGGAAGTAACCCCGGGCAACCTAGAAATATTACTCCCCAGGGACTTGTTCGAAATCCCATTGGGGATTATGTCGTTGGTCTTTGTCATCGAGAAAATCGTGAAAAAAGATATTACCTTAACCGGATTTTGACGGCAAAGATTTTGGATTAAGTTCGTTGGCCAAACGGTCTGCCATTTGTTCTAAATGCTTAAATTCGTCTCCGGCACGTAGCCTTAGTCTTGCGTCTTTTCCATCAATATAATCGTTGAGGAATCTTTCAAAGGCATGAAGGGGGCCCGCGGCTCGATGAGACAAAATGAGTCCGACCATGAAGAGTATTGTGGAAAAAGTCAGGCTGACCAGCGCGAAAGTAGCAACGAAGGGGTAAAGAAACTGGGCATGGAGAAGAGGATTGTCTCCTCGCAATTCGTGAATCGTCACGCTCAGATAAGTATAACTGTAGGTTCCAAGAACTAATGTAAGGCCAAGTCCGCAAAGAAGCAAAATGAGGCAGTACTTGATTTGAAATCGAATATTTATCCAAAGACTTTTTCTCATGTTTTCGGCGGGCCAGAGGGACTTTCCATCTTTAATGATGACTCCGATGATGCAGAAGTAACCAATCCACTGAACAAAATCGGCCAAATTAAATGCCGGCGTGTGGTAGACATTCGTGCCTATAATAATGAAATCCACCACGTAACCCCAAATAATTCGATCTGTAACGTTACCAATGATTCCGCCGATGAGAAGTGAAAGTCCAATTCGTAAAAATAGTGATTTGGTAGGCATTAAAAACTGAATAATGCCAAAAAGGACGAGAAGAAATGCCCCACCTGTTGAGAGACTTACTATCCTTAACATGTTTGGCAAATCGCTGAACAATCCTAAAAAAGCACCCGGATTATGGTGAAGAATAAAACTCATTGGCCCTTGAAATTCATTATTTTGCAAACCAGTGGCCCAAATCTTGGTGATTCGATCGACTGACCAAGTCGCAAATAAAGCGGTCAAGACATAGAGCCAGTCTTTTCTCTTCATTACGTTATTCTAACTAATAATTCAGCTGGTTTGGAGAATTAAATATGACCACAATGAGCAAGCACGACTAAGAAAATTTGGAGAGCAAAGCTTTGGTCCAATTCTTAAGTCTAGAACAACCCATGGTGCAGAGCGGGCTTTAATTCGTCAGACAATTGGAGAATGACCCAAGTATTATTCTTTCTGAGATTCAATTACTGGGTAAAAGCTACCAGCAATATGTGGGACAAAATTTTTGATGCGTCGACTCAGTATGTGGATATTGTCATTGTACCATAGGGGAATGACAGGCATATCTCCAGCAATTATTCTTTGCGCCTCATTATAGAGGCGCTGTCTTGTTCGAAAATCCATGGTTTCTCGAGCTTTGTTGACTAGGTCATCAAATTTCTTATTTGAATAGTATCCACGATTTCTGCCGGGCGGAAACTCGCTACTTGATAAAGTATCCCGATAAACATCGGGGTCCACGATTCCAACCCATTTCAAAAGTGCTAACTCGTAATTTCCTGTTTTTACGTCATTGTAAAAAGTGCCCCACTCGTATGCTTGAAATTTAATTTTAAGCCCCTTTTTATTCCATTGGTGGGCTAAGGCTAAACCATTTTCTTGGGCTAAATCTGAGGACTTAAATGAGATTTCTTTTGAATCCAACCCCAGAGATTTTAACGTAGATATAAGATTCGAGTGCTTAAAATTATTCAGACTTAAATTTTTGTCAAAGTAAGGATTTGAAGGTGCAATAATTGCCGTGGCTAAGTTTGCAAAACCGTCAAGTTTGTATTTGATTATTTCGACTCGATCGAGACTTGAGAAAAGGGCCTGCCTAACAGTGAGATTACCCAGTGTAGGGTTTTTTAAATTTATGAGAACGTAGACGACATTTAATCCTGGTGTTATCAAAACGTGAACTTTTTGAGATTTTTGGAGTTCTTTGACTTTATCCTCTTGAAGGTCGTTACTCAGAATATCGATATCGCCATTTAGAATTTTTAGAAACCGCGTGGTTTCGTCGCGAATAAATCTGAACTGCAATTCCCTAATTTGGGGTAAAGCGTAGGGTGCGCCTGAAGATTTTTCTAATGTCAGCTGATTGTTATCCCAAGAGACAAGTCTATAGGGGCCAGAACCCACTGGGGTAAGGGCAAAATTTGAATGGGGATTTTCAATTTCTTCTCGGGGTAAAATCTTAATTTCATTGAGTTGGCCGAACAGAGAACCGTCGTTTCGTGACAAAATAAGAGAAATAGTATCGTCTCCTGTAATTTCAACTCTTGAGATGGCTGATATGCTTGTTGCCGCGGGATTTGACGGTTTTCTAAACTCATTTATCGAATAAACAATGTCATTTAAGTTTACGAGCCGCCCGTTATGGAAACGCAAATCTTTTCTAATCTTGAAGTCTATTTTTTTCTGACCGATGACCCAACTTATTGCCGCCTGGGGAGTGGCCTTAAGTTCGGGACCATTTCGAATAAGTGAACTAAAAATCAGGTCGCAGAGGCGCTGGGATGTGGCGTCAGTAGCAAGCCTTGGATCAAGAGTTAATGGAGGAGCACTTAAGCCAAAAATGAGTTTATTTGGATCTGTATTTTCTAGTTTATGACAGGCCACTAGACTTAACAGAGTAAGAATGAAGACAAATCGAGTCATAATCAACATCGTCTTTAACACCATGATTGAAATCAAGAACGTTTCGAGCTCTACTTAGATAC